>CAYGCC010000039.1:0-9661 GCA_964348165.1 uncultured Gemmatimonadota bacterium | reverse complement strand
CGGATCGCGCAGATCCAGCGTTTCCCCGGCGGATTGCAGCTGCTGCTGGAGGGCGATCGGCGGGCTACGGCGCTGCACTACAGCGAATCGGCCAAAGGCTTTCTCGAGGCCGTAGTCACCCCGCTGGAAGATCAGGGTCCGTTGAACCCGGATGACGCGGCGTTCCAGGGTCTGTTTCGCGAGGTGAGCGAGAAGGCCGCGGAGCTGGGGCGCCACCGGGGCGTGCCGGAAGAGATCATCGAGCGCTTCATTCGGGCGGTGGAGGAGCCGGGCGCTTTGTCCGACCACGTCGCCTATTACATGGAGCTGAACGCTCCCGACAAACAGGAGCTGCTCGAGACGACGTCGGTGGAGCTTCGACTGCGGCGCATCCTCGTCCACCTCTATCGCCAGATCGCCATGCTGGAGGCCCAGGAGCACATCCGCTCTCGGGTGCAGGAGGAGCTGGGTGAGCGGCAGCGTGAGATCTACCTGCGCGAGCAGCTCAGGGCGATTCGCCGGGAACTGGGCGAAGAGGACGACGACGCGGAGATCGAGGAGCTGCGTGAGCGGCTGGAGGCGCTCGAATTGCCGGAGGAGGCTCGGGAGGAGGTCGATCGTGAGCTGCGCCGACTGGAGCGGGTGAACCGCGAGTCGGCCGAGGCGCAGGTTATCCGTACCTACCTGGAGTGGATCGCCGACCTGCCGTGGTCTGAGCGTTCCGAGGATCGATTAAACATCGAAGAGGCGCGGAAGATTCTCGACGAGGACCACTACGGCCTGGGCGATGTGAAGGAGCGCATCCTCGAGTTTCTGGCCGTGGGCAAGATGCGCCGCGAGCGAGCCAAGGACGAGGAGGAGAAGGCCAAGGCGATGGCCGCCGGTCCGATCCTGCTGTTCATCGGGCCGCCGGGCACCGGCAAGACGTCGGTGGCGAAGTCGATCGCCCGGGCGTTGGGCCGCAAATACGTCCGCGTCTCGCTGGGCGGTGCCCGGGATGAGGCGGACATCCGCGGGCATCGTCGCACCTATGTGGGCGCCATGCCCGGCCGCATCATCCAGGGGATGAAGCGAGCGGGCACCAAGAACCCGGTCTTCCTGCTCGACGAGGTGGACAAGCTGGGTGTGTCGTTCCAGGGCGACCCGTCGGCGGCGCTGCTGGAGACACTCGACCCGGCGCAGAACAACAGCTTCACCGACCACTACCTGGGCATCGGCTTCGATCTGTCCGAGGTGCTTTTCATCTGCACCGGAAACTTCAAGCACCAGGTGCCGGCCCCGTTGCTCGACCGCATGGAGGAGACGGAGTTCAGCGGCTACACGGAGCTCGAGAAGCTGGAGATCGCCAAACGCTACCTGCTGCCGCGGCAGCTGGAGGAGTCCGGCCTCAGCGCCGAACAGCTCCAGGTCAATGACGAGGCGCTGCTCGGGGTGATCAACGAGTGGACGCACGAAGCGGGCGTCCGGCAGCTCGAGCGCGAGCTGGGCAGTCTGGCGCGCAAGGCCGCACGCGAGATCGCCGAAGGCAAGGCCGAGCTGATCGCGGTGGACCGCGACCGACTGCGGCAGTTGCTGGGCAAGCCGAAGGCGCACCCGGAGAAGATGTTGCCGGAGCCAGGTGTCGGTGTGGCCACGGGCATGACCTACACGCAGGTGGGTGGGGACATCATCTTCGTCGAGGCGAGCATCATGCCGGGCAGTGGGCAACTGGTGCTTACGGGTCAGCTGGGCGATGTGATGAAAGAGAGCGCTCGGGCCGGACTGACCTACGCCACGACGCACCACACCGACCTGGGGATACACGAGACTCGCTTCAAGGACATCGACGTGCACGTGCACGTGCCCGCCGGCGCCATCCCGAAGGAAGGCCCCTCGGCCGGGATCACGATGGCCACGGCGCTGGTCAGCGCGTTGTCGAAGCGCCCGGTGCGACACGACGTGGCGATGACCGGCGAGCTCACGCTCACCGGCCGCGTGTTACCCATCGGCGGGGTCAAGGAGAAGCTGCTGGGCGCCTGCCGGGCCGGAATCCGCGAAGCGATTCTGCCGAAGGAGAATCAGGCGGACCTGGACGATTTGCCGGAAGAGGTGCGCTGCAAGCTGACGGTCCACCCGGTGGAGACGCTGGAGGAGGTTCTGGCCATCGCCCTCACCGGGGTTCATCTGGAGGACGGAAAGCTCGTGTTCGACGCGCCCGCCAAGCCGGGCGCGGCCGGACGGGGCGTAGTGGTCAGTCAGGACCGGGTGATGTAGGGGCGCCCGGCCGGTCGCCGGCAGATGAAACAGGGCCGAACCGCGAGTCGCGGTTCGGCCCTGCCGCTTTGTGGGGGTCGGAATCCGTGCCGATCCGCCCCCGCTCAGCTCGCCCGTGCCTGACTTACGCCCAGATCGCCCTCCACGGTGACGATCGTGGCGCCGTCGGCCGGGTCGTGGCTCACATCTATCGTCCGAACCATCTCCAACTCGAAACGGAACGTGGTCGTACCGTCTTCGTTGACGATCGCCTCCACGTCCTTAGTAATCTCCACCGGATCGCTGCTCGGCGGCCGGATCTGCGCATGCACCTGCTGGCCGTTCGAGTCCACGGTTACCTCGATCAGCGCATCGGTCGCGGTGAGTCGCGCCAGGCTGTACATCCCCGCCGGAATCTGGTCCACCGCCATCAGCGTCGCGTCCACCGTATTATCGGCGAGGGCAACGGTCGCCGAGCCCTCGTCCTGGGCCACGATCAGCCAGGTCTGGGTCGCGTCGTCGAACAGCTCGATCGTGAGCCCGGTGAAGGTCACTTCGCCGCTCACGTTCGCGCTCGGCGGCGCGCTCCCGTCGCTGGCGGCCACGGCGGCAGCCATGCTGGCGGGCGCCGCCGCGCTGCCCATGTCGCCGTTGATCACCAGCTCCATGCCGCCGGTGCCCTGACGCAGCTCGATGGTCCGGACCATCTCCAGCTCGAAACGGAACGTGGTCGTGCCGTCGTCGTTGACGATCGCTTCCACGTCCTTGGTGATCTCGACCGGGTCGGTCGTGGGCGGCTTGAACTGAGCGGCGAACTGCTGGTTGTTGATCATCGCGGTCAGGTCCACCGTGACATCGGTGGCGGTCAGGCGCGCCATCGTGTAGAGACCGGCCGGAATCTGATCGACCGGCACCAGCGTCGCTTCCACGCTGCCATCACCGAGCGCCACCGTCGCCGTCCCCTGGTTCTCGGCCACCTTCAGCCAGGTGGTGCCGCCGTCATCGGAAAGCTCGATCCTCAGATTGGTGAAGGTCACCTCGCCGCTCACGTCGACGCCGGCGGGGCCGCTCACGTCCGCCGCGGCCACCGAGGCTGACATCGCCGCCGCCGCTGCGATTGCCCCGACGTCACCTCCGATCTCGATCGTGATGCCGGCCCCGGGGTTCACCCGCAGCGCGAACGTCTGGACCGTCACCAGCTCGACGCTGATCGTGCGGGTGCCGTCGCCGTTGTCGATCACCTGGATGTCCTTCTCGATCACGATCGGCTGGTCTGACGGCGGCTTGAGCTGCGCCGCGAAACTCTGGCCGTTCAGCGTGGCCGAGATGTCGACCTGCGCGTCTGTCGCCGTGAGGCGCGCCTTGGAGTAGTCGCCGGCTGGAATATCCGTCGCGGGTACCAGCGTCGCCTGGGCGGCGCCGTCGCCAAGCGTGAGCGTCGCGGTGGTTGGCTGATCGGTGAGGGTGAGCCAGCTCGCGCCGTCTTCCGAGATCTCCACCGTGAGGCCGCTGAAGCTGACCTCGCCGTCGACGGCGTCCACCCCCGGCCAACCGATCGTCTGGCTCACGTCGGCGACGACGACGCTGGCGGTGACGGTGGGGTTCGGACCGTCGGGCCCCTGGCCATCGTCGGGGCCGGCGGCGTCATCGCTGGACGAGCAGGCCAACGGCAGGGTAACGGCCAGCGCCAGAGCCATGAAGCTGACCGAAAAACGCTTGACGGATAACGTATCGCGGCTCATCTCCCACTCCTCGTTAGTCTGGATGTCGGCGGTAAGAGGGGCCTTCCGCATACTAGGCTTTCGGGGGATCTTCGCGCAACGTCTTTGCCGTCCAGTTGTGATCAGGCGCAAGCGGCGTACCGTGCTCAAGGCCGCGGGCCCCCGGCGGACCGGGAATCTAGACACACTAAGGCGTTAGGCGGTCTCCCTCGAAAGAATAGACGAGGCAGCAGCGGCTGAGGTCACAGGCGCCAGGGGCCCCACTGTGAAAAGTTTGCCTCTTCCCCGGCTGTCCGGCGGTCGCTGGCTGGCGCTGATTGCGCCCGCTGAACGCTGGTCCTAGGCTGGAGGGGTGGAGTTGGATTCGGCTGACAAGGTGCTGACCTGGGCGGTGAGAACGGGGCCGGGGCGCTGATGACGGTTTCCGCAGAACGGAGTCGTTATTCCGGCCGGCGTGGCGTCGCGCTGATGCTGGTCCTGTGGCTGATCATCGTACTGGGCGTCATCGCGGCCGGCGTCGTGGCCGTATCACGGTCGCAGATAAACCTGGTGCAGACGGCGCGGTCGCGCACGGTGGCACGCTACGCGGCCGAGAGCGGTGTCGTGGCCGCCACGGAACGGCTGCGAGAGCTGCTGCGCGCTGCCGGGACACCGGAAGAACAGATTCGCGCCTTCGGCTCGTTTGAAGAAGAGCTGATCAGCGCCGGTGAGCAGCGACTGGGACAAGCCAGGTACCAGGTAGCTGTCGTTGATCTCAACGCCCGAGTCGATCTGAACGAATCTCCGGAGCGGGTGCTGCTGGGCTTTTTCGCGCAGTTCGTCGGCGAGGATCAAGCGACGGCTCTGGTCGAAGCGCTGGGTGACTGGGTGGATGACGACGACGAACCGCTGCCCAACGGAGCGGAAGCGGCCGATTACGCCCGCGCCGGCTCGCCGTTCCGGCCGCCCAACCGGCCGATCCAGCGGCTGGAGGAGCTGACGCGCGTTCGCGGGTTCACCGACTCGATCGCCGGTCTGATCGCTCCCTACGTCACCGTCTGGGGCGATGGCCGCATCAACGTCAACTCGGCCCCGCTGCCGGTGCTGGCGGCGCTGCCCGAGCTGGGTCAAAGCGGTGCCGAGCGGCTGATCGCGGCGCGCGAGAGTGACGGCGTGATGGGAACGAAGGTGATCGTGCTCAGTCGGCTGCGGGAGTCGGGTTTGGGCGGTGGGCAACTGGGCGATTTCACGACGATTCCGAGCCGCATCCTGTTCGTGAGCCGGGGGTGGGAAGAAGGCCACCCGCTCACGCACGAGATCCAGGTGGTGTTCCAGGTGCACGGCCTGCAACTGGAGGACGGGCCTTACTTCAGGGTGCGACACTGGACGGAACGCGATCTTTGATCGTCCCCTTGGCCAATCGCCGTGGCGAGATTGCGCGAGTGAAGTCGCCAGGCTTCTTGGGCGTATAGAGAAGACGAGGGCCGCCGATTAGGCGGCCCTCGCTGTTAGAGGGTGAAGATTTTGAAGTCGCGGATCGCGCCTGCTTACTGGGCCGGCGCGCCCGGCGGTATGGGCCCGATGTGGTACGGCCTCATCATCTCGTTGTCCTCGTGCTCGACGATGTGGCAGTGCCAGACGTAGAAGCCCGCCAGGTCGTAGTTGGCCTTGATTCGCGTGATCTCTCCCGGGTAGGCGATCACGGTGTCCTTGAATCCCGTTTCCCAGGCCTCCGGCGGCTGCGTGCCGTCAGCGCCTCGGCCCAGGACCTTGAACTTCACCAGGTGGACGTGGATCGGGTGGGCATCCGCGGTGAAGTTGTGGATTTCCCACTCCTCGGTGGCACCGACCGCCGGGTTCTCGGTGATCAAGTCGCTCCAGAGCAGCGGATTGCCGGTGCCGTCCGGATTGAGCGTCCCTAGCATTGCCGCTGTCGGACCGAAGACCTCGCCGGTGGCGCAATCCAGGACGATATTGCCGGCCGCATCCTCCGAGACGCGCACGCTCTTCGACTCCTCCTCGTTGAGCGACAGCTGCCGGGTCACATTGGTCGCGGGGAGAACCGGCTGCGCCGGGAGCTCCAACTGGTCGGGCGGGGTCGTCGTATCGACGCTAGTGGCTGCCTTCACGATGAACTGCATCACCTGTCCAGTCGACTCCCAATCTGAGAGGTCTTCCAGCGTGATCCCGCCAAACGGCGCGTCGGGGCCGTCGTTCACCAAGTAGATCTCCGTGCCGACGGGGATGTTGGTGAAGTCGACGATGACGTCGGCGCGCTCCGCTGGCGCCATCAGCAGAAAGTCCAGCTCCACCGGGTTGGGCAGGAAGCCCTGCGATGCGCCGATCTGCCAGAACGAGAACTCCCGCGTGTTGAACCCGTCGTTCGTCATCCTGGGGGTGGTCGTCATCTTGAGAACCAGGAAGCGCGAGTTGCAGCCGTTCAGGAAACGGAAACGGTAGCGCCGCTGCTCCACCTCCAGGAACGGCCAGGTGAACCCGTTCACCACCTGCATGTTGCCGAAGAACTCGGGGTTCCAGATCGGCGACACGTCACTGGGCAGGCCGTCGCAGGCTTCGTCCGGGATGAACGGGATCTGCAGCTGCGCCGGATCGAGTCCCTCGAAGAAGGCCCGATTGTCTGGGTAGAACAGCGAGCCGTCGGCGTTGAATGAGCGATCCTGGATGACGATGGGGATCTCGGTGTACTCGCCCAGCGGGTCGTCGCCGACGCCCGGCGCCACGTAGCCCAGGTCCATGTCATACGGGCCGCCGCGGATCAGCCAGTAGCCCGCGGGCCCGGCGTACACGTTCGCACGGGTCATCCCCAGCGAGTGGTCGTGGTACCAGAGCGTGGTGGCCGGCTGGTCGTTGGGATACTCGAAACGCGCCGAACCGGGCCCCCACTGCCTATTGTATTTAGCGTTGAAGTAGTCGAAGAAAGTGCCGGTTCTGGCGTAGCCGGCGGGGATGTTCACGGCGTCGGGTAGATACCAAGCCTCTGCGTACCCGTCGCTGTCCTCGGTCGTGTGCGCGCCATGAACGTGCGTGACGATGGGCACGGGGCCCATATAGGGCGTCTGATCGAAACCGCGCTTGTCGCGGCCGTCCACGCCTCCCGGCGGGTTGGCCCAGTGCAGGGTCTGGTCGACCGGTAGCAGATGCGGCAAGTAGTTGCCGAAGGCGTCGAGGAGCCCGTTGATCCAGTTGACGCGAACGGGCTGATTGTACTGGGCCTCGATCGTAAAGGCGGGATAGTTGAACGTCCCGCCCTCTGCCACCGTTCCGGGGTGAGCCTGTGATCCGTAGCTCCAGACGGTGGTCATCGGGTGAGGCGGGGATAGGATTCGCTGCTGGAACTGCCAAACAGCAATATTGTAGAAGTCTGCCTTTTTCGGACCGCGCCCCCTGGCGGCCGTCGGCATGGCCGGCGGCTTCACCAGTGGCAGCACGTACTTCGCCACACCACCCGGGGGCAGCGTGCCGCCGGGTATCTGGGCATAAAGCTTCTGGCGGATGTGCCAGGGGATCATCAACGCCCCGCCGGCCAGCGCCGTCAGCTTTGCGAATTCTCGCCTCGTGAGTCTCACGTTTCACCTCCAACGAAACGAATGAGCGGTAGGGTGCATCGGGTCGGTTGACGCACTTCAGGTGTCCGGCGGTGGGCGCGCCCACCCTGTAAGCCAGAGCAGGCGGTCGGGACACCGGCGGCCTCGCGGACCGAAGGCCGAGGTGGACAACGACGCGCGCCGCGTACGGCGGGGGTCGGACATACCCTTCTGCGCGATTTGTATTCTGTGGCTGCGCTGGCGTGGCGGGACGCCTGCGGTGGCACAAGCGCAAGCGCTTGCTCGATCGATAAAGCACGAGGCTGCGGGTCAGCCGCACGCGGGGTTGGGGCGTTTCGCCGTGTATAGGGCTAGGTGTCAGAGTGAGGTTGCGAGCAATTCTTGCTGCAATTGTCGTGCACCGCTCAGCGAATAACCGGGGCGGGAGCGCGCTGAGCTTGGGTCTTGCAATTCGTTATTTCACAACCACTTATGGTGCTCGCCGCGCCCGTGCAACGCGTTAACCGGGTTGAGGTTCTCGCGCAATATGTGACCGACCGGCCCAGCGACGGGCTTCGCCTGGGGCGCGAAGTCCCGCTCCTTCAGCGCGACGTGTCGGTGAAGTCCGCTCAGCGGGGGGGTGGGGATCCGTCCGGTGGGGGCGGGAGCGCCTCGTCCAGCTCGTCCCGCTGCTGCAGACGCTGGCGTTCGCGCTCCAGAAGATCGGCGGCGTCTTCGTCGTTAAACACGACGTACGGCGTGACGAAGATCGCCAGTTCGGTGCGAAGCCGGCGCGTCGATTCGCTCTTGAACAGATAACCGAGCAGCGGGATGTCCTTCAGCACCGGCACGCCGCTCTCCACCCGATCGCGGGTTTCATCGATCAGGCCGCCGATGACGATGGTCTGGCCGTTCGGCACGATGGCGCTGGTTTCCGCCTCGCGCACGGTGATGATGGGCGCGCCGAGCGCGGCGGCGAGCGTCAGCTCGGTCAGTGAGCTGACCTCCTGAAGGATTCGAAACGTGACGTAACCATCGCTGTTGATGGTGGGGATGATGGTGAGCTGCGTCCCCACGTCGCGGTACTGGATCACCCGGTCGAAGCCGCCGACGACGGGGCTGATGGTCGATTGGGTGAACGGGACCTCGCTCCCCACCAGGATGCGCGCCTCTTCGTTGTTGAGGGCCAGGATATGGGGTGTTGAGAGCACCCGAATGTCGGCGCGGGAGGCGAGGGCTCGCAGCACGGCGCGGTAGTCCACCTGACCCAGCCGCACGACGCGGGCGACGAAGTCCTGCACCCCGGCCAGCGCGCTGTCGCTGAACTGCTGTGGCCCCAGGCGGCCGGTGATGTCGATGTCCTCACCGGTCACGCCCTCGGTGAAGATCGACCAGTCGATGCCGTACTCGGTGGCCTTGTCGAGGGTGATCTCGGTGATGAGCACCTCGAGCAGCACCTGCGCCGGTCGGATGTCCAGTGCCTCGATGGTCTCCTCGAGCACGGGGTAGTTCGGTGGTGCGGTGCGAATGACCAACGAGTTGGTCGCGACGTCGGGCACGATCATCGTCTGCCCGACCAGGCCGGTGACTTCCTCCGGAGGGACGGCCCCCGTGTCGGCGCCGGTTTGGAGCGGCAGCGGCAGCGGCATGGTGCGCCGCTGCTCGAGCGACTCGAGCTGACGCTGACGAAACGACTCCAGCGTGCCGGACAGGCTCCGATCCTGCAGTGAGGCCACGCGCCCGGGCGCTTCGGCCGCAGGAACGACAGCGCCGAAGGTCTGGCCGAGCGTTTGGGCGAGCACCTGAGCGTTCGCATGCTTGAGCCTGTCGACGTAAGTCCGGCAACCCCCTTCGCCGTCCGACTTCGCGTCGAGCTGGACGAGCAGTTCCAGGTAGCGAGCTACGTTGATCGCCCGGTCGGTGATCAGCAGCGAGTTGGAGCGCGGCACGGTCTCGATCCGAGCCGTGGGGCTGGCGAGCTGTTGCAGCACGGCCAACCCTTCGTCGGCGCGTATGAACTGTAGGGGAACGATCTGGGTGATCAGTCCGAGCGGCGGCGGCGTCGGCAGCTGCTTCCCGAAATAGATGGGTCCCGTGGCCGGAGCGTTTTCCGCTCACATGACCTCCGCCACCGGCCCTCGCTGCACGAGGTCCAGCCATTAGCTTTTGAGTATTGAATAGAGTACTTCGCCCACTTGATAGATG
>CAYGCC010000038.1:0-3101 GCA_964348165.1 uncultured Gemmatimonadota bacterium | reverse complement strand
ATCGGCTTCACCGCCGGTTACCGCGACCTGGCCCGCCGCGCGGTGCGCTGGCGCTGGCTGGTGGTGGGCGCGGCGTTCGGCGCGCTGTTCGGCGTCGGGTTGCTGACCCGCGGCCTGGGGAGCGAGTTCCTGCCGTCGGTAGACGATGGGAACGTCGGCGTCTATTTGCGCATGCCGCCGGGCACCTCGCCCGAGCGCACCAACGAGGTGACCGGACGAATCGAGGCGCTCGTCGCGCAAATGCCGTATGTCGAACATGTCTTCACCACGGCCGGCGGTTTCCTCTGGGGCGGCTCCACCGTGTCCGTGGGCGGCCGCGGCTCGATCGGCGTTCAGCTCGCCCCGGCCAACCGGCGCCGCGACATGCCGGCGGCGCGCTGGGTGGCGGGCTTGCAGGAGAAAATCGACGAGCTGGGCGTGCCGGGCGCCCGCATCTTCGTGCGGCCACCGCGCATTCGCGGGCTGCGCACCAACATCTCCGGCTCGGACGTCGCCGTCGCAGTGCAGGGCGATGAGCTGCCCGAGCTGCAGCGCCTCTCGGAAGAGGTGATGCGCCGCATGCAGACCGTCCCCGGTCTGGAAGGCGTCGAGCCGTCCACCGAGGAGGCGAGCCCGCAGCTCTCCATCGAGATCGACCGGACCCGGGCGGCCGACCTGGGGCTCGACGTGGCGCAGGTGGGCCAGACCGTGCGCACAGCGCTGGACGGCGCCATTCCCACGCGGTTCACCGCGGGCAACAACGAATACGACGTGCGCGTGCGGCTGCCGCGCGAGCAGTTCACCAGCCCCGAGGACCTGGGCTCCATCGCGCTGTTCCCCGGCGCCAACCGGCCTATCTACTTGCGTGACGTCGCCGACGTACGCCTCGCCACGGGGCCGACCACCATCCTGCGCGTCAATCAGAACCGCCAGATCCGCGTCACCGGCGATGTGAACGAAGAAGTGGCCAGCGTCGGCGAGGTCGCGCGCGGGGTGCGGGCGGCGCTGGCGGACCTGGAGATCCCCGACGGCTACGCCATCCTCTACGGCGGCGAAGAAGAGGCGCTCAAAGAGAACCAGCGGAACCTCGCCATCGTCACACTGCTGGCGATCTTCCTCGTGTTCGTGGTGATGGCGATTCAGTACGAGAGCGTCAGCGACCCGCTGGTCATCCTCTTCTCGATCCCACTGGCGCTGGTCGGCGTCGGTCTCCTACTCTGGATCACCCAGACGCCGCTCGGCGCCCCAGTGCTGCTGGGCGTGATCCTGCTGGCCGGCATCGTGGTGAACAACGCCATCTTGTTGGTGCAGTACGTGGAGATCGCGCGCCGCGAAAAGGGGCTGCCGGTGGAGGAGGCGGTGATCGAGGCGGGCGCGGTACGGCTGCGCCCGATCCTGATGACGACGACCACCACGGTATTCGGCATGCTGCCCCTCGCCCTCGGGATCGGCGAGGGCTCGGAGCTGATGCAGCCGCTGGCGATCGCCGTGGTTGGCGGCCTCAGCCTTTCGACGCTGCTCACGTTGGTGGTGGTGCCGTGCGCCTACCTGATCGTGCACCGGCTGGCGGCGGCGCTCAAACGTGCCGTGATCGGCGGTCCGCGGCCGGCGCAAACGGTGGAGCGGCTGGCGAGCCCGGCGGGCGATTGATTGAGTCGTGGGGGTTAGCGTTAAGTTGGCAGATCCCGTCGCCGGTCGGCGTGAGGGATTGTGGCCCCGCCGCTGCCGTGAAGGGTCGCGTGCCTCAACGCTCGGCCGCCGCCCAGTGTTAGATCGTCTTGAGATGGCCGGGCGCTGTGCCGCTCGGCCACGACCCCATTGCAACTCAACCAGCCTAGGAAGGGGAGAGATGAGACAGCCGTCCATTCCCACGAAACCGGCGTGGAAGTATCTGCGCCTCGGCCGCCCGCGACTCGCCGCGCCCGTCCTCATCGCGGCGGTGTTCGCCGCGCTTCCGGCCGCCGTCAGCGCGCAGGCGCCGAGCGAGGTGCCCAAGCCGCCACCCTATTACGCCATCACCAACGCCCGCATCGTCACCGTCGCCGGCCCCGTGATCGAGAGCGGGACGGTGGTGATCGCCAATGGGCTCATCGCGGCGGTCGGCACGAACGTCGCCGTCCCGCCCGAGGCCTGGGTGATCGACGGTGAGGGGCTGACGGTCTATCCGGGGCTCATCGACGCTCTCTCGGAAGTCGGGATCGCCGCGGAGGAGGGTGCACAGGACGCGCAGCCGGGTGCGGGACCGCCGGCCCGGCGTGGGGGCGGCCCGAGCGAGCCTGCGGACGGTCCCGAGGATCGGCCCGCCACATTCTCGTGGCGCGCCGGCGCCGACGCGCTGGATGCGGAAGACTCGCGGATCGGTACCTGGCGTGAGGGCGGATTCACCACGGTGATGAGCGTGCCCGCCGACGGGATCGTGACCGGGCAGGGTGCGGTGATCAACCTGGCGGGCGACGAGGCAAAGCAGATGGTGGTTAAGGCGCCCGCTGCGCTGCGACTGAACCTCCGCGGCCCCGGTGGTTTCCGCAGCTACCCCGGCTCACTGTTCGGCGTGATCTCCTATCTCGAGCAGCTCTTCCTCGACGCCGGCCACTACGCCCGCGCCATGGCCGCCGATCGGGCGCGGCCCGCCGGGCTCGACCGGCCCGCGTACGACCGGACGCTCGACCCGGTGGGGCGGGCGGTGACCGAGCGCTGGCCGGTGCTCATCCCCGCCGGCGAGGCGAAAGAGATCCGCCGTGCGCTGGAGCTGGGTTCGAAGTTGGGTGTGCGTACCGTCGTTTACGGGGCGCACCACGGCTACGCGGTTGCCGCTGAGCTGAAGACTGCCGCGATACCGGTACTGGTAAGTCTGAAGTGGCCAGAGCGGCCGAAGGACCGGGATCCCGAGTCCGACGAGTCGATCCGCTCGCTGCGCACGCGCGCGTGGGCACCTTCGACTCCGAACGCCCTCCATCAGGCGGGCGTCCCCTTCGCCTTCTACTCGGGCGGCGTGGCGACGCCGGCCGACGCGCTGAAGAACGTGCGCAAAGCGGTGGAGGAAGGCCTGCCGCCCGACGCGGCGTTGCGCGCGCTGACCCTGGGGGCGGCGGAGATCTACGGGGTCGCCGACCGGCTGGGCA
>CAYGCC010000037.1:0-27758 GCA_964348165.1 uncultured Gemmatimonadota bacterium | reverse complement strand
TCGCCGTCGCTGCCAGAGCGTTGTTCAGGTCGGCCAGCGTGTTGTAGGTCGGTCCGGCCCCGTTGATCTGGTAGCCGGTCACCGTGATGATCCCGCCGACCGAGATGTTCTCGGCGACGATCACGCTGTCGCTGCCGTTTCCGATGTTGTCGACCGTGAACGTCAGCGTGTTGCCGGTGCTGCCCGGCGCGGGCGTCACCGTCGCGGCGCTCGCGATCACGTCGATCCCCGCCGCGAACCCGACCGTCACGCTGACGCTGGCCGAGTCCGGGGCGTAGCTGTTGCCGTTGGCGTCGGTCCAGTTCACCACCGCGATGTTGGTGATGACCGTCCCTTCCGGCGTCTGTCCTGACGCCGTCCCGACGGCGAACAGCCCCGCGGCAAGCCACATGACTCCAAAGGTCCGGGCTGCCTTCCAGGTGCTGCTGTACATCTCCTCCTCCTGTTGAGGCTAGGTGTTACAAGACAAAGCCCGGTCCCTCAGTTGGGCTGGCCGGGCTCCTCGGGCGTCTCCGCAGCTGGAAGCTGCGCGCGAAACTCCGCCGTGACCTGAGCGCCGGGCTCGACCCAGCCGCTCACGACCCAGCGGATGTGTGTGTACATCTCCGGCGGCGCGGGGCGCGTCACCCGCTCGCCGTTCACGACTTCCTCGATCATCGGCTCGGCCGAATAGGTCCGGCCGCCGTCGATCGAATAGCTGACGATCACGTCCTGGCGATCGGCCGTCGCCGAGCCGGCCACATAGCGCAGGCCAGCCGGCAGTGGGTCCTTGAACTCCACCGCCCGGACCGGCGCGTCGGTGACGTTGGTGAACGTCAGCCGGTAAGCCACGACGTCGCCGGGAAGCAGGGTGCTCGGATCGCCGCCCAGCTTCGCCAGCTCCTGA
Organism: uncultured Gemmatimonadota bacterium; assembly: GCA_964348165.1. Classification (GTDB taxonomy): domain Bacteria; phylum Gemmatimonadota; class Gemmatimonadetes; order Palauibacterales; family KS3-K002; genus CAYGAJ01. The sequence continues at coordinate 26,872 of CAYGCC010000037.1, read as the reverse complement.
TGCCGGGCGTCGCCGGCCATCAGGTTCTCGGCGGTGATCACCAGCGCCCTGCGCTCCTGGGCTTCTTGCGCCTGCGCCGTACTCATGGCCAGCAGCGCCGCCAGCGCCCAGATCACATGGCCCGCTCGCTTCGTCGTCATTGCTCCTCTCCTCGTGGCGGGTTGATGGTTCGGGTCTGTTCCTCGGGGTTGTTTCCATTCCTCCGCTCCCGCCCCGGCGGCGCCTCGCGCCAGGCGAAGGGTCGCTCGCAGACCGGGCAGATCACCCACTGGCCGAGCACATCACCGCGCGCGTGGCGGCTCTTCTTCTGGCAGCGTGGGCAACGCAGGTGCATCGGGGGATCTCCGTGTACGGCGGGGGTGGTCGGCAGGGGATCTGGGCGGGGGGACCGCGCGCCCTCCAATCGCAGGGGGCGTGCCGGGTTGGCGATCAACGCCGCTGATGGGTTAACTGCATATTACACAACAAGTTAAGGTTACTGATCGGCAGGGGACCGGGAGTCGGGGCCCGGGGCTGGTTACGATTAGGTAACAGGCCGTGTAACCAACGCCCGGACGGTTTCGGGTCTTACTTGACGCGGGCGACGAACTCGTGCTCGCCGGTGTTGTCGGGCGCGATTGGGCTCAGGTCGGTCTGCAGGGTCCAGCGGATGTGGGTTACGCAGTCATCGTAGGTCGCGGGGGCACCGCAGCCGCTGGAGACGGGGGTGTAGGTCCAGGTGGCACCGTCGTCGTTCGAGTACTCGACGACGACGCCGACGCCCGCCGGCAGGGTGTTGACGACGCTGCCGACCTGGAACTGGACCTCTGTGGCGAGAGAGTCGACGGTCACCAGGCTGACGGCGTTGGCGCTGCCGACGTTGGCGACGGTGATCGTATAGGTGAGGTCGGTTCCGGGCGGCGGTGTGCCGGCCGGGTTCACCGCCTTGCTGGTGGTCACGTTGGGTCGGACGACCGTGAGCTCCAGGCGTCCGTTATCGCTCTCCGCCGGATTGCCGACGGACCGCGCGGTGAAGACCAGGGTGTCGGTCGTGCCGAGCGCCACGTCGGCCACCGAGTAGGTGACGGTCACGACGGCGACGCCGGTGGAGACCAAGCCCGAGAGGCGTGCGCTGTCGGGGTTGGCGCCTTGGGTGACGCCGGGCCCGGTGATCGAGATCACCGTGATGGCCGAGCCGGGTATCGTGGTGGTCAGCAAGTCGTAGTCGTCGGTGACGCTGCCGATGTTGGCGACGTTGAAGTTGACCGTGTAGTTCGTGCCGTTGCTGGGAAGCTGAGATTGCGCCGTGGTGTCCGGCGTCACGTACACGCCGTACGACGGGCCCAGAATCTGTTTCGTTTTCACGTCGACGGTTTCGGCGAAGCCATCGTTGTTGATGTCGAGCTCCAGACGCCGGGCCGGTGTGGCCGAGGCGAAGTTGAGGAAGTTGACTTCCTTGACGTTCAGCCAGTCGTCCGGCGCAAAATTGCTGAGCACGTCGATGACCATCGTCTTGCCATTGTCCTCGTAGCTCACGGTGTTCGAGACCTTGGAGCGGCCACGGCCCGAGAGCGACGGGGTCACAGCCAGCGTATCCCAGATCATGCTGATTCCGGCGGGGATGCGAATCCGGAGGTCCCCGGTAGCGGTGATGATGGGGACGGGGTCGTCGGTGATGCGCAGAACGATCATCAACGTCGGCGGGTCGCCCACCGTGAACAGCTGGTCATCGGCCGAGGCGAGGCTGGGCGTCGAGATGATGAAGACGATGAAGATGACTTGGTCGTCCTCGGCCGCGACCGTGCCATCGTTCAGGACCTCCAGCTCCAGGTTGTCGTCCGGCGATTCGGCGGTGAAGCTGGTGAAGCTCAGGTCGGCGATAGTAATCAGGTCGCCGGCCGCGAAGTCCGTCGTCACATCGATGACCAGCGTCTTGCCACCATCCTCGTAGCTCACCGTGGTTGACACCTTGCCGGCGGCGGTCCCTATGATGGTCGCGGTATTGTCCGACGTGTCCCAGGTCATGTTGAAGCCGGCCGGGATGCGCACCCGGATGTCGTTGGCCGCCGTGATCACCGGCTTGCTTGCGTCGTCGGTCACCGTGAGGTTGCTCATAGCGATCGGGGGATCGCCAACCCGGAAGCTCTGGTCGAACTCCGAAGAGATCGTCGGTGTACCGGCCGCCGTAATCTGGATGGTCTTGTCGTCCTCCGCGGTCACCGTGTCGTCGTTGTAGACCTCGAGCTCCAGGTTGTCCGCCCCCGAGGTCGCCGTGAAGTTTAGGAAGCTGAGACCCGAGATGGTGATCGCGTCGCCCGACACGAAGTTGGTGGTGACATCGACCACGAGCGTCTTCCCGCCGTCCTCGTAGCTGACCGTGGTGGAGACTTTGGCGGCGGCGCTACCCCCAATCGTCGCCGTCACATCAGAGACATCCCAGCTCATGTTGAAACCGGCGGGGATCCGGACGCGGAGGTCGTTGGCGGCGGTGATAGACGGTGCGGCTCCGGCATCCGTTACGGTGATGAGGCTGATTGCGGTCGCCGCTTTTCCAACCCAGAAAATCTGATTGGCTGCCGATGAGAGGCTCGGCTGTGGGCCGGGAACGCCGATCTCGATCGTCTTGTCGTCGGTCGCGATGGCAAGGCCGTTGTCGTGGACCTCTAGCTCCAGGTTGTCCAGTGGGGAAGCGGCCGTGAAGCTGGTGAACTTTAGACCCGCGATCGTCAGCGCCTCATCCCACAGGAAATCCGTGGTGACATCGATCACCACCGTCTTGTTGCCGTCCTCATAGGGCAGCAACGTCGCGCTCACCTTGCTGGCGGCGGGGCCCCCAAGGGTAACCGATGTGACGCTGGGGTCCCAGGTCATGTTGAAGGTCGCGGGAATGCGGATGCGGATGTCTTTGGTTCTCTTGATTTGCCGGGAGCCGGGCGCCTCGGTGACGGTGATGGTGCTCGCCAGTGTCGGCGGATCCCCGACCGCGAACACCTGGTTCGCTCCAGATGAGATGCTGGGGCCTTCGACAATTGTGATGTTTTTTGTGTCTTCAGCGGTGACGACGTCGTCATTGTAAACCTCCAGCTCCAGCTGGTCCGCCGCCGAGGCCGCAGTGAAAGAGGTAAAGCTCAAGGCAGAGACGGTGATTTCCTCGCCGGCCGAGAAGTCAGTCGTTACATCAAGAACAAGTGTCTTTCCACCGTCCTCGTAGCTTACGCTGGAGCTCACCTTGGATGCGGCGCTGCCCGTGATGGTGGCCGTGACGTCGGTAGTGTCCCAGAGCATGTTGAACGTCGCCGGTATGCGGATGCGGATGTCGTTCCCAGCCGTGATCGTTGGCGATACCGCATCGTCGGTCACGGTGGCCGGGGCCATGAGAACGGGAGGCTGGCCCACGAAGAGAGTCTGGGCGTTACTTGAGCTGAGGGTAGCCTGGGCCTCGGCCGGTTTGGCCGAGAGCTGTAGACACACCGGGATGAGAGCCAGACAGATGTAGAGATGCCTGCGAGTCGACCGACCAGCAGGGACTCCGCCACTCGCCGTGCTTCCCACTCGGGACGTCTCTCTAGGTGTAGCCATCACCATGCCGCGTCCGTTCGGGCTGGTGTCTCCAACGCTTTGAGCCTGTCGGCAGGGGAGTCTTGGCTGGAGGTGTCGCTTTCTCACCTCCAGGGGCGCTCAAGGGGGGCCCGCCCCCTGAGCTTCGGTAGCAGAAAACGTGCCCTACCTCGATCTGAGCTATCGCCTTGCGGCTATTGGAGTTGTGGTCTTGGCTCCGGAGACGGTCGCCGGGGTGGTTACTGTTTGGTAACGAGGCCGTTACCGACTGGAGCCGCTCAGTTCACTCCGCCCTTCCCCACCTTCTCAGTCGTCTCTGATCCACCCCGGAGGGAGCGCTGGCCGGCACGTGACTACTAGCCGGGGCAATTTTTCACTCTAGCAAACCGTGCTTCTTCCGCTTCTCCCAGAGGTTCTTGCGGGAGATCCCCAGGACCTCGGCGGCGCGCTGCACGCTGCCGTCGCATTCTGCGAGAGTGCGGCGGATGTACTCCTTCTCAGCATCGGCCAGGGTAAGGCCCCGGGGGATCGGGAAAGCGTTGCCCTCCATGCGTCCGCCGCCGGCCGCTTCGAGCTCGACCTCGACGGTGCCCAGCTCCGGGAGGTCGGTGGGTCCCAGCTCGGTGCCGTCGGCGAAGATCATAGCCCGCTCGATCACGTTGCGCAGCTCGCGCACGTTGCCAGGCCAGCTCCAGTTCTCGAGTACGGCCATCGCCTCGGGCGTGAGGCGCTCGATCTGTTTGCGGAACTCCTGGTTGAACACCTCTCTGAAATGATCGGCGAGCAGCGGCAGATCTTCCTTGATCTCACGGAGGGGCGGCAGCGCGTGTGTGGCGACGCTAATGCGATAATAGAGGTCGTTGCGGAACTCGCCCTGGCGCACCGCCGCCTCGATGTCACGGTTGGTTGCGGTGATCACCCGCAGGCTCACCTCCAGCTCGTCGGTGCCGCCCAGGCGGCGAAAGCGGCGCGACTCGAGGAAGTTCAGCAGCTTGGCCTGCAGCTCGCGCGACAGGTCGCCGATCTCGTCGAGGAAGAGCGTTCCCTCGTTCGCCACTTCGATCAGCCCGCGCTTCGATTCCCGGGCGTCGGTGAAAGCGCCTTTCTGGTAGCCGAACAGCTCGGCTTCCAGCAGCTGCGACGGGAGCGCCGAGCAGTTGATCTCGACGAAGCGGCCGGCGGAGTGGGGGCTCGAGTAGTGGATGGTCCGCGCTACCAGGTTCTTCCCCGTCCCGCTCTCGCCCAGCAGCAAGATCGTCGGGCGCGGGATGTCGGCGACGCGGCGCACGAAGTTCCGCACCTCCTCGATGCGCGGGTGCCGGCCGAGCACGGCGCGCACCGAGAACTCCTCCTGGCGGGCCTGCTGCAGCGTCGCCGCCTCCTCCTTTAGGGGTCGTTCCTCCAGGGCGCGGGTGAGGAGCGTCGTCAACTCGTCCATGTTCACCGGCTTGGAGAGATAATCGTTGGCGCCGGCCTTCAGCGCCTCGATGGCGGTCTCCATGTCGGCGTGGGCGGTAAGGACGAAGATCGGCAGGTGGGGGTCGGATTGGCGCAGCCGGCGGGTGACCTCGATGCCGTTGAGCCCCGGCATCACCAGGTCGGTGATCACGGCGTCGGGCGGCTCCTCGGCGCGGCGGTCGAACAGCTCCTCGTAGCTGGCGAAGATCTCGTTGCGGAAGCGGCCGGGCTTGCTGAGATTCGGGGAGAGCAGCTTGGCGTAGGTGGTGTCGTCGTCGAGGATGTAGACTTTAGGTATCATCGGCTGGAATATTTACCGGTGGGGGCTTAACTTACAACCCTGGCACGCCTCTCCCCTGCCGCGAACCACTCGCACGAGCATGGCCGACCCTTTTCGCGTCGTCCTGATCGACGACGACCCCGACCTGCGCAAGTTAGTTCAGCTCACGCTGGAATTCACCGCCGGCTGGGAGGTGACCGCAGCGGCCGACGGCGCCGAGGGGCTCGAGGCGGTGCGCACGGTGAAGCCGGACGTGGCGGTGGTGGACGTGATGATGCCGGGGATGGACGGCTACGAGGTCTGCCAGCGCTTGAAGAATGACCCGGAGACGAAGGACATACCGGTCGTGTTTCTCACCGCGCGCAAAGAGCTGAACGAGAAGCGGGCGGACGAGGTGGGTGCCCAGGGCGTGATCGTGAAACCGTTCGAGCCGGATCGGCTGGCAGAGCAGCTCCGCGAGCTGTGCGGCAAGTAGAGGCGCAGATGGCGAACAAAGAGCAACCGGACGCCGACGCGCTGCTGGCGGAGATCCACCGGGAGTTCCGCGAGGGTCTGGCCGGGCGGTTGGAGCGCCTGCACACGTCGCTCGAGCGGCTTGCCGGTGGCTACGAGCGCGAGGCGGCGGAAACTTTCTATCGCACCGCCCACTCGCTGAAGGGCACGGCCCCCGCTTTTGGCGCCCAGGCGCTGGTCGAGCCGGCCGCGGCACTGTCGAGCCTAGGACGCCGCTGGTTCGAAGCGGAAGCGGTAAACCCGGAGGAGATCCCGGGGGCGCGTGTACATCTCCAGCGTCTGAGCGCCGAGACCGAGCGCTTCATCGCCGAGGCGGAGGGTGGGGCGTGACGATGAAGGCCGGCGAGCTGGGCTCCCGGGACATCTGGGCGGCGCGCCTGGAGGTGGTGGGCGAGCTGGCCTCGCTGATCAACACCACGTTTGACCTGGACGAGATCTTTCATACGGCGATCCTCAAGATCCGTCGCGTCCTCGAGTTCCGGCGCGCCAGCGTGGTGCTCGTATCCGAGGACCGCGCCAACTACCACCTGCATACGCTCTTCGACGCGGCCCGCGGCGGCTTTGTAGAGGAGGAAGCCTCGTACCCGATCGATCGCGGCCTCACCGGCCAGGCGATCAAGACGGGCGAGGCGATCCGGGTCGACGGCTTCAGCGGCACGGAAGGCATCCGCACCTCGGGCGAGCGGAACGTCTCCGCCCTCATCGTTCCGATTCACCTGGACAACGAGGTGATCGGCACCCTCAACTTCGGCGCGCCGGAATCGGATCGCTACGAGGACCAGGACCTCGAGCTGGCCGTACTGCTCGCGCGCCAGATCGCGACCTCGCTCCACTACTCCAAGCTGCTCGCCACCATCGATCAGCAGCGCGAGGCGCTGGTGGTCCAGCACGCGCATACCGAGTCGGAGCGGCGGCGCCTGGTCGCGCTAATCGACGCCAGCGACGCGGGTGTGATGATGGTGAGCGGCGGCCGGATCGCCCACGCCAACCGGACGATGGGCGAGCTGGTGGGCCTGCCCAAGGAGATCATCGTCGGGGCGCCCCTGGACGACGTCAACCAGGTGCTGGCGCGCTCGGTGGTCGATCCCGAGGCGCTGAACGCCCAGGTCGCGGCGTTGCGCGGCGAAACCGGTACGCTGCGCGATCGCGTGGAGTTCTCGTTCCCGCGGCGGCTGGTCTGTCAGCGCACGGTGCTGGCTGTGCATGGCGCCGACGACGAGGAGCTGGGCCACCTGGTTATTTATCGTGATGTGACCAAGGAAGCCGAGGCGCAGGCGGCGAAGAGCGAGTTCGTCTCGGTGGTGAGCGACGCGCTGCGCACGCCGCTGACCTCGATCAAGACGTCGCTCAGCCTGTTGGGGAAGGGCGCGGCCGGGGCGGTCTCCGAGAAGGCGCATGACCTGCTGGACATCGCGCTGCGAAACCTCGATCGCTTGATTCGCCTGGTCGACGACCTGCTGGACCTCTCGAGGATCGAGAGCGGGCGGGTGGCGATCGAGATCGAAGCGGTTGTGCTGGACGACGCGGCTCGACGTGCCGTGGAGGCGGTTCGGGCCTTCGCGCAGGAGCGAGAAGTCACCATCGAGCTCGCCGAACGCCAGCCGACGGCTAGGGTGCAGGCGGACACCGACCGCCTGCAGCAAGTCATCGTGAACCTGGTCTCCAACGCTGTGAAGTTCTCGCCCGCCGCCGGCCGGGTGGGGCTTCGCTGGTGGCATGAGGACGGGTTCGTTGTGCTGGAGGTCGCGGACGAAGGCCCGGGGATCCCGGCCGATCAGCTGGAGACCATCTTCGACAAGTTCCGTCAGCTCGAGCGCTCGGCCACCCGCAAGTACGGCGGCGCCGGCCTCGGCCTCGCCATCAGCCGCACGCTGGTCGATCAGATGGGCGGTGCGCTCTGGGCGGAGAGCGAGGAAGGGAAGGGCTCGAAGTTCCTCGTGCGGCTGCCCCGGGCGCAACCGGAGTCGGCTCCGACCGGTGTCGTCCCCTCCGCCCCGGAGGTCAAGACCGTCGTTCTGGTCGAACGCGATCCCGATCTCCGTCGGCTGCACCAGGCGCAGTTCGAGGGCGAGGGTTGGACGGTCTCGTCCTGCTCCGGGGGTGCGGAGGCGCTGGAGCGGGCGGCCGAGACGGGCGTCGCGCTGGTGGTGGCGGGGCTCGAGCTGGAGGACATGCACGGGCTGGAGTTCGTGAAGCGGCTGCGCCGCGCCCCCGGCAGCGTCGCCGTCCCGGCGCTGCTCGTCGGCGCGGCGGGCGATGAAAAGCAAGCCGTCGCCTACGGCGCCGATGGTTGGGTTGCCGGCGACCCGGACGAGCTACTGGCGGCGGCCGAGCGGTTGGTGGCGGCACCGGGCCGCCGCCTTGTGCTGCTGATCGAGGACGATCCGGCCATCCGCACCGGCCTGGCCCGGGGGCTCCGGCGGGCCGGCTACGCCTGTCTCGAGTCGGCCAGCGGCGAGCGGGCGCTGGAGATGGCGCGGGCACGAGTCCCAGATCTGCTGATCACCGACGTGCAGGTCCCCGGCATGGACGGTCTGACGCTGCTGCGCGAATTCCGGGCCGACCCGGCGCTGGCCGAGGTTCCGGCCCTCGTCGTCACCGGCCACGCCACGCCCGAGGCGGTGAAGACGATCAAGCTGCTGAACGCCCATTTCTTGCCCAAGCCCTTCGGCACATCCAACATCCTGCAGGAGACCGAGCGGCTCATCGGCGCGCCGGCGCCCTCGGCCTGAGCGACGCCGGCTAGCAAGCGCCGGAAACCGCCGTCTGCGCGCGGCGCCGCCCCTGGCGGCGGCCCCGAGTATTCAACGCTGAAGATTCACAACCGGGAAACGGCATGGAACGCCTAGTCGAGTGTGTACCGAACTTCTCAGAGGGTCGTAACGACGCGGTCGTCAAAGAGATCACCGACGCCGCGGGTTCCGTCTCCGGCATCCGCATGCTGGATGTCGATCCGGGCCGTGACACCCACCGCACGGTCGTCACCTTCGTCGGCTCACCTGAGGACGTGGCCGAGGCGGCGTTCCGCGCCGTGAGGCGCGCCTCCGAGCTCATCGACATGCGCGAGCACCAGGGCGCTCATCCGCGCTTCGGCGCCACCGACGTCTGCCCGTTCGTCCCGGTGTCCGGGGTGACCATGGAGGATTGCGCTGAGATCGCGCGCCAGGTCGGGCGCCGCATCGGCGAGGAGCTGGGCATACCCGTCTACCTCTACGAGCACGCCGCCACCCGTCCCGATCGCCGCAACCTGTCGAAGGTCCGGGCCGGCGAGTACGAGGGGCTGCCCGAGAAGCTGAAGGACCCGGAGTGGAAGCCCGACTTCGGCCCCGCCGAGTTCAACGCCACCGCCGGCGCCACCGCGGTGGGCGCCCGCGAGTTCCTGATCGCCTACAACATCAACCTGAACACCACCGACCGGCGCTACGCCAACGAGATCGCCTACGCGTTGCGCGAGCGCGGCCGCTGGAAGCGCCGCGGGGACATCGACCCGTTCTATTACAAGGGCGAGGTGGTCTACTTCCCCGAGGATGGGTCGTATCCCTGTGGCCCGTGCGACTTCGTGGGCGCGTCGTTCGCCGAGCTGGAGACGCACTACCGCGAGGCGCACGGCGGTGATCTGCGGCGGCGCTACGCCGACCTGGGTATCGACCCCGACAATCCCAGCGGCCCGGTCTACACCGACGGTCTTTTCACCCACGTGAAGGCGATCGGCTGGGTGATCGACGACTACCAGCGGGCCCAGATCAGCATCAACCTCACCGACTACAAGGTGAGCCCGCCCCACGCGGTACTCGACGCGGCGCGCGAGGAGGCGGAGCGACGCGGGATCGTGATCACCGGCTCCGAGATCGTCGGCGTGGTGCCGTTCGAGGCGATGCGCCAGGCGGCGGTGCATTACCTGAAGCGGATGCGCAAGTCACCGGGCTTGCCGGTCCCCGACCTGATGGAGACGGCGATCCAGTCGATGGGTCTGCGCGACGTGGCGCCCTTCGACGCTGAAGAGAAAGTGCTGGGCCTGCCCCGCGTCGAGGGGCCGCTGGTCCTCAAGTCGACGTTCGATTTCGTCGATGAGGTCTCCCGCGACACGCCGGCGCCCGGCGGCGGCTCGGTGGCGGCGCTGGCGGGCGCGCTGGGCGGCGCGCTGGCGGCGATGGTGGCCAACCTGTCGGTGGGAAGGGGCGAGTTCGCCGAGCACTACGAGACGCTGGGCTCGATCGCCGAGCGGGCGCAGCGGGTGAAGGACGAGCTGGTGCGGGGCGTGGACGAGGATACACGGGCCTTCGACTCGGTGATCGAGGCGATGCGTATGCCCAAGGACACCGAGGCGGAGCGGGCCGAGCGCGCCCGCGCCCTACAAGAGGGGTATAAGGCGGCGACGCGCGTGCCGCTCAACACGGTGGAGCTGTGCCGAGACGCCTTGATGCTCTGCAAGGAGATGGCGGCGCTGGCGGACCCGGAGATGGTGAGCGATGTGGGGTCGGGCGCCTTCATGGCCGAGGCGGGCGCCCGGGCCGCCGCCTACAACGTGAGGATCAACTTGCGTCACATATCCGACGAGCAGTTCAACCAGCGGATGCGGCAAGAGGTGAAGACGCTGCTGGCGGAGTCCTCGGAGCTGGCGGCCGCGGTGACCGGGGAGGTAGAGAAGGTCCTGGGCTGATCTCACGGCTCGCCCAGGCGCGCCGCCAACTCGTCGACCCAGCGCTTCCACTCGTCCACCGCCGACTCCTCATCCGCCAGGTAGCCGGCGGCCAGCGGGACCGGGAGGGAGACATCCAGCGCCGCCCCGGGGCCGAAGCGCAAAGAGATGGTAAAGCAGCGGTCGGGGCCGAGATCGGGCGGCGCGGTGATGCCGACGACCTCGACCGGCGTCGCTGCGGCGGCTTCGGCCAGCGCCTCTTCCAGCTCGTCGCGCAGCGATCGGGCCAACTCTTCGGGCGTCATGCCGCCTATTCTAGCGTTAAATCTTGTTTCTGTGTAGTTTAATGTGCGGACGTCCCCCGCTTCCCGCCGGCATTTGTCTCAAACCACTCAGTGCAGTCCGTCTGCATGCATCGGCGGAGGCGTCATGCCACTTCGCCCGGCCCTGGACATCCTCGTCCTCATCGCCGCGCTCGTGGGAGAAGGAGTCGTACTCTACTTCGTCGAGAGCCCAGCCACGCGGCTCAGCCTCGGCCTCCTGTTGCTGGCTCCGATCGTCTGGACCTCCTCGCGTATCGGCCTTCTCGAGCTCATCACTCATTCGGCAGCGGAGCGGGTGTACAAGCGGCGTTTCATTCGACTGCGCGCCCAGGTTCAGCAGCTTCTCGACGAGATTCGTCGTCTCAACTGGATGGCCGTGGACGCCGCCCGCGGCTTCCGCGACCGCGACAACGCGCTGCAAGAGATGGACATCATCGAGACGCGGCTCAAAGAGCTGGTCCAGCAGATACGCCGCACGGCGGGCCAGATCTCGGCGGAGGGCGAGACGGTGCGGGGCGCCGCCGACGAGGGCGTAGCGGCCCGATGAGTGGTTCGCTACTTCAGCCGGAGACCTGACGCCCGGCGAGTCCGCCACCGCGCGGGCGCTCGGTGATCCAGACATGAGCCCGAGCATCAGCGATATCTTCGCCGCCGACGCGCGCAAGCACATGGACCGTCTGCGCGCGGCGGTCCAGGTCGAGGGGCCGCCCAACAGCGACAACCTGCGACGTGCCTGCCGGCGACTGCACCACAGCGCCGTGCTCGCCAACCACGAGGCGGTCATCCGAGCCTCGGCGGCGCTGCAGAAAACGGCGGTGCAGCTGATGGCGGGTAAGCGCGACTGGTCGGACGTTCTGGCCGACACCATTCGCCGCGCGGTGCTCACCCTCGACGAAGTCATCGACGCCCTTCCCTCCGGCGATCCTGACGCCGAAGCGCGCCTTCAGGATGCCGCCGCCGAGCTGATCCCCTCTGATGGAGCGAGTCCAGTCGCACAGCGAGAATCGAACGGGGACGGAGCCGGAGCCCCACCGACGGCGGAGGCACGCGACGAGGCGGATGAGCTGTTGCGAACACTGATCGCCGACCTGGGCGGGGCCGTGGAGCGCCTCGGAAACGACCCCCGCGACCGCGAGCCGCTCAAGCTCATGCTGCGCAAGATCCGCCGGCTGCGGGAGCTGGGCCGGATCGAAGTGCTGTCGCCGCCCGATCGGGCGCTGAATGCGGTGGAGGAGCTGATCCTCAACATCGCCGACCTCAACGCCACCGTGGGACCCGGCTACCTCACCGTGTTTTCCCACGCCCGCGAGGTGCTGGAGGAACTGGATCGCGGCGGGGAGACGGGGCCGTCGGTGACGCAGGTCACGGGCCGCGCCGTAGAGGTCGATCGACTAAAAGACCAGGTGATGCAGAAGGTGCGGCTCGCCCGCCAGGTCGTGTGGGTCAGCGAGTTCTTCTATCCGGAAGGCCCTCATATCCTCGCCTGTCCCCGCGCCGAAGAGCAGGGTGGCCCGGAAGGCTACTTCCTCAACGAAGCACGCCAGCGGCTGGAGCGCAGCGAGAACCTGCGTCGAACGATGCTGGAAGCGAACACCGAGCAGATGCGCCTGGCCGGTGAATCGCTCGCGCACACGCTCCGCCACCTACGGGAACGGGCGGCCGCCTTCAATCATGGCGAGCTGGGACGCGTGGTTCGGCGGGCCGCCGCGGCTCTGCGTGCTCAACTGGTCCGACCTCCGGCACGCCTGCGGGCGATGGCGCACGGTTTCGGCGCCGTGTTCGCAGCGCTCGGCACCTACCTGGAGAGCGAAGACGAAGTCGTGCGGGCGCGAGCCGTCGCCACGGCCGACGCGGCTCTTCACCAGGCCATCCTGGGGGATGAGCCGACGCCCTCACAGCAGCCGGAAGGTCCGTTCGACCTCGACTCGGCTCTCAAGCGGGCCCTGGCTTTGCGAACCCGGGTGGACGAACGCCTCGGGCAGCTGAGCGGTCCCGAAGCCGAGGCGCTCAGGCACGATCTCGAGGAGCTGTTCGATCTGATCGCCGACTATATGTCCGCGGCGGCGGACCGGCACTGAAGGGCACGAACGAATAACTAACGCGGGTGCCCGGTGAACGGTCGTGAGACCTGGCCGGGTTGGCTTGGTTTGGGTGTGCGCGGCGCGGCGCGCCGCTGCTCAGCCGTGTGTGCGAGGTTTGCCGCGCCCCTCGCCGGACTGTGTACCCGGCTCCTGCTGGCGACGCCGTGCCCGTTCCCGCGCCTCCGCTTCCGCTCGCGCTTCCAGCTCATCGAGCATGGCATCAGTGTCGCCGTCGCCTTCCGCAGGCCCCGGGGCGGCAAGCTTGGCGGGTGGCGGCTGCGGCGCAGGCCTCGAAGGCGGGCTCGCCGGCTGGGCCGGCCCCGTTTGGGCTTTGGGGATGACGACCTGCGGCTGGGCGGATTTGGCGGCCGGGTCTTCCATCGGTGTGGGCACGCCTGCTGAGCGACGGACATCTTCGACCAGGTCACGCATCGCCGCAGCCAGCCGGTCCAGCTCAGCCTGGGCATGGCGCGGCGCCAGCTTGCCCTCCCGCCCCTGCACGGCGATTCGGTTCATCTCACGCACGTGCTCGAGCAGGCGGTCGGTGGACGACCGCAGGCGGCCGTACTTCCGTCGGTCGAGGCCAAACTGCGTATCGTGAAGTTTATCGAGGACGGGGTTCTCCACCTCCGCCTCCGGGCGCGACCGCGACCAGTAGAAGGTCAGCGCCATGATGCCGGCGGCGGCCAAGACCCGGACCAGGGTGTCGGGGATAGCGGAGGTGGCAAGCATCAAGAGGATGATCCCGAACCCCACGACTCCCCAGTTGACGCCGCTTTCCTGGGAGGGATTGCGCTCGGCCATGGGCCATCATCTCCGGCGTTTGCAGTATCAGGCGCGAGCCTGCGGCGGGGAACCTTTTATACGATGCAGATTTAGTCGGCCTGACGCCAGTGGGCGGCGGCGAGATTGCGCGCGGAGCCCTTATCGACAGATTGTCCGGTGTCGGAAGGAGCGACGGGTGGGAGATGGCAGCAAATAACGATGGTTAGCACGCCCCAGGCCGATGATCGGGTGATTCGCGTGGCGCTTTGCCAGCGCAACCTCATCGTCGGCGACATCGACGGCAACGCCGAGAAGGTCCGAGAGAGCCTCGTGCGGGCTCGGGAGGTCGGGGCCGACCTCGCCGTCTTCCCGGAGCTGACGCTCACCGGCTATCCGCCCGAAGACCTGCTGCTCAAGCCCCATTTCGCCGAGTTCGCCGAGGACGCCTTGCTGGACCTGGCCGCGGGTGTGCGCGACCTGGTGGCAGTGGTGGGCTTTCCCGAGCTGCGCGACGACCTCTTCAACACCGCGGCCGTGCTCGCCGACGGCCGCGTCGCGGCCCGCTACCATAAGCGCTATCTGCCCAACTACGGCGTCTTCGACGAGCAGCGCTACTTAGCTCGCGGCCACGACGCGCTGGTGCTCGATCTGGACGGGATGAAGGTCGGGGTGACGATCTGCGAGGATCTCTGGTACCCGGGCGGTCCCGCTCAGCGGGCCGTGATCGAGGGTAAGGCGGACGTGCTCGTCAACATCTCGGCCTCGCCTTACAGCCGCGGCAAGGGCGTCCAGCGCGAGCGCATGCTCGCCACCCGGTGCGAGGACTACAGTTGCTGCCTCGCCTTCTGCAACACCGTCGGCGGCCAGGACGAGCTGGTCTTCGACGGACACAGCCTGGTCATCGATCCCCGGGGCAAAGTGCTGGCCCGCGCGCTGCAATTCGAGGAAGACCACCTGGTGGTTGACCTCGATCTGCGCGGCGTCTCACGCCGACGTCTCCACGACCCGCGCTGGCGTCAGCGGCCCGCGACCAACCGCGACAGGGTGCAGGTCGTGCCCGTGCCACGTGCGAAGCTGAAGAAGCCGGCGCTCCCCTCGCGAGAGCTCCAGCCGCCGCTCGACCCGGTGGATGAAGTCTACCGGGCGCTGCTCCTCGGCACGCGCGACTACGTCCGCAAAAACGGCTTCCGGCACGGTGTCCTGGGGCTCTCCGGTGGCATCGACTCCGCCCTCGCCCTGGCCGTCGCCGTGGATGCCCTGGGGCCGGACGCCATCACGGCTGTGTCGATGCCGTCGCGCTACACGGCGCCGGTGAACCGCGAGGACGCCGGCGAGGTCGCCCGCCGCCTGGGAGTCGAGTTCATGGAGCTTCCCATCGACGGCCTCTTCGACTGCTACCTCGGGGCGCTGGAAAAGCCCTTCGCCGCAACCGAGCCCAACGTCGCGGAGGAAAACCTGCAGGCCCGCATCCGCGGCAACCTGCTGATGGCGCTGTCCAACAAATTCGGCTGGCTGGTCCTGACCACCGGCAACAAGAGCGAGATGAGCGTCGGCTACGCGACCTTGTACGGCGACATGGCGGGGGGATTCTCGATCCTCAAAGACGTGCCAAAGACCCTCGTCTACCAGCTGGCGCGCTGGCGCAACCGCGAGAAGGAACTCATCCCCAGCCGGGTTATCGATAAGCCGCCCTCTGCCGAGCTCCGGGAGGGACAGCTGGACAGCGATGCCCTGCCGCCCTACGACGTGCTCGATCCGATCATCGTCGCCTACGTCGAGGAGGATCGCAGCCCTGAGGAGATGGAGCAGGCGGGCTTCGACAGCGATGTGGTCCAGCGGGTGGTCGAGCTGATCGACGGCGCCGAGTACAAGCGGCGTCAAGCGCCTCCCGGCATCCGCATCTCCGCCCGGGCCTTCGGAAAGGACCGGCGGCTTCCCATCACCAACCACTACCGACCCGGCGAAGAGCCCTAATCGGTCGACGGTTCGACGGAGGACGGTAGGCGGTGTGGAGTCGACCGTCTACCGGACCGCAGCTGTTTATACGTTTGTATAGATAACTTCAAAAGAGTACAAGTATTTGCTGCTTTGTTCAGAAATAAGAAGATAAATGTTGTAATATCTACTATATCTCTTGACATACATAGCCTAAAGTGGCATCTTGGCGGCTATTCGCTCGCGTGCCCCGTCATCACGCGCCCCGACGTGCGATGGCTCGTCGGAACCTCATCATCATCGGTGTTCACCAGGAGGTGGGTTTATGGCAAGGATGTTGGCTATGGGAGCGGTGGAGACGGCGACGGGCGATCGTGTCGCCGAGGCGCGGGAAGGGCTGGCCCGGAGCGGGGTGCGCTGGGTCAACTGCTTCTTTACCGATCTGCGGGGAATCCTGCAGAGCTTCACGATCCCGGTAGACGAGTTCAGCGAGGGCGCCGCCTTCGAGACCGGCATCGGCTTCGACGGCTCCTCCGTCCGCGGCTTCAAGGCGATCGACGAGAGCGACATGGTCTGGATGCCGGATCCCGGGACTTTGCGAATCATCCCCTGGATCGAGGACCCGGTGCAGCGTTCCGCCTTCATGATCGGTGACGTGCACGAGGCGTACGGCGGCGGCCCGGCCGCCTGCGATCCCCGGGGCGTGGCGCGGCGGGTGATGGCGCAAGCGGCGGAGATGGGCTACGCGCCGGTGGTGGCGCCGGAGATCGAGTTCTTCCTGTTCTCGAGGTTCGATCCGACGCGACTCGTCTTCGACTACTGGGCCTCGCCCTCCGGCGGGCACGGGGACAGCTGGGCCGGTCCACGACCGCTGCCCGAGTCGCCGGAGCTGTACAACGGTGGCCCGGCGGTGCGGCCGAAGGAGGGTTATTTCCGGGCGCCGCCGGAGGACTCGACCCACGAGTTTCGCATCGAGCTGGCCCACCACCTGCGCGAGCTGGGGGTGCGGGTGGAGTATCACCACCACGAGGTGGCGACGGCGGGTCAGGTCGAGCTGAACTTCAAGCCGGCGAACACGCTGACGACGGCCGACAACGCCGTCATCTACAAGTTCGCGGCGCGGAACGTCGCCAAGCTGCGGGGCTTTCACGCCACCTTCATGCCGAAGCCGCTCTATCTGGACAACGCGAGCGGCATGCACGTCCACCAGTCTCTTTGGGTGGATGGGAAGAACGCCTTCTTCGATTCGAGCGATGAGTATGCGGAGCTGTCGGAGATCGGGCGCTACTACGTGGGCGGTCTGCTGGCTCACGCTCCGGCGCTGACGGCGATCTGCTGCTCGACGGTCAACAGCTACAAGCGGCTGGTACCGGGCTTCGAGGCCCCGATCAACGTGTGCTGGAGCCGGCGCAACCGCTCGGCGCTGGTGCGGGTGCCGCTCTACATGAAGGGTGAGGCGCACGCGGGCGCCAAGCGAATCGAGTACCGCGCCGCCGATCCGGCCTGCAACCCCTACCTGGCCACGGCCAGCCAGCTGGCGGCGGGCCTGGACGGGATCAGGAACCGCATCGATCCCGGCGATCCCCTCGATCACGACGTCTACGAGCTCAGCGATGTAGAGAAGGCGGCCCTCGGCGTGAGCACGCTGCCCACGACGCTGGACCGGGCTCTGGAGGCGCTGATGGCGGATCGGGTGCTGTGCGAGGCGCTGGGCGCCCCGATCGTTCAAGCCTTTGTGTCGTTGAAGACGTCCGAGTGGAATCAGTACTGCCTGCAGCTCACTCCCTGGGAGGTCGTGAAGTACCTCGATTATTGATGCTCCCGTCCGGTCGCTGGATCGACCGCTTCCTCGTGCCGGGGAGGGGGATCAACTCGACCCCTTCGAGCCCCTCCCCAGCCTCCCACCTTCCACCTTGAGGCCCAGGTCGCCCCCCTCCTTGGCCACCGAGAGCACGATCGAGGTGTTGGTGCTCTCGATCTCGGGGTGGGCGAGCATCCGCTTGATCTCCCGGTTCATCATCTCCTCGTCGGGATACTTGCCGATCACCAGTACGTCGTAGTCGCCGGTGATCTCGTAGACGTCGACGAGGGTCTCCTCCTTCACCAGCTCGTCCACGATGGCGGGGATGTGAGGCCCCCGGGCCTTGATCTTGGTGATGGCCGTGAGTCGGTATCCGAGCTTGGCGTAGTCGAGGTGCGGCTTGTATCCGCGTATGATTCCCGCCGCCTCCAGCTGCCTTACCCGGTGGCTCACGGTGCTGGTCGAGACGCCCAGCCGTTGAGCGATGGTTCGCAGTGAGGCCCGAGCATCGCGACGCAGCTCGCCGAGGATGTCGTAGTCCAGATCCACATAGGTCATGTCGTGCTCCATTCTGGCATTTGCGCATAAACGTATTCGATGGCGAGCGACGACTGCAAGATCGTGCGCCATCGACCGATAGAGCTGGATAAATGTATCGCCGGCGCCGACCGTCACGGCCCGACGCCGCCCCTTGCGCCCGCTGGGTGACCACGGTCGCTTGTGGGGACGAGCCAGGCCACCTGGTTTCTCGACGGCGAGCAGGGAGGCGCTCGATGGCCGAAGCCCGAGACTATTGGAAGCGGATCGTCGATGCCCCCGCCATCGGTCACCGGCCCGAGGCGGCGAAGATCGACGCCCTGTACGCCGCCGGCGCTCAGGCGCTGGTGGACGAGCGGACCGCGTTTCAACACATCCTGCTGCTCGAGACGCCGAAGCAGGAGCTGATGTTGCTGCTGGACGGCGAGGTGCAGTTCTACAGCGGCGACGAGCACCGGTTTCACGAATCGTTGGCCATCGTCCCGGTGCTCTTCCGACTTGGTTCGCTGCGCAGCGTCGGCGTGATGGGCGGTGGAGATGGACTGGTGGCAAGGGACTTGCTGCGCCACTTCGGCGACGAGATCGAGGCGGTCCGCGTCGTCGACATCGATCCCGCGATGACCGAGCTGGCGCGGACCCATCCACGTCTGGTCGAACTGAACCACGGGAGCCTGCTCGACCCGCGGGTCGAGGTGATCAACACCGACGCCCTGACCTTTCAGTCGGCGGAGCCCTTCGATCTCATCGTCTGCGACCTGCCCGACCCCACGAACCCGGTCCTGACGCGGCTGTACAATCAAGAGTTCTACAGGGGTCTGCGCGAGCAGCTTGCCGGACCCGACGCTCTGCTCGCGGCTCAGATCGTCTACGCGCCGCCGCTCTTCGACGGCGTGCTGAGCACGCTGCGCTCGGTGTTCCCCGCCGTACAAGAGTACGCGGTCTCGATGTACAGCTTCGTCCGCGCCGGCTTTGCCCTCTGCGGGTTGCACCCGCTGCAGCGCCGGCGGGAAGTGCCGGCCGGCACCCGCTATCTGACGCCCGTGGCTATGGATAGTCTGTTCTACTTCGCGCCCGATGAGCCGCGTGTGGAGACAGAGGAGATCGGCACCGACGAGAACGGACGTGTGGAGGGGTGGTACCAGGCCTATCTGCGAGAGTACTTGGAGGAACGGATACTCTACTTCTGAAGCGGCGGGCTCGGGTGCGCCGCCGCGCCGCGCCTGCCGCCCAAGGCGGCCTTCGACTTATAGCGCGCTTTCTGCCGGATACCCGCGAAACACCAGCTCGGAGTCGAAGCGCTCCGCGCCTAGCTGCTCCAGCACGTAGTCGCGCGCCCGCTGGGCCCGCTCGGCCAGGGCGCAGCTGACGAAGTCGGACGAGGCGTATCCGAGTTCCGGATAGGTATGGATCGCGAAGTGGGATTCGCGGATCGGAAGAAAGACGGTCAGTCCCTGGCCCGGATAGCGGTAGACGGCGGGCTCGGCCAGCGGGTGGAGGCTGGCGGCCGACGCGGCCCCGGTCAAGATCGCGCTGATCTGATCGGGGTCGTTGAGTGTCTCGGGGTCCACACCGTACATGTCGACCATGACGTGGGTCAGCACGGCACGATCCGCAGCGTCGTGGCTCGGGGCCACCTTGTGCATTTTCACCCCCCGTCGCGTTTGGTGATGGGTCTCTGGCTGGGACTGCCGTAAGAAAAGATGCGAATCTGGGATGCGCAATACCGCCGTGAGCGCGGCGGGCTCGCCGCGGCGGTGCCCGATCGGCTCCGCGGCCGGGGGCGGGCGTTTCCTGCCGTCTCCAACCGGTCCGGCCCCGCCCGCCATGCCTTGCCGGCGCGCTCGGTGGGCCGGGGCGCCTAGACCTCGACTTTGGCCGAGAACGGGATCGGGTGGGTGATGCAGTAGACCCCGGGACAGCGCTCCTCGGCCAGCCGTTTTATCTCCTCGAGCCGGGCGCGCGGGGCACTGGAACGGACCTTCAGCGTCGCGCTGAGCCCCTCGGTGATCGGGCGATCGGCCACGCCCATCGACTGGCTGAGGTCGATCTCGTTCTCCAGGATGATCTCGAGCGATTCGAGCCGGATCCCCTCCGTCGCGGCGACGGCGGCGAAGGTGCCGGCGAAGCAGGAGGCGAAGCCGTACATGCAATAGGACACCGGGTCGGGCCGCTGGCCTTCGCCTCCCATGAAGGGTGCGAAATCGGTCTCGAGCGTGTCGCTGCCCTTGGGATAGTCGACGGCGGCGCTGAACTGGGCCTTGCCTTCTTCGAACACCCAACGGCCGACGATCTTCTTGAGCTTCTTGGCCGCGCTCGGATCTTGTTCGATCTGCGTGGCGAATTCGCGCATCGCATCGACGTTCACGTTGTTGATCTTGGCCATCTCACTGCTCCTGGCATCGCGAGTGGAGGGGAGCGCGCCCGCCTCCAGTGAAGTAAAGCGTATGCTGGCGGCGATCAGGTACGCTGCGTTCTTGCCCAAGCGTGACGGCTTTCTGCTTGGCCCGTTTACCTTGAGTTGGCGCGGGGTGGTGGTCAAGAGGCGGCTCGCCGTCGCATCATACAAGATCCCCGGCCGACGGCGTCAGCCGGACGCGCGCGGGTTGGGCGGCCAGATCCGCGGTGGGGCGAGATCGAAGGATAGAGTCGACATGTCAGGGCAGTTTCCACCGACGAGGGTCGTGGTGGCCCCGACGGCGTTCAAGGGGACGCTCGGGCCGGTGTCGGTGGCCCGGGCGCTGGCCCGGGGCGTCGCCGCGGCCTGGCCGGAGACCGAGATCGCGCTGACGCCGTTGTCTGACGGCGGAAACGGTCTGATCGAGGCGTACGCCGTCCACGCCGGCGGCGTCGAGGAGACGTATGAAGTGGCGGGCCCCCTCGGTTCGCCGGTGCCGGCACGGTTGCTCCGGCTGGGCGGCGCCGCGGTGGTCGAGTCGGCGGAGGCGTGCGGGCTGCACCTGGTAACCGCAGATGAACGCGATCCACTGCGCTCCAGCACCCGGGGCGTGGGCCAGCTGCTGCTGGCCGCGGCCCGCGGCGGCGCTACCGAGATCATCCTCGGGTTGGGTGGCAGCGCCACTGTGGACGGGGGCAGCGGTCTGGCCCGGGCCCTGGGCTGGCGCTTTCTCGACGCCCGGGGCCGGTCGCTGGCCGAGGGTGGCGGGGCGCTGATCGAGCTGAGCCGGATCGAGCCGCCAGGTGAAACGCTGGGTGCCCGGGTGGTGGCCCTCTGCGATGTGGACAACCCGCTGTTGGGTGAGTGGGGCGCGGCTCGGGTGTATGCCCCTCAGAAAGGAGCGAGCCCCTCCGAAGTTGAGATGCTCGAGGCCGGCCTGACTCGGCTGGCCGAGGTCGTGAGCGACCAGCTGGGGGTTGAGGTGGCGGCGCTGGCCGGCACCGGTGCGGCGGGCGGCCTGGGGGCTGGGGCCCGTGCCTTTCTGGGGGCCGAGCTGCTCTCGGGGGCCGCCTGGATGATTGAGAGGTTGGGGTTGCAAAACCTGTTGCGAGGGGCCGATCTGCTAATCAGCGGGGAGGGCCGCTTCGACGCGCAGAGCGGGATGGGCAAGGTGACCGGCCGTGCCGTCGAGGCGGCGCGCTCGGCCGGCGTGCCGACCCTGCTGGTGTGCGGCAGCGTGGAGGGGCCGCTGCCCCCAGGGGTCACCGCGGTCGACGGCGGCGGCCGGCAGCTGGCCGCCGGCGACCTGGTTCAGCTGACGCGAGACGCTTGCTTGGCCCTCGCGGGGCGGGATAGACTTTGAGGCTCGAACGCCAGGCGTGTAGTGACCGCGGCCCGGCTGCAAGGACCGCGCGAGAGGACGTCGTCCGCCTTCGCGCGATCATCGCAGCTAACCCATAGATGAGATGTCGAACGCCGACTTGATGGAAAAGCTGGTCTCGCTCTGCAAACGGCGAGGCTTCGTCTACCAGTCGTCCGAGGTGTACGGAGGGCTCGGCTCGGTTTGGGACTACGGCCCTCTGGGCGTGGAGCTGAAGCGCAACGTGAAGGACCGTTGGTGGCGCGATATGGTGACGACGCGGCCCGACATCGAGGGCCTCGACGCCGGGATCCTGATGCACCCCGAGGTCTGGGTGGCCAGCGGCCATGTGGAGGGTTTCACCGATCCGCTGATCGAGTGCAAGAAGTGTCACCGCCGCTTCCGCGCCGATGATGTCGAGGATCAGTGTCCCGTCTGTGGGGTGAAAGGGCAATTCACGCCGCCGCGCATGTTCAACCTGATGTTCAAGACCTTTATGGGGCCGGTGGAGGATGAGGCGGCACAGATTTACCTGCGGCCCGAGACGGCCCAGGGGATCTACGTCAACTTCCTCAACGTGCTCAACTCTTCGCGGCAGAAGGTGCCTTTCGGCATCGCCCAGATCGGCAAGGCGTTCCGCAACGAGATCACGCCGGGCAACTTCATCTTTCGGACCCGGGAGTTCGAGCAGATGGAGATGCAGTACTTCGTCAAGCCGGGCACCGACCAGGAGTGGTTCGACTACTGGCGGAACGAGCGGCTGGCATGGGTGAAATCGCTGGGCATCCGACCGGAGAAGCTGCGGCTGCACCAGCACACCCGGGAGGAGCTGGCGCACTACGCTTACGACGCCTACGACATTCAGTACGAGTTCCCCTTTGGTTGGCAGGAGTTCGAGGGGATTCACAATCGAACCGATTTCGACCTGGGCGCTCACCAGAAGCGCTCGGGGAAGAAGCTGGAGTACTTCGACTCCTCGACCAACGAGAGGTATACGCCCTACATCATCGAGACCTCCGGCGGTGTAGACCGCCAGACGCTCGTCATCCTCGCCGACGCCTATCGAGAGGAAGAGGTTGAGGGAGATAGCCGCGTGGTTCTCGGTCTGCAGCCGCGATTGGCGCCGATCAAGGTGGCGGTCTTCCCGCTGGTAAAGAAGGACGGGATGCCGGAGGTCGCCCGCAAGATCTTCGACGCGCTGCGGACGCGTTTCGCGGCCTTTTACGATGAGTCGGGCTCGATCGGTCGCCGCTACCGCCGCCAGGACGAGGCCGGCACACCGTTCTGCGTGACCGTGGACGGCCAGACTCTCGAGGACGAGACCGTCACGGTCCGTGACCGCGACTCGCTGGCGCAGGACCGCGTGGCCAGCGGCAAGCTACACGATTATCTGGCGGAGAAGGTCGGGTGAGGGCCTCGGCGTGATCGTGCGGCGACTGTTATGGCTAGGGGCGGGCGCCACCACCGGACTCTATCTCGTCGATCGCTGGCGCCGCAATATGTCGAGGGGGCAGCGGCAGCTTCGCGACTACCGGGGGCGTTCACTGCAGGAGCGGCTGGTGGAGCTGGAGGGCGGCGAGCCCGTGCCGGTGATCGAAGCCGGCACCGGTCCGGCGATCGTTCTGATCCCCGGCCTCACCGGCGACAGTCACGTCTTTCACTATCAGATTCGTGCCCTCTCGGCGAGCTATCGGGTGATCGCGCCCAACCTGCGCGTGGACTTCGACGGTGTGAAGCGCGACTTCGATCAGTTTGCCCGCGACATCGCCACGGTGCTCGACGCCCTCGAGGAACCCTCGGCCTGCGTTCTGGGTCTATCGTTCGGTGGTCCCATCGCCATCCGCTTCTCGACCCTCTTTCCGGGTCGCTGCTGGGGCTTGATCCTCACCGCCACGCTGGCGCGGCTCGACCTCTCGCACGTCGGGCTTAACCGCACGTTGCTGATCCCCATCGCGCGCTGGACCTCGCGCTACGCACCGGAGCCGTTGATGCGAAGGCTCGCCGAGTTCTGGGGCCGCTGGGGTGTATGGGTATTCGATCCATCGCCGGGAAACGAGCGCATCGTGGAGTACGAGCTGGAGACTCCGGTGCTCGTGCCGATGTCGGTGGGCGGCAACCGCATGGAGACGTTCAAGGACCGCGACCTGAGAACTGACCTCACGAAGATAGAGCAGCCGGCGCTGGTGATCGCCGGCAGCTCGGACAGCTATACCCCCCTCGACTGGCAGCGTGAGATCGCCGCCCTGCTCCCGAACTGCACTTACGTCGAGATTCCCGAGGGGGGCCACCTTTCGCTGATCTCTCACGCCGAGGTTTTCAATCGAGTGGTACTCGATTGGCTGACCGAGCTGGCGAGGCGCCAGCCGTTGCCCGAGCGCCCGGTCTCGAGCGGGACCGGTTGAGGTGAGCCGCCTGTGACGACCCGTTCCGAGGTCTTCGCGTCGCGCTGGGGGATGATGCTCGCCATGCTGGGCATGGCGGTGGGGACCGGTAATATCTGGCGCTTCCCGCGCATCGTCGCGACGAACGGCGGTGGCAGCTTCCTCATCGCCTGGGTCATCTTCCTGCTCGCCTGGTCCGTGCCGCTCATCCTGGTGGAGTTCGCCCTGGGCAAGGCGACGCGCTCGGGAACCATCGGTGCCTTTGGAAAGCTGATCGGCCCGCGCTTCGCCTGGATGGGGACCTGGGTGGGATGGTGCGCGACGGCGATCATGTTCTACTACAGCGTCGTCATGGGCTGGTGCCTCCGCTATTTCGTGGCGACGCTGACGCGTGAGATCCCGGGACCCACGCCCGGCGCGTTCTGGGAGCGCTTCAACAGCTCGCCCGGCGCTCTGCTGACGCACGCCGTCGCCATGACGCTGGGGGTCGTGGTGATCGCCCGAGGGGTGCGGGGGATCGAGAAGGTTGCTCGCGTGCTCATCCCCAGCCTCGTGGTCCTGGTCGTGGTCTTGGCCGTGCGCGCGGTCACGCTGCCGGGAGCGGCACGGGGCCTCGACTTCATGTTCACCCCCGACTGGGCGCAGCTGGCCGACCACCGCGTCTGGCTGGCGGCGCTCACCCAGAACGCCTGGGATACCGGCGCCGGTTGGGGGCTGATCCTCACGTATGCGGTCTACATGCGTCGCAACGAGGACACCACCCTCAACGCCTTCACCTTGGGCTTCGGCAACAACTCCATGTCGCTGCTGGCCGGCATCATGGTGTTGTGCACCGCGTTCGCGCTGCGGCCCGATGTGGCGAACGAGATCGTGGGCGCCGGCAATGAAGGGCTGACCTTCATCTGGGTGCCGGAGCTGTTCGCCCGCATGCCGGCGGGCCGCTTCTTCATGGCGCTGTTTTTCCTGGCTCTACTGTTCGCCGCCTGGACCAGCCTCATCTCGATGATCGAGCTGGCCACTCGGGTGCTGACCGACGCCGGTATCCCCAGGCGCCGCGGCATCTGGATGGTCGGCATCGTCGGCTTCCTGGCCGGCGTGCCCAGCGCCCTCTCCCTCGAGTTCCTGCGCAACCAGGATTTCGTCTGGGGCGTGGGGCTGATGCTGTCGGGCTTCTTCTTCGCCTTCGCCGTGCTGCGGTTCGGCGTCCGGAGATTCCGTGAACTGTTGGTCAATCAGCCCGGAGCGGACATTCGGATCGGACGCTGGTGGGAATGGGCGATCGTCTTTTGCCTGGTCGAAGCGGTCGTATTAATCGTCTGGTGGTTCCTGCAGGTCCGGGGGGAAGGTTGGCGCAGCGCCTTCAGTCCCTTCAGCACTTTCAGCATCGGCACGGTGCTGGCTCAGTGGGCGGTCGTGCTGGCGGTGTTCTGGGCGCTGAACCGCTGGCTGGCCTCACGCTCCGGCGCCGAGGAAGGGCTGGGCGACGCGCTGGAGGACGCGGGTCTCGCGTCGGCAGCGCCTGCGCCCGGATCGGTCGGCGGGGCGGGTCGCTAACGCTCGGCGCGGACCACCCCGGCGCGCATTCTGCTTATGGAGTCCGAAGCCAGGCCCGGTCGGCGCACACCCTTCGAGCTGGTCTTCGAAGTCGACGGGCTCGCCGAGCGCGAGTTCCCGGAGCTACGGGAGGAGGCGGAGCGGCGGGGGGTTGAGACCGCCCGGCGCCACGAGTTCGCGCGGCTCGAACGCGCGCGGGCGCTGCTGGGGCAGCTGGCGCCCGACCCTGTGGATCCAGTCGCGCTGGACCGCTATCTGGATGTCCTCTTCCACGCCTTCAACTTCTGGAGCGCCGGGCGCCCCCTCTTCGCCTGCGACGCGGAGCCGGTCCGCGATCTGGTCGAGACCGGCCCCGACCTGGGTGGCTGGCAACCGCGCCTCCCCCATCCGGCCCTCTACCTCGAGCTGCCGAAGAATCTCTTCTGGGCCGAGGCCATGGAGGACCAGCCACCCGAGCCCGTCGAAGGCGTGTTCGTCACGCGCGAGCCGGTCGAGGGGACGCGTGCGGAGCTGCTGCTGGTGATGGGGATGCGGCCGGAGCGGCCGGGCCTCAGCGCCGCCGGGTTGACGGTCGACCTGGAACAGACGCTGGAGCCGAGCGGGCCCGACCTTTTCCGTTCCAGCATTCCCGGCGCCGAACTGGCGGGGTTATATTCACTCAGTCGGTCCTCGGAAGCGGTGCTCCTCTTGCTGCGGCTCCTCTGGTACATCGACACCTACCCGGACTCGCTGGAACGCGTGCCAGGCGCCGATACCGCCGAGCCGCGCGCCTCAGGCCAGCCCATGCCCACGGCTCTTGACCACTACCGGGTGCGACGGGTGGAGCGGAGTCGCGGATGATCGCCGCGATTCGGATCGGTCGGCCTTTCGGCTTCGAGGTCCAGCTCGACGTCTCCTGGTTCGTCGTGTTCCTGCTCGTGCTCTGGACCTTCGCTCAGCACGTCTTCCCCAACCAGAACCCGGGTCTGAGCAGCGGCGTCTACGTCGCCATGGCGCTGGCGGGCGCGTTGCTCTTCTTCGCCTCGGTGCTGCTGCATGAGCTAGCCCACTCGGCGATGGCGCGGGCCCGCGGGATCGAGGTGGAAGGGATCACCCTTTTCATCTTCGGCGGCATGGCGCGCATCAGCGCGGATGCCGAGAACCCCAAGGACGAGTTCCTGATCACGGTGGTGGGTCCGCTCTCCAGCATCGCCATCGGCCTCGTGCTCCTGGGTTTCGCGCGGGCGGCGGCGGCGTGGCAGTGGCCGGAAGCGGTGGTCGGGGTGGCGGAGTACCTGGCGCTGCTCAACTTCGTGCTCGCCATCTTCAACCTG
>CAYGCC010000036.1:0-9888 GCA_964348165.1 uncultured Gemmatimonadota bacterium | reverse complement strand
GGGCGGCCCTGGTCGGGGCGGGCGTGGACAAGATCGCCTTCACCGGCTCGACGGCGACTGGCTGCAAGATCATGGCGGCGGCGGCGGAGACGCTCACGCCCGTCGTGCTGGAGCTGGGCGGGAAGGATGCGATGATCGTGTGTGCCGATGCGGATGTTGAACGGGCGGCGCGCGGAGCCGTGTGGGGAGCGTTCTATGGCTGCGGCCAGGTCTGTATGTCGGTGGAGCGTGTCTACGTGGTCGAGTCGATCTATGACGACTTCGTGCGCGCGGTCGTGGCCGAGGCCAGACGGGTGCGCACCAGCGACGAGCCGGAGGCGATGGTCGGCTCGCTGGTGGCGGAGTTCCAGCTAGAGAAAGTGAAGAGCCATGTGCAGGACGCGGTGTCCAAAGGGGCGCGGGTGCTGTTGGGCGGCCGGCCAATCGCGGGACCTGGCTACTTCTTTGAGCCGACGGTGATCGTCGATGTCGATCACGGCATGGACCTCATGCGTGAAGAGACGTTCGGCCCGGTGCTGCCGATCATGCCGGTAGCGGACGAAGAGGAGGCGGTGCGCCACGCCAACGACAGCACCTACGGGCTAGATGCCAGCATCTGGAGTCGGGACCGAGCCCGGGCCCGGCGCATCGGCGACCGACTGACGGTGGGCACGGCGCTCATCAACGATCATCTGATCAACTATGCGATTCCCGAACTTCCGTTCGGCGGGGCGCGACGCAGCGGCTTCGGCCGCGTTCACGGTCTGGAAGGGCTTCGCGAGTTCGTGCGCATTAAGTCCTGGGTCGAGGATCGGCTGGCCCCGAGTCGCGAGATGCATTGGTTCGAGGAGGGTGGCAGCGGTGAAGAGAAGGCGCGGGCGCTGCTGAGCCTAAGGCATGGGCGCCGCCTGTCGGCCCGCCTGCGCGGCGCCTGGCGCCTGCTGCGCAGCCTGCGCAGATGAGCCCGAGCCGCGTGGGGGGACCGCCGCTGGCCACGCGGATGGACGACCTTCTCGCCTGTGTGCACTGCGGGTTCTGTCTTCCTGCCTGTCCGACGTACGAACTGCTGGGCGATGAAAACGACTCGCCCCGAGGCCGGCTGTACCTGATGCGCGCCGTCGCGGAGGATCGGTTAGAGGTGAGCGACCCAGCCTTCGCTCTACACATCGATCAGTGTCTTGGCTGCCGCGCCTGCGAGCCCGTGTGCCCTTCGGGCGTTCGCTATGGAGTCCTGCTGGAGCATGCGCGCGAGGCGCGACGCGCGGCGGGCGGCGCGCTGGATCGAGCCGCTCGGCTCGGCCTTCGCCTGATGTTCGCCGATCGGTGGCTGCAGAACCTGTGCTGGGCGCTGTTGCGCCTGCTGCGCGCCACGCGGTTGCCGTGGCTGGTGGCCCGCGCCGGCCGCCGCGGCGTCACGGCGGGCCGTCTGCGCTTCGCCATGGCGATGCTGGCGGCGACGTCGCCGGCTCGAGGCGGAGTAAAGAAAGGCCGACCACAGTGGGGGCGCGATCGGCGTCGCGATCGGGGTGACGAGGGCGAGGCGGTGGCGCTGTTGGAGGGGTGCGTCATGGCGGGGCTCTTCGGTCACGTGAACCGAGCCACGGAACGTATCCTCGGCGCCCACGGCGCTAGAACCGTGCGATTGCCCGCTGGATTTTGCTGCGGTGCGCTGCACGCTCACGCCGGCGAGCTGGAGCGGGCGGCCTGGCTGGCGCGGCAACTGATACAGATGTTCGAGAAGAGCCGGGCTCAGCTGCTGCTGACCAACTCGGCTGGGTGCGGAGCGGCGCTGAAAGAGTATGGCGAGTGGCTGCAGGATGACGACACTTTCAGTGCCCGAGCCGCACGGTTGGCTGGCTCGACGCGGGATGTCTTCGAGTGGCTGGCTGAGCGTGAAGGGTCGAGGTACCGGCCGCTCCAGGCGCGTGTCGGCTACGACGCGCCCTGCCACCACGTTCACGCGCAGGCGATACGGGAAGAGCCCGTCGATTTGCTCCGTCGCGTGCCTGGGCTGGCGGTGCTGCCTCTAGCCCGTGCCGATCGCTGCTGTGGTGCCGCCGGCATTTACGGGCTGACCCGTCGCCGGCTGGCTGAGGATCTGCTCCAGGCAAAGCTGTCTGAGGTGGAAGCCGCCGGTGTCCCGCTTCTCGCCACCGGTAATCCGGGCTGTTTGATGCATATCGGTGCCGGTGCTTTGATCCATCGCCGGAAGTTCCGACTGGTACACCCGGTCGAGCTTTTGGCTGAGCAGCTGAGCGGCGCGAGAGAGTATCACAGTTGACAGGGTGAACGCGGGAGTGGCGTGCTGTGGCTGGAGAGTCTGCAAAGCGTAGGCCAGGCGCGACGGCAATGTCGTGGCGTGCGCGATTGCACGAAGTCATCTTCGAGGCCGATACGCGCGCGGGCAAGGCCTTCGATATCGCCCTGTTAATCACCATCGTGCTGAGCGTGGTTGCGGTGCTACTCGAGAGCGTCGCCGGCCTCCGCGCCCGCTGGGGGCTCGAGCTGCGGATTGCCGAGTGGTTTTTCACGGTGCTCTTCACGATCGAGTACGTGTTGCGCCTGGCTTCGGTCGGACGGCCGCTGCGTTACGCGCGCAGCTTTTTCGGCCTCGTGGATCTGCTGGCCGTCGTGCCGACCTACTTGAGCGTCCTTTTGCCTGGTTCACAGTCGCTGATCGTGATTCGCGCCTTGCGGCTGCTCCGTGTGTTCCGCGTTCTCAAGCTCGTCCACTTCGTCGGCGAAGCGCGTATGCTGCGCGCCGCTATGCGAGCGAGCATGCGAAAGATCGTCGTCTTTCTGGGCACGGTCTTGACGCTGGTGCTCATCGTCGGATCTATGATGTATTTGATCGAAGGCGAGGAGCATGGGTTTACCAACATACCGGAGAGCATCTACTGGACGATCGTGACGATGACCACGGTAGGGTACGGTGACATCGCCCCGGTCACCGTCATCGGGCGCTTCCTCGCATCGATCGTGATGATCACGGGCTACGCGATCATCGCCGTTCCGACCGGCATCGTCACCGTCGAAATGGCCGGCGCCCGTAGAAGGCAAATCTCGACCCAGGTGTGCATGCAGTGCGCGGCTGAGGGTCACGATACCGACGCTGTGTATTGCAAGTACTGCGCAGCCCGGCTTTAGCAGGCGCCTCCATAAACGCCGACTCATGAGGCTCTGATGACGCTATATCCTACCGTTCCCCTCCGCGACTATGTGGAGTACCCCGACGATGAGATGAGGAGGCGCGCTTCCTCTTTTCAAGCCGACATGCACCGGCGACGCTCGGTTCGCCATTTCTCCGACCGCCCCGTCCCCCGGCAAGTCATCGAGGACTGCGTCCGCGCGGCCGGGTCGGCTCCCAGCGGGGCGAACATGCAGCCATGGTATTTCGCGGTCGTGTCCGATCCCGCGGTCAAACGTCGAATCCGCGAGGCGGCGGAGGAGGAAGAGCGCGAGTTCTACGGCACGCGGGCGCCCAAAGAATGGCTCGAGGTGTTGGCGCCACTCGGGACGGACGAGCACAAGCCATTCCTGGAGGAGGCGCCTTACCTCATCGTCATTTTCGTGCAGCGCTTCGGTGTGACGCGGGACGGCGAAAAATACAAGCACTATTACGCGCTCGAGTCGGTGGGCATCGCCACCGGGTTGCTGATCGCCGCCGTGCACAACGCCGGACTGGTCTCGCTCACCCACACGCCCAGCCCCATGGGCTTTCTGAACGAGATCCTCGGCCGCCCCGAGAACGAGAAGCCTTTCCTCACATTGGTGGTTGGCTACCCGGCCGCCGATGCCCGCGTACCTGATATCGCGCGTAAACCCTTCGAGGAGATCTGCGCTTTCGTCTGATTTCCCGGCGGTCGCCCGCACGCGACGAGCCGCCGCAGCGTTCGCCTCGACCGTTCAACGCGCACTCTGGAGGCTCGCCATGCACGACTCGCTCCGGTCGCTGAACGAGCAGCTCGAGCTCAATTCCCGTCTTTTTCTCAACTGTTTGGATGGCGCCGACGATGACACAGCGTTGGGTCGGCCAGGTCCGGACAGCAACCACATGGCTTACGTCGCATGTCATATCATGGACGCACGCTACTTCCTGGCGCGCCTTGTCGGGGTCGACATCGAAAACCCTTACAAGGAGCTGCTCGATCCGGTCCGCAGCGTAGACGATCTCGAGAAGTACCCACCGCTCGACGGCATCCGTTCCGCTTGGCGCCAGGTCTCCGCGATCTTGAGCGAACGCCTCCCGGCGCTCTCGGCAGGCGAGCTGGGACGCGAGTCGCCGCAGCAGTTTCCGGTTGACGACGGGAGCGTGCTGGGCGGGATCGCCTTTCTGCTGGCCCACGAGGCCTTTCATATCGGCCAGCTCGCCTTCTTGAGGAAGTTTGTGGGACTGGGCCCGATGAGCTACTAGCGCTCGGCCCCATGGCCAAGCAGGCGCGGGCTGACTTGCCCGCGCTCCATCGCGCCTCTACTCTCCATCGCACGCCACAGGCTGGTGCTTTTCTCAGGCCGCTGGTTTGCTGCCGGCAGGTCGAGGAGTAGAGCGCGACACTGAGATCGCGCGCTGAGCGAGAGGAGGTCGGGTTGAGCGATAAAATCCGCGAATACGAAGGCGAAGGCATATCGGTGAAATACGATTTCGGGCGCTGCATTCACGCGCGGGAGTGCGTGGAGGGGCTGCCGGAGGTGTTCGATCCGAACCGCAGGCCCTGGATCGACGCGGACGGCGCGGCCGCCGATCGCGTGGCCCAGGTCATCGGGCGTTGCCCGACCGGCGCGCTAAAGTACGAGCGAACAGACGGGGGCGCCGCCGAGCCGCTCCCGGCCGAGAACGTCGTGACCGTGGCGGTCGATGGGCCGCTGTACGCGTGGGGTCGGTTGCAGGTCATGGACGACGGCGGGTCGTTGAAGCTGGAGGACACGCGCGTGGCCTTCTGCCGTTGTGGTGCCTCGGCGAACAAGCCGTTCTGCGACGGACGTCATGCCGAGGCCGGCTTCAAGCACGAGGCCGTCTTGGCCGAGGAGAAGCCCGCGCCCGACGGCTTCGCGCCCGGCGGCGCGCTTGCCGTGACGGCGCGTCCCAACGGACCGCTCATTGTCAAAGGCTCGTTCCAGATCCGCAGCGCGGACGGGAGACAAACGAGCTTCCACGATGGGCAGGCGGCGCTTTGCCGTTGTGGCGCATCTGGGAAGAAGCCGTTCTGCGATGCCAGCCACAAGCGGATCGGCTTCGTCACCGAAACATGACCGGCACGGTGAGCATCGCGTTGACCGCCCTGGCCGCTGTCGTGGCACTGATGACGGTCGTCTGGGTGGTGAGCGTGATCGAGCGCGACGCGAGTATCATCGACGTCTTTTGGGGCCTCGGCTTTGTAACGGCGGCCTGGATCTACTTCTACATGACCGAGCCCACGACGTTGAGACGATACCTCCTGGTGGTGCTTGTCACGATCTGGGGCCTGCGGCTCTCCTTCTACATCCTCTGGCGCAACTGGGGGAAGGGCGAGGATTTCCGTTACCGGGCGATGCGGGAGAAGAACCCAAAGGTTTTCCCCTGGCTGAGTCTTGTCACGGTATTCTGGCTTCAGGCGGTGCTGCTCTGGGCGATTTCGATTCCGCTGCTGTGGGCTCAGCGCGCCGCCCGGCCGGCGGGGCTGACCTGGCTCGACCTGCTCGGCATCGCGTTTTTCGTCGTGGGATTCGCATTCGAGGCCGGCGGCGATTGGCAGCTCGGCCGCTTTAAGAGCGATCCGGCGAACCAAGGCAAGGTGCTGGACCGTGGGTTCTGGCGGTACACGCGACACCCCAACTACTTCGGCGACGCCATGGTCTGGTGGGGCTTCTTCCTCTTCGCTGCGGCGACGCCCGACTCGCTGTGGACGATCTACAGCCCGATGCTGATGACTCTGCTGTTGATGCGGGTGTCGGGTGTGACGCTGCTCGAGAAGAGCTTGAAAGCCACGAAGCCCGGTTACCGCGAGTACGTGCGCCGCACCAACGCGTTCTTTCCCTGGTTCCCCAAGCGCCCCGTCTGACCCAAGGCCCAGCGGCCGCGGGATGACGCCTGGGATGTCAGGCTGACGTCGCTAGCGTGGCAGGCGCTCGGGTAGGTCCGCCGCCACGTAAGCCATCACGGCCATCGCGGCGACGCACTCCGCCATCTCGCGCGGGTCGAGCTTGTCCACGGTGTCGGCCTCGGTGTGGTGATACCAGAAATACTTCTCGCCTTGCACACGAAGGCCCATGCCTGGCACGCCCAGCTCCATGAGCGGGCCGATGTCGGCACCGCCGCCGCCGCGCGTGATCGTGCCGGCATCGATACGGTCGAGGAGGGTGCCGATTTCGCGCACGATGCGAAAGGCGCGCTCCGAGCCGCTGAAGCCGAAGCCCAATGGCTTGAAGACGCCGGCGTCCGACTCGATCGCGAGGATGTGGTTGCCGATCTCGCTGCGATGCTCGTCGCGATAGGTGCGGGCGCCGCGTAGTCCGTTCTCTTCGTTCGTCCACAGAACCACCCGCACCGTGCGACGCGGCCTCAGTCCCAGGTGGTGCATCAGCCGCACGGCCTCCCAGGCCGCGATGCTGCCACCCCCGTCATCCATGGCGCCTTGACCCACATCCCAGGAGTCGATGTGGCCGCCCATCACCACGACTTCATCGGGATGCTCCCAGCCGACGATCTCGCCCATCACGTTTCGGGAGTGGACGTCGGGCAGCCGCTGCGCATCCATCTTCAGAAGAAGCTCGACCCGCTCGCCACGCGCCTGCATGCGCTGCAGCATGTCGGCGTCCTCGACCGTGATGGCGGCGTGCGGGATCTGGGGGGTGCTGGGGTCGTAGCGCATCTGGCCGGTGTGCGGCGTTCGCATCGAGAACGGGGTGACGGAGCGGATCAGGCTCGCCACCGCACCGGCGCGTGCGGCGGCCACGGCGCCAACCACGCGATAGGTGACGGTCTGACCGTAGCTCGTGAAGGGCGCGTTGAGCAACACGATGCGACCTTTGGCCTCGTTCTTTCGCGCCTCCAGCTCCTCGAAGCTGCCGACCACCAGCAGCTCGGCTCGTATCCCCTCCGGTGGCGTGCCTACGCTGCCACCCAGCCCCAGCAGCGGCAGCTTGGCCCGCCGCGGCGCCACCATCTCCAGCGACTCATCTCCGCGCACCCATTTCGGCACCAGGACCGGCTGCGCCCGAACGTTCTCCAGCCCGTCCTCTTGCATCCGCGCCATGATCCAATCGAGAGCACGCTCCAGGTTCTCCGAACCGCTGAAGCGGTGCCCGAAGCGATCCGCCAGCTCGGTCAAACGCTGGTAAGCGAAGCTGTCGGCCAGTGCGGCGTCGATCAGTCGGTCGGCAACGTCTTGATAGTTCTCGCGGAGCGAGCGAGGCTCGGCCGTCTGCTGCGCCAACGCGCCGCCTGGGAGCGCCAGGGCGAAGGTACCGAGCCAAAATGCTC
Source organism: uncultured Gemmatimonadota bacterium (assembly GCA_964348165.1). GTDB lineage: Bacteria > Gemmatimonadota > Gemmatimonadetes > Palauibacterales > KS3-K002 > CAYGAJ01. The sequence goes on along the minus strand of CAYGCC010000036.1, from coordinate 2,450 downwards.
GCTTTAGGGTGCAGGTCAATCGTGTCGACATCGGTTCCTTATGGGTTGACGAGTCGCCGGCGCGGATCGGCGGAGTATGCCACGGCGGAGACGTGAACGCAAGGAAAACCAAGCCGGGTGGCGGCTTACCTGGCCGTCTGACGGGATCGCCGCTACTCGAAGCTTCGCCCGGCGGTGGCGAGAACCGGTGTGTCACTCGGAGACGTGCTGCCGACGACGGGCAGCACCAGCGACGTGTCCGCGAGGACATGGCCGCCGACCATCAATGTGTAATCGAGACGATATTCCACCGGATCGGTCAGCTTGAAAATCAGCCGCTGTACGCCGTGCTCGTGGGCGAACGTGCCCCAGACACCAAAAAGCACGCAACGGCTCTCCGAGTCGAGGTCGTCACAGGCGGTGGTCGCGGTGGGCGGCCAGCTCAGCACGCCGAAGAGGTAATCCGAGTTGATGAAATGATGCTCTTGGACATAGATGCCGCCGGCGACCAGTTCGTCGCCCGGCGCGACGGGGATCGTACACTCCACGTCGGTTTGCGCGTCGGCGGGGCAGGCAAAGGTGCTGATCTTGACCCATTCGCCGCGTGGCAGGACCGGGCCTGTAAACACCTCTTCCTCGCCACAGGATGCCACGAGGGTTAGTCCCAGAACGGCCAGTAAGATCGATCGTGTCTTCATGCTCACCTCGGAGCGGTGGCGGTGGTGATGGGGACGCGGCACAGCGCAGGCGTCGTTCCGGTGAAGCTCTCTTGATAAGCCGGCTCGGCCACGACCCGCTCTGGGACACCGTCTTGCCGTGCCAGGACAAAACTAATGAGATCGCGGCCCTGCGGCGATGCCGGCGGCTAGGTCGGGGTCTCGAACTTCGATTCCGCGACGCCGGAGCCAAAAGATCCGCGAACCGATATGGGCAACGGATCGAAGTCATAATCGCCGAGACCCAAGCGCTGCGACCAAGCGAGGACGCGTCGCTGCTCGTCCGGCGAAAGCTCTTTCTGCCGGAGGGAGAGACGTTCCGCTGTCGTCAAGCGAGCGTACTTTTTGCGCGTCACCCGGCTGATACGCCCGGTGATCGTCTCCAGATTGCGCGGAAGCTCGAGGTCCAGCCACTCGGCAAGCCGTCGCGCCGTCTCGATCGGTCGGAGCGCCGCCTCCTCATAGACCAGCCTGTAGTGGGCCCGCTCCGCCAGCTGGCGGCTCGCCACCAGGTTCTCGACCGCCCACCAAACGGCGTGCGCGCCCAGCAAGTCACGTTCGCGCGAGATCGCGTCGGCGAAGGGCGCCAGATGATCCTGCACCAGTTCGGGTTGACTCAGCAGATCGTCGACCTCGGCGTGCCAGCGCAGTGCCAGGCGCGACCGCACGACCGCGCAGGGGTGACGAACTGTATAGACGATAGCGGGGTGAAAATTCTCGGCGATGTAACCGAGCATGAGGTTGGCGCGGATGAGCTTGATCAAGAAGCGGTTGGGAAAGAGGCTCTTGCGCTCGAAGTCGGTCCAGTAGTTTCGTTCTTGACCGGTGAGGATTCGTCCCAGCAGCGCTGACCAACCGGGATAGACGCCGCCGGGTCGCAGGTATTGGCCACGGATGTAAGGATCCCGGGCGTCCCAGCCGGCAAGCTCGCGCACCGCGGGCGAGTAGGGAGGGTAGAGCGGCTCGAAGATGGGCTGTATCCCACGCGCGGAGGACAGCACGTTCATCAACCAGGTCGTGCCGCTGCGAGCCGAGCCGACAATGAGGATCGCGGCCGAGGCGTCCGGGCGCCCCCATAGCCCGAACTTGAGTCGCTCCCCTGCGAGGGCAAGCTCGACCAGGATACGCTTGCCGGCTCGTTTGAGAGGCGGCTGCCTCTTGATTCGCGTTAGCGATGTGTAGTCCATCGACGATTTATCCGGTCCGCTTCGCGCGCCGAGCTATACAACCGCGGATCCCATACTGCCCCGGTGTTTCCGCCGTCGCAAGCTGGACACGTCGACCAGGGAACGACCGACAATCGACCGGAAGGAACACCTAACCTCGCGAGGCTCGAATGCGAATCATGACCGTGGCATTGGCGCTGGCGATCTTTGGAGCCGGCGGCGTGCACGCCCAGCACTCCCGCCATCTCAACGATCTCAACTGGATCGAGGTGCAGGAGCTGGTGCCGATGCAAGTCCAGACTGTCCTGCTCCCGGTGGGCACGCTCGAAGCCCACGGCGTCGGCCCCAACGGCGCCGACAACCTGGTGCCCGAAGCCCTCGCCGCCTATCTCGCGGAAGAGCTGAATGCGCTCATCGCACCGACGATCCCTTACGGCGTCAATACGTCGCTCGATGAGTATGCCGGCACGTTCGGGATCAGCGCCGAGGTCTTGAAAGAGCTTGCGCAGCAGGTCCTGAGCGGGCTGGCGGCGACCGGCTTCGCCAACATCATCGTGCTCAACGGGCACGGCCCGAATTTCACGCCGCT
>CAYGCC010000035.1:0-10566 GCA_964348165.1 uncultured Gemmatimonadota bacterium | reverse complement strand
GTCAACGAGCTAAAGCGGCGGTTGCACAGCGAGCGGATCGTTTCGATCCCCGTCGATGAGTGGACGGGGCTGGCGCCGGCGTTCGAGGAGGTCGAGCGTCACGACACCTATCTGGCCGGCGACCTGATGATCGTTCGTCTGGACCGCCTCTTCGCCGCGGTGGAGCAGCCGTCGCCGGCCGAACGCGTGTTGCGTCGGCTGGCGGACGAGGAGGAAGCGGGCCGCTTCGTTCGGCAACGACTGGAGGAGTACGAGCGGATGTGGGACGGCTGCGGCTGCAAGATCGACTACTACGCATGAACCCGACTGAGTGCGAGTCAGCGCGGTGGTCAGCCCCGCCGGCCCGGCGCCTCTATCCAGTCGGGCAACCGTCTCACTCATCGAACCCGAGGCCGACCATGGCATCCGAAGTAGTGGGCCGTCCAGGTAAAGACGAGTTCGCGCCGTACTATGCAGGCTATATCGAGCAGCCCAGAGTGTCCGACATCCTATCGGCGCTGGAAGACCAGTGCTCCGAGGTGATCGAGCTGTTCGCCGGCCTGCCGGCGGCGATGGGCGATCACCGCTACGCGCCGGGTAAGTGGACGATCAAAGAAATTCTCGGCCACGTGATCGACTCGGAACGGGTCTTCGCCTATCGCGCCCTGAGCTTTGCCCGCGGTGAAGGCACGCCGTTGCCCGGCTTCGAGCAGGACGATTACGTGCGAGTGGCGGCATTTGGCCGGAGACCGATGGAGAACCTCCTGGCGGAGTTCGAGCACCTGCGGCTGAGCAATCTTGCGCTTTTCCGCAGCTTTGACGCGGACGAATGGCGCGCCATGGGAGTCGCCAACGAGGTGAAGTTTTCGGTCCGGGCGCTCGCCTACATTATCTATGGACACGCGGCCCACCACCTCGGTGTGATCCAAAGGCGGTACCTGACTGATGACTGAGCGCCGCCCGGCAGCCTGCCGCCCGCGATCGAACCGAAGCATGGCGTGAGAGCTTAGATCGATGACGGAGATTTCCATCGGGCGCAGGGTGTCCTCTGGCGCACCAACCGTTCTGCTCGCACTGCTGTTGGTGGTCTCGAGCGGCTGCCACACGCAGAGCGTCGAGGATGAGAGCCGAGCGGCAGGCGGCGCCCACGCCTATTCGGGGCCGCCGGCGCCAGTGCGCGAGACGAGCCGCTGTGTGGTCGAGCGTATCGCCGATGGTGATTCGCTCGTCTGCCGCGGAGCGGGCCGGGTTCGGCTCGTCGGTATCGACACACCGGAGTTGAGCCAGGCGCCATACGGTCGGCTCGCCGCTCAGCGGCTGACCGAGCTGGCGCCGGTCGGTTCGTCCGTCAGCCTCGAGCTTGACGTCGAGCCGCGAGACCGGAACGGTCGGTTGTTGGCGTACGTGTGGGCCGACGACCGGCTCGTGAACTGGCTTCTCGTGCGCCAGGGTTGGGCGGTCGTGCTGACTTATCCGCCCAACGTGCAATATGCCGACTGGTTGACGGCGGCCCAGGACTCGGCGCGGCAGGATCGTGCCGGCCTCTGGGCTCTCGACGGGTTTGACTGCCTGCCCGTCGAACACCGCCGCGGGCGGTGCGGCTAGTCCGATCGGCGGCACCTGGCGCAGCCCTAGTGAGGCGGGCGGTGGAGGAGGCTATCTGTTAGCGATTGAGAAACACGCGCGAGACGAGACGTGTGATTGGCCCGGCATCTACGAGTCGGATATCCCCTACCTTTAACACACCAGCCGGAGGACGTCCATGTCCGTCGAGTTCACCGTCCGGCAGCGGTTCGCGAAAGCGCCCGATCGGGTCTTCCAGGCCCTCACCGACCTCGAAGCCGCCCCCAACTGGATGCCCGGCTTGATCAAGATCGAAATGATCAGCGAGGGTGCCTTTGGCATCGGTACCGAGTGGCGTGAGAGCCGCAAGATTTTCGGAAAAGAGGCGACCGAGCAGTTTGAGGTCACTCGCTTCGAGCCGCCGACGGGTCTGGCCCTGCGCGTCGACGGCAGCAAAGGCACGTCCAAGCGCGGCGAGTATCTGTTCGACTACCGGCTCACGCCGCGTAACGGCGGCACCGAGGTGACGCTTCACGGCGCCATCCGGGGCCTGCACGGCATCGCCGCGCTCGTCTCCAAGCTGTTTATCGGCTCCTTCAAGAAAGCCTGCGTCAAGGATCTGCAGGCGCTGGCCACCCATCTGGCGAGTCCGGCCGACGCGGCACCGCCAGCTCACAGCTAAGGCCAACCTTCATGGACCGGGAAACTGGACCCTACCAGCCGTGGAAGCCGGAGCTCTGGAGCGCCGGCGCTTACGAGCTGTTGTCGTTGACAGATGACGAGGAGCACGGTCTGCTCATCCGTCTAGACCACTTCCTCGCCGAGTTCCACGAGCTCAGCCTGCACGTGCTCGCAGGGATCCCGTTGGTTCATTACTTCGTGGTAACCCACAACGACTCCGTCGATGCGCTCGCCGACATCGAGCCGAAAGTTCGCCAGCTGCACCGTCGGCAATCGAAGGGCTGAACCGCCGTGATCACACGCCGGGACATGCTGAAGGCCAGTGGCGCCGCGCTCGCCGGCCTGACGATCCGGCCCGGGGCGTGGTCGGCGCTCGAAGCGGCGTCTGCCGATGAGGACCTAGCTCAATATGTCGATCCGTTCATCGGCACCGGCGCCCATGGCCACACCTACCCCGGCGCGACGGTACCCTTCGGCATGGTACAGCTCAGTCCCGACAACGGCGTCAGTGGTTGGGACTGGTCTTCCGGCTACCACTGGTCGAGCGATCGCATCGCCGGCTTCAGTCACACGCACCTGAGCGGCACCGGCATCGGCGACATGTACGATATCTTGTTTGCGCCGATCGTGTCGGCGGGCGTTGCGCCTCGCGACGCTAGTTCGGCGTTCTCTCACGACGGCGAGCGCGCCGCGCCGGGCTACTACGCCGTCACGCTGCTGGACCATGGAATCGAGGCCGAGCTGACGGCCACGGCGCGCGTGGGCCTTCACCGCTACACCTTCACGCGCATCCCCGACGGCCGGCACGCCGCCCTGCTCGTGGATCTCGGCTACAGCCTCAACTGGGACACGCCCACCCACACGGCGATCAGCGTCGACAGCCCGACCGAGATCAGCGGCTACCGCTGGTCCACCGGTTGGGCCCGCGATCAGAAGCTGTTCTTCGCCGCTGTCTTCTCTAAGCCCATCGCCGCCCACTGGCTCCAGAACGGGACCGCCGAGCCCGACAGCCGGGCGCGACTCGAGGGCGATCGTGTGAGAGGGACGTTCCAGTTCCGCCTCGGCTCGGGCCAGCAATTGCTGGCCAAGGTCGCCATCTCACCGGTGAGCGTCGGGGGCGCCCGTCGCAACTTGCGAGACGAGATGCCCGGCTGGGAGTTCGAGGCGACGCGGGAGGCCGCGCGCGCGGCCTGGAACGGAATCTTGCGACGGATTCTGATCCCCGACGCGAGCGTCGACCAGAAAATAATCTTCTATACGGCGCTCTATCACGCCTGTCTGGCGCCGACCTTGTTTTGCGACGTCGACGGCGCCTACCGCGGGCCGGACGGCGGCGTGCATCGCGCCAGCGACTTCGAGAACCACACCGTGTTCTCGCTATGGGATACGTTCCGCGCCGAGCACCCGCTGCTTACGCTGTTGCTGCCCGAGCGCGTGGATGATCTGATTCGCTCGATGATGGCCTTCTATCAGGAAGGTGGCCTGCTTCCCGTTTGGTCGCTCGCCGGGGTCGAGACGAACACCATGATCGGTTATCACTCGGTACCGGTCATCGTCGACGCCTGGTCGAAAGGGCTCACGAGCGTCGATCCGCATGAAGCTCTGGAAGCGATGAAGCGGAGCGCCCTCCAGGATGCACACGGCCTGCGTTTCTATCGGATGCCGCAACCAACCACGCTGCCCCAGGCGCGCGATGCCGACTCGAAGGAGAACTTGCCGCGGATCGCCCCCATCAGCGCGTCCGACCTGACGGCGCTCGGCACACTGGTCAGCGGTTACGATCGCACGATCGAGGGTGAGACGCTCGGCTACCTCTCGCCGGACCCGCGGGCACGCACGGCGCTGCTGGTCCGCAGCGAGGACGGCCGTGAGTCGATCGTCTGGGAAACGGCGGCGGCTCCCGCGACGGCGGCGACCAAGAGGTTCTCGTTCGTTTGGCTGGCCGGCATTGACGCGGGCGCCGGGCGGCGGCGATTCACGCTCCATGTGAACGGCCAAGCGTGGTTCGTATTCCGCGGGCCCGCCGCCGGTGTCAACGGCTTCCAGGTGAACGGCCCGCTGGACTCGCGCCTCACCTTCGCGGCGACGCACACCGACCGCTACGACGACCGCTTTGGGTACATGTTCTTGACCCTGCCAGGCGGCATTCTGAGCGCGGGCGAAAAACTGCGGCTGCGAGTGACGGCGGAGGCGGCGGGGACCCGCGACTGGTACATGACCTTTGAACGGCGCGTGGAACACGGGGTAGAGGCCGAGAACGTGTTCGGGCTGGTGGAAGAGGCCGGCGCGCGCCGTCAGCTCGTACGCGCCCACATCGAGCACCTCGCTCCGCCAACGGACGCCATCGTGCGCGTCGGCGAGCTCGAGCCTGTGTCGGCGCGCCTGGAGTTCGGATCCAACCCGCTTCTGCTCCCGGCCCCGCGGGTGGAACGCGAAACGCCCGTTCAGGTCCGGGTGGCGGCGGGCCATGGACCGGCGCAGGAAACCGAGATCTGGCTGCGGCCGCTCCGGCCTTTCGGCTACATCCCCGCAGACTGGGAGCGCGAGTCGGTCTCGAAGACGCTGGAGTACGCTTACGACGATTGGTGCATCGCCAGGCTGGCCGGTGCGTTGGGCGCGAACGACGACGCTCGACTCTTCTTGGATCGGGCGCGTTTCTATCGCAACGTCTTCGATCCGGCCAGCGGCTTCATGCGCGGCCGCCTGTCCGACGGAAGCTGGAAGACGCCGTTCTCGCCCAAAGCGGCATCGCACCGCCAGGACGAGTACACCGAGGGGAACGCGTGGCAGTACACCTGGTTCGCGCCGCACGACGTGCGCGGGCTGATCGAGCTGATGGGCGGGCGCCGGGCCTTCATCGCCAAGCTCGACCAACTGTTCGAGGAGACGTCCGAGCTGGAGGGCGCGGCGCCGCCCGACATCAGCGGGCTGATCGGCCAGTACGCCCACGGCAACGAGCCGAGCCATCACGTGGCTTACCTCTACGCCTATGCGGGGGCGCCCTGGAAGACGCAGGAACGGGTTCGTCAGATCACGGCGGCGCTTTACGATCCGACCCCGGAAGGGCTGCCGGGGAACGAGGACTGCGGTCAGATGTCGGCCTGGTACATTCTGAGCGTTATCGGCATCTACCCTGTGAATCCCGCCGACGGCACTTACGTGATCGGCGCACCGCAGGTCGAGACCGCGATCATCGACCTGGGCAACGGCCGAAGCTTCACGGTGAAGGCGCCCGGCGTTTCGCCCGTAAACAAATACATCACCTCGGCCACGCTCGACGGACGGCCGCTCGACCGTTGCTACATCACGCACGCGGAGATCGTCGCCGGTGGCGAGCTGGTGTTCGAGATGGGCGATCGACCTAACACCGCGTGGGGTTCCGGCCCGTCCGCCGCGCCACCCTCCATGAGTGACGCCTGATTCTCATACCACGGTTAGGAGCGCTGTTTGGATGCTGACCCGTAGAGAGATGATCAAAGCCGCCGGGCTGGCTGTGGCCGCGTTGCGAGCCAACCTCGACGGGCTGGGTGCCGCTGCGGCACCTGGCAAAGACCCTGGATCACAGGACCGGGTGTCAAAGCGGCCACCGATCGGGCAGCGTAACTTCGTCAGCGAGGCCGTCGAAGCGACGATCGCGACCGTGAAGCGCGACATCGCCGACGCCGAGCTCGCCTGGCTGTTCGAGAACTGCTATCCCAACACGCTCGATACCACGGTCCGATTCTCCATGCGGCGCGGACGGCCCGACGGCTTCGTGATCACCGGCGACATCCCCGCCATGTGGCTGCGCGACTCGACGGCGCAGGTCTGGCCCTACCTGCCGCTGGCGCCTGAGGACCAGAAGCTACGGTTGCTGCTCGCCGGTGTGGTCAACCGGCAGACGCGCTGCATCCTGACCGACCCCTACGCCAACGCTTTCAACGACGGGCCGGAGGGCAGCCATTGGGAGAGCGACCTCACCGACATGAAGCCGGAGCTGCACGAGCGTAAGTGGGAGATCGACTCGCTCTGCTACCCCGTTCGCCTGGCGCACGGCTACTGGCGCACCACCGGCGACGCCTCGGTGCTCGACGCCGACTGGCGGGCGGCGGCACAGCTCATCTTCCGGACGTTTCGCGAGCAACAGCGGATGCGGGGGCGCGGCCCTTACAAGTTCCAGCGCGTCACCGCCGTCGCCTACGACACCGTTCCCTTGGGCGGCTATGGGAATCCCACCCGATCGGTCGGGCTCATCCACTCGATGTTCCGTCCTTCCGACGACGCGTGCATCTATCCTTTCCTGGTCCCGTCAAACCTGTTCGCGGTGCGCGCTCTCTCGCAGCTGCGCGAGATCTTCAGCGACGAGATCGGCGATCACGCCTTCGCGGCTGAGTGCGGCGAATTGGCGGCAGAGGTGGCGCACGCGATTCAGGAACACGCCGTGGCAGAGCACCCGCGCTATGGGCGAGTCTTCGCCTATGAGGTCGACGGTTTTGGAAACGCGCTGTTCATGGACGACGCGAATGTGCCCAGCCTCTTATCGCTCCCCTACCTCGAGGCGCTGGACGCGGCCGATCCGGTCTATCAAGCCACGCGATCGCTGGTCCTCAGCGAGGACAACCCGTACTTCTTCCGGGGAGAGGCCGGCGAGGGGATCGGCGGTCCGCACGTGGGCCTCGGCATGATCTGGCCACTCGGGATCACCATGCGGGCGCTGACCAGCTCGGAGGAGTCCGAAATCCTCTTCTGCCTGCGCATGCTCAAAGCCACCCACGCCGGCACGGGCTTCATGCACGAGTCGTTTGATCAAGACGACCCCTCTAACTTCACGCGTGCCTGGTTCGCCTGGGCCAACACCCTGTTCGGCGAGCTGATCGTGAAGCTCCACGGCGAACGACGACATCTGTTGCGGGCGTCGCTGTGATTGATCGCCGCGGCTTCCTCGCCTCGCTGGGCGCCGCGGCCGTCACCGGAGCGGTGCCGCGACCGCTCCGCGCCTGGCTGGTCCTTCGGGATCCGCCCCAGACGCCCCAGCGACCGCGTGTCGCTCTGTTCTGGGAGCCCGGCTTCCCCACCACGGACGCCACGCCCCTCGAGCGCGGCACCCTCGACGCCGCACTCGAAGGCTTCGAAGTGACGTCGCTGCGAGGGATTGAACTTGCCCGGCTGACGCCGACGGACTTCGATGTCTTCCTCAACCCTTACGGCTCGTCGTTCCCCAAACGAGCTTGGCGTCGGCTTCTCGACTTCTTCGACGCCGGCGGCAACTGGGTCAACGTCGGCGGCGTGCCGTTCGCCGTGCCCGTGGTCGCGGATCGAGCCGGCTGGCGTCGCGAGGCACGCCAGGCCGCCTACCACAAGGTTCTGGGGATCACCCAGGCGTTTTCGGTCGACGTGTCCAGCGCGAGCAGCTACGCCGTTCACCCAGAGGTCGCTGAACAGCAGGCGCTCGAGTCGGGCGTCGAAGCGCAGACCGCGTACGCACTGTACTACCGGTTCACGAGCCGGCGCGAGTTCCCCGACGAGGATGGATCGGACGGACCGCGCGAGGCGGCCCTGGTGCCGCTGGTTTCCGCCCTGGGCCCGGGCGAGCATCCGCTGGCGGCACCCATCGTCCGCGTCGACCGGCTGGAGGGCCGCTTCGCCGGCGGTCGCTGGGTGCTGGCCAACTTAAATGGATCGGTTTCGGCAGCGGCGCTGCGGGTGATGGTGGAGGATGCGGTGCTGGGCGCTCACCAGTTGACGGTCCACCCCTCGTACGCCTGCTACCACGATGGCGAGCGCCCGGAGATCAACGTGACGCTGAAGTCACCGGGCTCGCGCGGGCGGGTCGGCCTTCCCTGTCGCATCGAAGTCTACGACGAGGGCGACCGGCGCATCAGCGCCGCAACCTTCGAGCTGAGCGCCACAGGATTCACGGCCGTCGCCAGTACCACCCTGGAGACGCCGGCCGGCGTGCGCCTCAGACCCGGGCTGTATCGAGTCGAAGCTGCGGTTACGTCCCGAGGTCGTGCCGGTGATGGCGACGATGGTTCCGCAGGGGACGGAGGCGCTGGCTCGGACGCCCGGACATTGCGCGCCATCACCGGCTTCTGGATACACGACGCCGACCTGCTCGCCGGTGGTCGGCCGCTCAGCACCGACGGGCAGCGGTTGCGTCGCGACGGCGTGCCCTACGTGGTGACCGGGACTTCGTACATGGCCTCGGACGTACACCGCCGGTTTCTATTCGAGCCCAACCCGTGGACGTGGCAGCTCGACTTCGCGGAGATGCGACGCGCCGGCGTGAACATGATCCGCACCGGCATCTGGACCGGCTGGAAACGCTACATGCCGCGCCCGGGCGAAATCGACGAGGCGGTGCTCCGGGCGCTGGACGCCTTCCTGCTCACTGCGCGCAAGCACGACATCCCGGTGATCTTCACCTTCTTCGCCTTCCTGCCGGAGAGCTGGGGCGGCGTGAACCCGTATCTCGATCCGGAGGCGGTGAAGGCACAGAAGGAGTTCGTGACGCAGATCGCGCGCCGCTACCGCGCGATGAACGACGTGATCTGGGACCTGATCAACGAGCCGTCGTTCTGCTCGCCGGAGCGGCTGTGGCTGACGCGGCCCAACTACGACCGTCACGAGCAGCGTGCCTGGCGCGAGTGGCTGCGCGATCGCTACCAAGCCGCGTCGGACGACCAGTTGGCATCGAAGCTGGCCGAATTGTGGCGGACGCTGCCGGAAGAGGCGCTCGACCTGCCGCGTCCGGAAGAGTTCGCTGACCGCAACATCTTCGAGGGCCTGCGTCCGCTCAAGGCGATGGACTACCGCCTGTTCGCCAATGACATGTTCAGCCGCTGGGCCCGCGAGCTGGCGGACGCGGTGCGAGAAGCCGGCACCCCGCGGCAGCTGGTGACCGTGGGCCAGGACGAAGGCGGGACCTACGAGCGGCCGAGCCCCTGGTTCCACGCGCCGGCGGTGGACTTCACCTCGAACCACACCTGGTGGTTGAACGACGATCTGCTGTGGGACAGCATCGTGACCAAGACGCCGGGTGTGCCGAACCTGATCTCCGAGACCGGCGTAATGTTCTACGAGAAGATCGACGGCAGAGCCTGGCGGACGGAGGAAGAGGCCCGCGACCTGCTCGAGCGCAAGCTGGTCATGGCCCTCGCCACCGACACCGCCGGCTTCATCGAGTGGGTCTGGAACACTAACCCCTACATGCCGTTGGACAACGAGGCAGCGATCGGCCTGCTACGAGTGGATGGTTCGGCCAAGCCCGAACTCGAGGTGCTGCGCGAGGCGGCCGCCTTCGCCGCCCGCTGGCTTCGCGATCTGGGGCCACGGGAGCCCGAGCCCGCAATGATGGTGATCCCCCATTCCCACATGTTCTCGGTGCGCAACCATGCCACGGCGGCTACACGCCGAGCGGTGCGGGCGATGCATTATCGTTGCCGGGTGACGATGGGCGCGGTGAGCGAGTACGCGCTCGACCGGTTGGAGTCAGTTCCAAAGCTTCTCGTCTTGCCTTCCCCGCGAATCCTGGCCGAAGCGGCCTGGCGGCGGCTGCTCGCCATGGCCGAGGGTGGCGCGACGCTGCTGGTCACCGGCCCGATCGACTCCGACGAGCACTGGCTCAGCGTACCGCGTCTGGAGCGGTTCGGGGCCCGGGTCACCGTTCGCCCCGTGGCTCAAGAAGAGGCGTTGGAGCTCGATGGCACCATGCTGCGTCTACGCTACCGCGGAGAGCTGATGCAGCGGGTCGAGACGGCGCACCTTTCCGGTCAGCCGCACGCCCGCGTCATGAACTTTCCCGTCGGCCGGGGCCGACTTATCTGGTCGCCGCTACCGGTTGAGCTCGCCGAAACGGTGGAGACGACGGTCGCGCTCTATCGTTACGCCCTTGGTCAGGCGGGCATCGCGCCGGCCTTCGCGCTCGGGGACAATGACCCGGCCGTGCTGGTTTATCCAGCACGCTACCGCGAGGCGACCCTCTACGCCGTCGTTTCAGAGCTAGGGTCGCCGGCGTCCCTCCGACTGACCGATCACGAGACTGGCACAGGCCACGAGGTCGACCTGCCGGCGGGACGCTCGGCGATGTGGCTCATCCGGCGGACCGATGGGTTAACGCTCGGATCATTCGGCACGCCGGCCGCCCAATAGCCCATGACTCTCACGCGACAACCGGGCGGACGGCAGTCGACGGCCGCGACTCTCAGGGCACGACGATCACAGGCTTGCGCACGCCGTTCTGGCTGTAATCCTGGGTCGGGTCATCCGAAACCCGACGTGGCTGTGCCGCCTGAGCACAGTCGCGCCGATCGCTTTGGTGGAGCTCACCTTCCGCGTCCGTGCTGCGTCGGCGCTCCCAGCGAA
>CAYGCC010000034.1:0-8874 GCA_964348165.1 uncultured Gemmatimonadota bacterium | reverse complement strand
GGCAAACACTGCTCGCACGCCACAGGGGCCGCGACTTCGAGGCGGTCGTGCAGAGCTGGGTTCTGGACAACTTCCGCGTCGATCCCGCTGCCCTCTTCCACTCCTCGCAGGCCGATCGGCCCGGCAGCTACAACCGGAGCGGCCTAAAAGACGAGCGGGTGGACCGTCTCATCGAGCAGGCCTCATCTACGATGGATGAAGCCGAGGCGCGCCGGCTCTGGTCGGAGTTCTCCATTGCACTACAGGAAGCCCAACCGTTTACTTTCCTCATGTGGCTGGATGAGCTGGCGGCGGTATCGGACCGTATCGAGGGCGCCGAGATGGACGCGCGCGGGACGCTCGTGAACATCGCGGACTGGTGGATACCGGCGGGCCGGCGAAGGTACTGAGCCGTATGGAGCTGGATGTCATGCGTGAAGCGCGGCTGATCGCTGGATTGGTCGCCGGCCTGCTGGTGGCCGGCTGCGGTGAGGGCGACGGCGGGTCGTCGCGGGAGGGCGGCGTTTCCGCGGAACGGCGTTTTGGGGGGACGGCGGTTGTGGCCTCGCTGTCCGAATCCAGCTCGATGAACCACTTCGCGAGCATCGACGAGATCGCCAACGAGCTTCAAGTGTTCGCGCTGTTCACGACGTTGATCCGCTTCGACGAAGACCTCCAGCCCAGCCCGTACCTGGCGGAGAGCTGGGACACCTCCTCCGCCGGCGACGCGATTCAACTGACCTTCCGACTGAGGGACGACGTGCGCTGGCACGATGGCGCTCCCAGCACGGCATACGACGTCAAGTTCACTTTCGATCGGATCAAGGACCCTCAAACTGCTTACCCTCAGGCATCCCGGCTCGCTCTCTACGACAGCGCCGTGGTCCGGGACTCGCTCACGATCACCCTCTACTTGAAGCGGCATCCGGGGTTCCTGGATCCCTGGCGCCTCATCCCACCGATGCCCGCTCACCTGCTGGGCGACGTGCCGGCGGCGCAGTTGAAGGTTCATCCGTTCGGCAGCGAGAGCCCGGTGGGCAACGGTCCGTTCCGTTTCGTGGAGCACCGGGCCGGTGATCGCTGGGTGTTCGAGGCAAACACCGAATTCCCAGCGGCGTTGGGCGGGCGGCCGTACCTCGACCGCCTCATCTACCGCCATATCGCCGAGCCGACGACGCGCCTCGCCGAGTTCCTCGCCGGGGAGGTCGACGTCTATTTGATCGTCGCGCCCGGTCAGGTCCCGGAGATCGTGAAGCGCCCGGCGCCGCGGGTGATCACGTATCCCAACCGCAACTACGCCTTCATCAATTGGAACGGTCGGAGGCCGCTGTTCTCCGATCCAGCCGTGCGGCGGGCGCTGACGCTCGCCATCGACCGGCGGGCGATCGTCGAGAGCGTCCGGCGCGGTCTGGGGCAGGTGGCGAAAGGTCCGATCCCACCCTTTCACTGGGCCTTTGACCGCGAGCTTCAGCCGCTGCCTTACGATCCGGACAGCGCGCGAACGCTGCTGGACGCGGCTCTCTGGATCGACCGCGACGGAGATGGGGTCCGTGAGCGAGACGGCGTGAAGGCATCCTTCGAGCTCAGGACCAATCCGAACCCGACCCGCGAGGACATCATGACCCTGGTGCAGAGTGACCTGGCCAAGGTGGGTGTCGAGGTGCGCACGCAGGTGCAGGAGGCGCAAAGCCTGGGTCGGGACATCATGAGCCCCGAGAGACCATTCGACGCTTTCGTGCTCGGGTGGAGCGCCCAGTTCAACCTCGACGACCGCCCGCTGTTCGCCTGTGCGCAGCTCGAGGGCGCCTTCCAGTGGGCCGGCTACTGCAACCCGCGGGTGGACTCGCTGTTGAATCGGGTGACGCAGATCGAGGATCGCGCCCAGGCTTTGCCGCTCTGGCGCGAGTACCAGGAGATCATGCGACGCGACCAGCCGTACACCTTCCTGTACTATGATGTGCGGGCCAACGCGGTTCGTGATCGGGTGCGCGACGTCCGCATGGATATTCGCGGCGACCTCGTCAACGTGAAGGATTGGTGGATCGATCCGGCCGATCGTCGCCGATGACCGCCTACATAGGCCGCCGCCTTCTCCAAGCCATCCCGCTGCTATTCGGGATCCTGACCCTGGTCTTCCTCATCTTGCACGCCGCACCGGGCGACCCCACCGCCATGTACCTCAATCCCAGCGTGGCGCCGGAGGTGCTGGAGCAGATGCGTCGCAACTGGGGGCTGGACCAGCCGATTCACATCCAGTACGTGCGCTGGCTCAAGAGCTTCCTCACCGGCGACTTCGGCTACAGCCTGAGCCAGAGCCGGCCCATCGCGACGATACTCGCGGAACGGATTCCCAACACGCTGCTGCTCAGCGGCACCTCGCTGCTGCTCATCTTCGCCATCGGCATCGCCATCGGAATCGTCCAGGCGGTGCGCCAGTACTCGCTGCTCGATAATGCGCTGACGCTCGGGGCGCTGTTCATCTATTCGATGCCCAGCTTCTGGCTCGGCTTGATGCTGATCCTCCTGCTCGCCTACAAGGTGCACCAGATCGATTGGTGGCCCACGGCGCTCCGTTTCCCGGCTTCCGGCATGACCAGCGTCAACTATGACATGATGAGCGGCTGGGGCAGGCTGGCCGATCACCTGCGACACCTAGTACTCCCCTCGATCGCGCTCGGCGTTTCCTCCGCCGCCAGCGTCGCCCGCTACATGCGAAGCTCGATGCTCGAGGTCATCCGCCAGGATTACATCAGGACCGCCCGGGCCAAGGGCCTTCCCGAACGCGCCGTCATCCTCAAGCACGCCCTCAAGAACGCGCTGCTGCCCATCATCACTCTGCTGGGTCTCTATCTGCCGTTCCTGTTCAGCGGCGCGGTGCTGGTCGAAGTGGTGTTCGCCTGGCCGGGCATGGGACGAACGATCGTGGACGCCATCTACCAGCGCGACTACCCGCTGGTCATGGCGACCAGCTTCATCTTCGCGGTCATGGTCGTGATCGCCAACCTGGTCGCTGACGTGCTCTATGCCGTCGTCGATCCGCGGATCCGCTATGAATAAGGACGCCACGGCCGCGCGCCGGAGCGGGACGGCGAGCAAAGCCCACGCCGCCGCAGTTCTGCTGCCGGGGCTGCCTCATCTGCTTCGGGGCCGCCGCCAGCTGGGCATCGCGATGTTCGCGCTGGCGCTGGGGTTGCTGGCCGTCCTCATCTTCGCCTTCGACCGGGTGCAGGTGACCTTCAGCGGCGGAGGTGTCGATCGGTGGGTCGCCTTCGCCACTCTGGTCGGAGGACTCGCCCTGGCCTGGGGACTGGGGCTGGCAGAGGAGCTGCGTGCGAAAAGCGCCGAGCCGAGCGGCGTCTCGAGCTGGGCCATCGCCTGGCGGGAATTCAAGAAGAGCCGCGTGGCGGTGCTGGGCCTCTACATCATGATCGCCCTGTATCTGGCCACCCTGCTCAGCGCCTACCTGGCTCCCTTCGATCCCAGCGCCTTCGAGGACATCGCCGCCACCCGGCACCAACCCCCCTCCTTCGACCACCTGATGGGGACCGACCGCTTCGGACGCGATGTCTTCAGCCGCGTGCTGTACGGCGCGCGTATCAGCCTCTCGATCGGCTTTATCGCGGTCGGCATCTCGATCACGATTGGAACCGTGGTCGGCGCGGTGAGCGGCTATTTTGGGGGTATGGTGGACACGGTTCTGATGCGGCTGGTCGACATGCTCATCTCGTTCCCGCGCCTGGTGCTGCTGATCACAGTGATCGCTCTGTTCGAGCCGTCGATCACGCTGGTCGTCTTGGTGCTGGGGCTGACGCTCTGGCCATCGACGGCGCGTATCGTGCGCGGCGACGTGCTGTCGCTGCGCCAGCGCGATTTCATCCAGGCGGCTCACGCCCTGGGTCTGAGCGCGCCCCGCATTATTTTCAAGCACATCATCCCCAACGTGCTGGGGCCGGTGATCGTGGCCGCGACTCTAGGCCTCGGCAATATCATACTTATCGAGGCGGGGCTCTCGTTTCTGGGTCTGAGCGTGCCGCCGCCGACGCCGTCCTGGGGCAACATGATCAACGGGGGCCGCGAGTACCTGGTGCAGGCCTGGTGGGTGGCCACCTTTCCCGGCCTGGCGATCGTCATCACGGTGGTGGCCTTCAACCTTCTGGGTGACGGTCTGCGCGATGCCTTCGACCCGCGCCTGAGGATGCGTCAGTGAGCGGGTCGCTGCTGCGGGTGGAGAACCTGCACACCTTCTTTCACGTCACAGATGGCCTGGTGCGGGCCGTGGACGGCGTGAGCTTCTCGGTGGATGCGAGCGAGACGCTGGGCATCGTCGGCGAGTCCGGCTGCGGCAAGACGGTGGCGTGCCTGTCGCTCCTGGGCCTGATCGATCCGCCGGGCCGCATCGAGCCGGGCTCGCGGATCTCATTCCAGGGCCGCGATCTTACCGGGCTCTCTGCCGAAGAGCTGCGCGGGATCCGTGGCAACGAGATCTCGATGGTCTTTCAGGAGCCGATGACCAGCCTCAACCCGGTCTGGACGATCGGCGACCAGATCGCCGAGGCGGTTCGGGTGCACTGGCGCGCCACCGCCGACCTAGCCCGCGAGCGCGCCATCGAGATGCTCCGCCTGGTCGGGATCGCCAGCCCGGAGCGGCGCGTGGACGATTACCCCCACGAGTTCTCCGGTGGCATGCGCCAGCGAGCCATGATCGCCATGGTGCTCGCCTGCGAGCCGGCAGTCCTCATCGCCGATGAGCCGACCACCGCTCTTGATGTAACCATTCAGGCCGAGATCCTCGAACTGCTGGCGGACCTTCAGCAGCGCCTGGGCATGGCGATGATCTTCGTGAGCCACGACTTGGGAGTCGTCTCGGAAATCGCCGATCGGGTGATCGTCATGTATGCGGGACACGTCGTCGAGAGCGGCGCGACCGACGCCTTGTTCAGCCGGCCGCGTCACCCCTACACGGAGGGGCTGCTGCGTTCGATCCCCCGCGTCACGCGGAAGCTGCCGCGGCTCGCCGTCATCACCGGCGGGGTGCCCAACCCGAAGCGCTGGCCGGCCGGCTGCCGCTTTCATCCGCGCTGCCCTTACGCATGGGATCGCTGCCGGGAGGAGCCACCCCCACTACCCGAAGGGGCTCACAGCGCACGTGGCTGGCTGGGGGAGGAGCCGGAGCGGCGGGCCGGCGGCTGGGACGGCGGGGCCATTCGCGAGGCGGGGTGATGACCCGGCTTGAGGGCGCGGTGAACCGGGCGGGCGCAGCGGTTTCTGGTGACGGGGCGCTGGTCGTCGTCGAAGAGCTGGCCAAGCATTTTCCGATCCGCAAAGGGTTGTTAGGGCGAGCGGTCGGTCAGGTGCGAGCCGTCGACGGCGTGTCGTTCCAGATCCGCCGGGGCGAGACGCTGGCCCTCGTGGGGGAGTCGGGTTGCGGCAAGAGCACGACGGCGCGCCTCATCCTTCGCCTGCTTTCACCCACCGGCGGCCGCGTGCTCTTCGACGGATCTCCCGTGCTCGAGCTGGATCGCGATGCGCTCAAACCGTTTCGCCGCCGTGCCCAGATCATCTTCCAGGATCCGTTCGGTTCTCTCAACCCACGAATGACGGTCGGGGCCATGCTGCGCGAGGTTCTGACCGTGCATCGCTTGGCCCGAGGTACCGAGGCGGAGCGGCGGATCGTCGAGTTGCTGGACGCCGTGGGGCTACACGCGGACGATGCCCACAAGTACCCCCACGAGTTCTCCGGCGGCCAACGCCAGCGCATCGGTATCGCCCGGGCCCTGGCCGTCGAGCCCGAGTTCATCGTCGCCGACGAGCCGGTCTCGGCCCTCGACGTCTCGGTCCAGGCTCAGGTTCTCAACCTGCTGGCCGAGCTGCAGGACCGCTTTGCTTTGACTTACCTGTTCATCACCCACGACCTGTCGGTGGTACGGCATATCGCCGACCGGGTAGCGGTGATGTATCTCGGCAAGATAGTCGAGCTGGCGGACTCGGAGTCGCTGTTCGAAACCCCGCTACACCCTTACACCCAGGCGCTGCTCTCCGCCGTGCCGGTGCCGGGCGGCGGCCCGCGCAAACGGATCGCGCTCAGCGGTGAGGTGGCGAATCCCGCTGACCCACCACCCGGCTGCCCGTTTCACCCGCGCTGTCCCCACCCCGCCGTGGACGCGTCTTGCCGCACCGCAACGCCCGTGCTGGAGCCTCGCCCCGGCGGCTCCGCGGCCGCCTGCCACAAGGCCTGACCGAGGCGCCTGGGGCTGTGGCGGTCGTCTGCCGCCCCCTGACCGGGGGTGTTCAGGGGCCGCCGCCACTAGCCTTGACAATCCCGGCGGCGGCTCTCTAGGTTAGCCTCCGCTATTCCCCAACCCTAACCGGAATCAACATCTACGGTGGCGCGAAGGAAGCCGCTGTAAGCCCAGGAGGTTCAAGTTGAGCGGTATCACCCTGTCCGCGCTCTACGCGATCCAGGCCCTCGGCCAAGGCCAGAAGCTCGACCTCATTCAGACGTTTAGAGACGGCGGCTTCATGATGTGGCCGCTGTTGTTCTTCGCGGTCGCCGGCGCCCTGGTCATCATCTGGAAGTTCATCGATTTGCAGATCAAGGGCGGGCGCAATCGCACGCTGCTGGCCGAGACCGACCAGCTGCTGGCCGAGCACCGCATCCAGGAGGCGATGCGGCGCTGCCAGGAGTCCAAGGCTCCTGCCGCGGCCATTCTCGCCGCCGGTTTGCGCCGGCACGAAGAGGGCACCGAGCGGGTGATGAAGGCGATCGAGAACGCGGGCCTGATCGAGCTGGCGGGTCTCGAGCGCGGATTGGTTTGGCTGGCGACCCTGGCGAACGTCGCTCCGCTCACCGGCTTCCTGGGCACGGTGATCGGGATGATTCAGGCGTTCCAAGCGATCGAGATCGCGGGCGAGGTGGAGGCGACCACAGTGGCGGGCGGCATTAAGGTCGCTCTAATCACCACGGCGAGCGGCCTGACGATCGCGATCCCGATCAATATCGCGCATAACTACTTCGTCACGCAGATCGACCGCCTGGTCATCGAGATGGAAGAGAGCGCCCAGAAAATGATCGACGCGCTGCACGAGATCGAGGCGAAGACGAGCACGGTGTGAGCGTCCCGGAACGCGCCAACTCCCGCAGGAAAGGCCACCCGAGCGGTGGCCTTTTTTTGGCCCCGCTGCTGGCTGCGGGACTGGCCACCGCGAGCTGCGCCCCGGCCGGCCCGCTCGCCCAGGCCACCCGGCCCGACTCGTGGACCGTCCGCTCACGTACTCCCGACGCGCTGCGCCTGTACCGCGAGCTCGGCTTTATCGTCGGTTCCGATCGCTTCCCCGCCGTCGGTCGCTTCGTCTTCCTCCCCGGCCCCGGCGACAGCTCATTCGCCGTCCTGGCGCTGTCGATGCCCAATAGCGCGTTGCGGTTTCGGCGCGAGTCGACCGGCTTCGTCGCTCGCTACCGGGTCGAGGCCATCGTTGGCGACAGCTTGGCGCCAGCCGCACGGATCGACGAGACCGCGGAGGTACGGGTCGCGAGCTTTCGCGAGACCTCACGTCGGGACGAGAGCGTAATCTTCCAGGGTCTGCTCAAGCTGTTGCCGGGCCGCCATCGCCTCAGGCTTTCGGTCCGTGACCTGGCGGCACCCGCCGGTTTCAGCACCAACGGCGCGCTTCGCGTGCCGCGCTTCACAGGTCGCTGGCTCACGGAGCCGCTCGTCGTCTACCAGGCGCGCCCCCGGAGCGACCGTGAGGGGCCGCCCGCCCTCATCATCAGCCCACGAGCGACCGTCGAGTTCGGCGCTGACTCGGTGCAGATCTACCTGGAGAGCGCCCACGGGTTGGAGGACCCTCTCGTTCTCGAGGTCCGCGACCACGGGGATGTCATCCGGACCGACACGCTGACAATACGACCGACCGGGGGGCGTCTGCATTCGACGACGGCGAAACTCGACGCCGGGGACTTACCCCCAGGTGCCCTCCGTCTGACGCTCAGGCCCACGCAGGGGGTGGCCCTCGATTCAGCCACCCTGCTTATCGCCCTGGCGCCGGGCTGGCTGGCGCCGGCCTACGAGGACGTGGTCGGCTATCTACGCTACGCAGCGGCACCTACGGCGATCGACAGCCTGCGCCAGGCGCGGCCCGCGGAACGGGCACGGCTGTTGCATACCTTCTTGAACAGAAAGGATCCGGTTCCCGAGACGCCCGAGAACGAGTTTCTCGAGCGGTACTTCCGGCGAATCGGGGATGCGAACGACCGCTTCGGCGAGGCGGGCGTCGCGGGCTGGCTCACGGACCGCGGTGCGGTGTATGTCACCTTGGGCCCGCCCGACGAGGTTCAGCGCCATGTCGATGCCTGGCAAGGAGCCGAGGGGAGTCAGGTTTGGCTGTACCGGAAGTCGTTCGCGGCCGAGGTGCGTTTGGTCTTCATCGATCGTAGCGGAGCCGGTTCGTTCCGTCTCACCGATGAGTCGCGCCGGGCTTTTGAAGCGGCGGTCCGAGATCTCTTCCGGTAACCCGCTGCGAATCCGGCGCCGACGCGCCCTTCAACCACTGGCGAAAGAGCGGATGCGATGCGGAGTTGGCGAATCATCGTCGTCCCCTTCCTGATTGCGGCCACCCCGGCCTCGGTAGCACCGGGTGGCGCCGATGGGGATGATCCGCTCGCCGCCGCGACGGCCGCGCTCGAGCAGGGCCGGCACTGGTACGCCACCCGCCTGCTGCGCGGGCTGGACGGAAAGAGCCGCGAGAGCCCCGAGGTCGTTCTGCTCAGCGCTCGGGCGGATGCCGGACGTCGAGCCTGGGAGGATGTGGCGCGGCGCCTCAGCTCAGCCTCCTGGCTCGACTCCATCGGTGGGGGCGAGGGGCGAGCGCTGCTGGCCCGAGCCCAGCTCGAGACCG
>CAYGCC010000033.1:0-7463 GCA_964348165.1 uncultured Gemmatimonadota bacterium | reverse complement strand
CGTCATCGGGTGCCAACTCGAGGGCGCGATGGTACGCGCGGAGCGACTCGTCCCAATCGCGGCGGTCGCGCCGGACGTTGGCCAGCGCCGTGTGCGCCTGGGCGAGGCTGCTGTCCAGGGCGAGCGCCCGACGCGCCGTCGCCTCCGCCTTGGCGAGCGCTTGATCGAACGACGCCAGTCCGTAGTAAGGGAGCAGCCCGTACGCCTCGGCCAAACCGGCGTAGGCGGGGGCGAACGTCGAGTCACGCGCCAGGGCGTCCTCGAACAGCGCCACCGCCTGGGACAGCGAGCGGCCGCGCTGGCCGATGAGAAAGCGGCCGCGCAGGTAAAGCTCGTAAGCCGCCATGTCGTCGGTACGGGTCCGTGCGATCCGTTCTTTCGACTCGAGCCCCAACGGCACGCGTAAGGCCTCGACGATGGCGCCGGCGATCTCTT
Organism: uncultured Gemmatimonadota bacterium; assembly: GCA_964348165.1. Taxonomy (GTDB): domain Bacteria; phylum Gemmatimonadota; class Gemmatimonadetes; order Palauibacterales; family KS3-K002; genus CAYGAJ01. The sequence continues at coordinate 7,028 of CAYGCC010000033.1, read as the reverse complement.
CCTGTATCGTAAAGACGCTCTCGAGTTCGCGGTCGTAGGTGTGCGACCACAGGTGGAAGCCGTCCCTGGCATCGATGAGCTGAGCGGTGATGCGGATGAGGTTGCGCTCCTTACGCACACTACCTTCCAGCACCGTGCCCACACCGAGCTCCGTTGCGATGTGACGCACGTCTTCGTTCTTCCCCTTGAACGAAAACGACGAGGTCCGCGCCGCCACACGAAGATCGGGCACCGCGGCGAGAGCGTTGAGGATCTCCTCGGCCATCCCATCGGCGAAGTACTCGCTGTCCTTGCCGGGGCTGAGGTCGGCGAAGGGGAGGACGGCGATCGAAGCGCGCTCCGAATCGGCCCGGGCTGCGGTCGAGCCCGCGTCTCCAGGCGCGAACGAGCGAAGGATCCAGCCGCCCGCCCCGGCAACGACGACGAGCAGAACGGCGACGATCCAGGTTCGCATCGAGAACCAGGGCGTGCGCTTGACCAACGTTGTGCCCTTCAGCGCAGTCGCGTCGGCGCGTCGAACACCCTGTGGCGTGATATCGAAGAACCAGGCGAGGGCGAATGGCACCGGGAAGCCGAGCAGCGCAAGGACCGCCAGCAGCGTGAGCGTCCAGGGCGGCAGCGCCAGGGCGTCCACCAGCACGTCCGCCGCCTGCAGCACCGCGAAAACGGCTGCTCCGTAGACGATGAGCACGCGGACGACCTTGCGTTGCTTCAGCTCGGCCAGCAGGCCACGTCGGCTGGAACCGGTCTCGCTCATCTCGATGTCGAACCGCGCGGCTCAGCTGGATGACTGCTCAGCGGCCGCGCGTGGAGTGGTGCTTGCCCAATTACGAAGCCTGGTTCGAATATGCTGCGGCACGTTTCAGGGCGGCAAGTTGAACGATCACGTCGCCGGCTCTCAGCGGCGGCGGTGGCCGACATCTTAAGGGACGACGGGAGAGCACGGAACGTCGCCGCGCCCGCGAGGAGGCGGCCCGACGGCCCGGCGCTCGTCTTCTTACGCGCCAGGGAAGGAGTACAGAACTTTCGTCGCCGCCGGTCGCTACCCCCCGCTGCTACCGGGCTACATGACCTCAGCCCCAGACTCGCCCGAGCACCCGCAGCACATTCCCGCCCATCACCGTGGCGTTGTCGTCGTCCGAGTACCCGCGCTTGACTAGCCAGCGTACGATGTTCTTCGAGCCTTCCGAGGGGTTTTTCTCCAGGCCGGCCACATACTCAACCTTCTTGAAGGGCAGGTTCTTGGGGCCGGTCGACCCGGATTTGTGGGCGTGCTGGATGGAGACCGCCTCAGCGTAGACGCCGTGGAGGCCCACATGGTCGCCGTAGATCGTGTCCGGCCCGAAGGCCACGTGGTCGATCCCCACCCGCTGCGCGATGTATTCGAAGTGCTCCATCACCGACTCGAGCGAGTGCGTCGTGTTGTTCCGCGTGAGCGTCGTGTGCGGGGCAGCCTCGACGCCGATCACTCTCCCCTTGGCGGCGCACGCCTCGACCACCTGGTCGGGAGCCAGCCGGTTTGAATTCCAGAGCTCCCGCGCCCCCTTGTGGCTCAGCACGATAGGCGCCTCACTTGGCCGCGATGACGTCGAGCGTGGTCTGGTCGCCGCAGTGGGTGCAGCCGATGAGCATCCCCAGCTCGTTCATTCGCTCGACGGCGCGCCGGCCGAAGACCGTGAGGCCGCCGTCGCTCGGCTCGCGCAGCCCCGAGCCCAGGGCGTTCGAGCCGCTGTAGGTGATCCTCAGGGCGCGTACGCCAAGGCCGTAGAGGCCGGGGACGACGAGCTCAGCCCGTTCTTCAGTACCGCGTTGCCACTGGTCGGGACCGCCGGCGATACGGCGGGCTATGCCGTCGGCACGGCGACATCTGTGGTGGCGAACGTCGAAGACCTGGCCTTGAGCGAGCGGCTCGTTGCACAGCTCTATGCGGCTCAACCGGACGATCCGAGGGTCTCCTACGCCGGGGCGCGAATCTGGGCTTTGCAGGGCCAGGAGCTCGACAAGGCCGAACCGCTTCTGCTCGCCTATGTCGAGCTTCCCGAGCTGCCTCGATTCGCTCCGAGCCACGCCGGAGCCCACTGGCGTTTGGGTACGGTCTACGAGAAACAAGAGCGTAAGAGCGATGCGCTCGCCCGTTACAGGGCGGCGGCGGAGATGGAGCCGGATTTCAGGCAAGCGCACGAGGATGCCGAGCGGCTTGCCAAGGAGCTGGGCGGGAAGTAGAGGGGGCAGTCGCGGTCGAAGCGCATGCGGCCCACCGCCCCGGTAGTTCGTCGCGTTACTCGTCGCGCTCCGGGGTTCGAACCACCTTGATCAAGAACCTCGCGGTGAACCAGGTGATCACCGACCACGCCGCGAGCATCGTCAGCCAGCCGCTAAAGCTCATGGCGTTGTCTCCCCTTTCTGTGCCAGGCCTTCCAGACCAGGGCGGCACAAGCCAGGAACACGAAGAGCAGCAGTAACCGCGTGCCGTCTTGCACCAGGGCGGCCGTCGGTTGCCCTCCGGCATCGAACCAGGCATAGCGCGGATCGCCGAAGTGGAAGATCCGTCCGAGCACGCTTTCCGAGGCGAAGGGCCAGCCCTCACCGGCAAACAGCGAGCGGAAGGCCGCGCCCCAGGAGCGACCTGTCGGCTGGATCAGCGCGCCCAAGAAGACGACGAGTATGAATGCCGGGGTGACGAATCGGATGACGAATCGGAAGAGCCGAGGGACCACCATGTCAGCGCCGCGGGTGATCTCCTCCCAGCCGCGGTCGATACCGAAGATCCAGGCGAAGATGAAGGCCTCGGCCAGGGCGAAGATCACCAGCGAGAAGGTGCCGCTCCAGAAGTCGAACTCGTCGAAGGCGCCGCCGGGGTAGAGCCAGACGCAGACGAAGCCCAACGAGAATGCGGCGAAGCCGAAGGCCAGCGCCGCCCGCCCGCGCGACATGTCGAACTTGTCCTCCAGGAAGGCGAGGATCGGCTGTCCCATCGCCAGCGACGAGGTGATCCCCGCGAAGAACAGAAGGCCGAACCACATGGCGCCCGCGACCGGCGCGAACCAGCCCCAGTTGTTGAACAAAGTAGGCAGCGTCAGGAAGCCCAGGCCGAAGCCGCTGCCGGTCGCCGTGGCCGCCTGCACCGCAGCCAGCCCGAGGTAGGCGGTGGCAATCGGGATCATGATCGAACCGCCGAGCACGACCTCGACGAATTCGTTCATCCAGCCGGCTGTGGCGGCGTTCAGGGCGATGTCCTGTTTCTCTCTCAGGTAAGAGGCGTAGCAGTGAATCGATCCCATACCCACGGATAGCGTGAAAAACACCTGCCCGGCGGCGGCCATCCATGTGGTGGGGCTCAATAGACCCGAAAGCTCGGGGTTCCAGATGAAGTCGAGACCCCTGAGCGGGCTTTCGACAACGCCGGGATCGCTGGGAGTCAGGCTCAAGCCGCGTATGGCCAGCACGACGGCGAAGATGATGAGCAGAGGCATGGCGATCTTCGCCACGAGCTCGATGCCTCTGACCAGTCCGCGGGAAAGGATGAACGTGTTGAGCGCCAGCGTGGCGGTAAAGAAGAACAGCGCCCCCAAAGGGAGCGCGAAGATCGAGCCGGCTTCTGCGCCGAGGTAACGCGAGAAGAACTGCGCGGGATCGACGCTTCCAAACGTCCCCACCACCGAGTGCCAGACGTAGGCCAGCGTCCAGGACTCGAGGTAGCAGTAGTAAGCCGCCACGGTGAGGTTGGTGAACAGGCCGAACACGCCGACGTACTTGAGCCAGGGATAGCGGCCCAGACGATCGAACATTCCCGGCGCGGAGTGCTCGCCGTAGCGGCCGCCGAAGCGTCCGATCGCCCACTCCACCCAGAGAAGCGGCAGGCCCATCAACAGAAACGCGATGAAGTAAGGCAGCAGGAAGACCCCGCCTCCGTTTTGCGCGACCTGAGCCGGGAAGCGGAGGAAGTTGCCGAGGCCGACCGCGTTCCCGGCCATGGCCAGGACGAGGCCGATTCGAGTCCCCCATCGCTCTCTGGGGCTCATCGCCGGGTGTGTCGGTGTGCCGGTGTGCCGGTGGCGTCCTCAGGTTACGCGACCCTCTTCTTGCCGTGCGCGGACGCGGGTCGGGTCGGACCAGGCGTGGTCACGGAGGGCGCCCCGGCCGTGCGTTGCCGGGGCTGGAGCCAATGCCGGAGCACAAGGAGCGCGGGTGAGGCCACGAAGATCGAGGAGTAAGTCCCGAAAACGATCCCGACGGTGAGAACGAGGGCGAAGTCCCGCAGGACGGAGCCACCGAAGAGGAGGAGCGGGAGCAGAACGGCGACGGTCGTGCCGGACGTCAAGAGGGTCCGAGGCAGCGTTTCGTTGATCGAGCGGTTGACCAGTTCTGCCTCTTTTCGGTGCGCGTGCGGTGTCTTCCGCAGGTTCTCGCGGATCCGGTCGAAGACCACGATGGTGTCGTTCAGTGAGTAGCCGAGAACGGTGAGGATCGATGCCACGGTCGAGATGCCGATTTCCACGCGAAGCGCCGCCAAGAAGCCCAGCGTGAGCAGGATATCATGCAGTGTCGCGAGCACCGCGGCCAATCCGAAGCGCGTCTCGAAGCGGAAGGCCAGATAGATGAGCGTGAGGACAAACGAGAGGCCGATGGCCATCGTCGCCTTGCGTTCGAGTTCGGCGCCGACCTTGGGGCCGACCAGCTCGGTTCGCACGACCTCGAAGCTTCCGTCACCAAAGGCGCTGCTGAGCGCGGAGTCGATCGTGTTGGCCAGGCGCTCGATATCTTCGCCCTCGCGAACCGGCGCCCGGATGATGAACTCGGACTCTTCGCGAAAGCGTGCGATCTCGGTCGCCGCCGTCCCCCGCAGCGCCGCGCGAACCTGCTCGACGGTCATCGGCTGGTGGAAGCGCGCCTGAACCAGCGCTCCACCCGAAAAGTCGATCCCATAGTTCAGCCAGCCGACCCCGCGTAGGCTGTTCACCACGATCGCGCTCAACCCCAAAGCGATCAGCACTGCCGAGACGACGTAGGCGACTCGACGTCGGGGTATGAATTGATAGTTCGCGTTTGCGAAGATTCGCATCCTAGGCCTCTCTTCTGTATCGGATATCAGCCAGCCATATCATCATCGAACCCGGAAGCCGCCGCGCCGCTCGCGACGGGAAGTCGCGGCTCGTCGACAAGCGGCTCGGGCGCTGCGCCGGCACCCGCCGGTAGGACGGGCTCCATCACCGCGAATCCCTCTTGTCGAGCGACGACGAGCGAAGTGAGCAGATCGCCCGTGACGTTGGGTACTGTGCGCGCCATGTCCAGCAGGCGGTCGACGCCGAGCACCAGTCCGATCGCCTCGCCTGGAACACCCACCAGCGTCAGCACGACGACCAGCAGCGGAATCGAGCCGCTGGGCACGCCCGCCGCGCCGACGGCGGTGACGACGGTCATCGCCAGGACCAAAAGCTGCTCGTGAATCGCGAGCGAGACGCCGAAGACCTGGGCGAGGAACAGCACGGTTACGCCTTCGAACAGGGCGGTGCCATTCATGTTCATCGTGGCGCCCAGCGGCAGCACGAACCCGCTGACCTCACGTGGGACCCCGAACTCGCGCTCGGCCGTTCGCATGGTCGTCGGCAGCGTCGCGTTGGAGCTGGAGGTCGAGAACGCGGTGACCATCAGCGCCCGAGCCCGCCCGAAAAACACTCGCGGCCCGACACCGGAGAGGGTGTGGGCCAGCAGCGAAATGGTCCCGAACTGATGGATGGCCAACCCCACCAACACGATCGCCACGTAGAGTCCCAGCGATTCGAGCAGGCCGAAACCGAAACGCGCCGTCACCACGAACACCAACGCGGCGACGCCCAGGGGGGCCATTCTCATGGCGAAGCCGATGATGACCATCACAGCCTGACCGATCCCTTCCAGCAGGCGCAAGACGGGAGCGGCTGTGTTCGCCGGGATGCGGGTGAGAGCCACGCCGAACACGAGCGAAAAGAAGATCAACGGCAGCATGTCGCCGTCGGCCGCCGCCTTGACAGGGTTGCGAGGGACGACGCCGACCAAAAGCTGCGGGCCGAATCCGCTCGTCTCCGCACTCTGAATTTTCTCGGCCGCGGGCGTCGCGTAGTCGGCGAGTAGACCCGCCCTCACCTCGGGATCGAGACCATCGCCGGGGCGAACCACGTTCACCAGGGTGAGGCCGAGCGTGGCCGCCAAAGCGGTCGTGAAAAGAAAGAAGGCGAGCGTGCGCGCGCCGATGCGGCCGAGCCGCCTCAGATCGCCGAGTCCTGCGACGCCGAGCACGAGCGACGTGACCACGAGTGGCACGACGATCATGAACAGCATCCGCAGGAACAGTTGCCCCACGGGCTGAGCCACGTTGTCGGTGACCCACCGCAACGCCGCGGAATCACGCCAGAGGGCGTTGCAGACCACGCCGACGAGCCCCCCGGCCAGCAGTCCGCCGAGGATCCAGTGATGCAGCCGGCTGTTGCGGGCAGCTCGCGCCGACGATGACTCGACCACCTAGCTACGGCGCCCGCGACGCGGACGCGCGGCCTCCAGGGACTGCTTGACTTCGTCGATCATGTCGATCGCAGACGTGACCTTTGCCCGGGCTTCCGTGAACCGGCCGGCGGCGTGGGCCTGCTCAGCGCGCAAAGTGCCATTACAACCGCCAGAATCATTACGAAGACCCGACTGCCTCGTGTTCGTATTCTCTTCTCCCTGTCGCCGGATTTTTCCCTCGGACGCGCCCTGCCATCCGGTTCGGGCGTTGCCGCCCCGTCGGAATGGCGCCGGTCTGAAAGCCACAACGGTATGGAACGGACGGCCTGGCCGCCTCTAATCCGCCTCCGAGGCTTGTTTACGTTAGGGGCGGTGCGGGCGGAGGTGCCCGCATGATGAGGCCGAGAGGTCCGGGAACATTGGAATGCCGGAACGGAACCAGCCTGGATCGATCCTTGCCGATTTGGGCGCAGCCCCGGGAAGCTCGGAAGCTCTTCGGCGGCACGCGCTTGGCCCTACGAACTTCTGGGTCAGATTCGCGGCCGTTT
>CAYGCC010000032.1:0-7726 GCA_964348165.1 uncultured Gemmatimonadota bacterium | reverse complement strand
CAGCGGCCTTCTAAGCCGCAGGTCGGGGGTTCGAGTCCTCCCTGGCGCATAGACGGCCCCCGTCGTCTAACGGTTAGGACACCAGTCTTTCAAGCTGGCGGTAGGGGTTCGATTCCCCTCGGGGGCGTTTTTCGGTAGGCTGCAAGTGGTTGACGGTAGACGGTGGTGTTTCGGTAGGCGGTGAGCGGTAGACGATCGACCGTCTACCGTCGCACCGCCCACCGGCAACCGAGAATGGGGCCGTAGCTCAGTTGGGAGAGCGCTTGAATGGCATTCAAGAGGTCGCCGGTTCGATCCCGGCCGGCTCCACTTCCCGCGAACAACTAGCCTCAGCCCGCGCCTGTAGCTCAGTTGGATAGAGCGTCGGCCTCCGGAGCCGAAGGTCACAGGTTCGAATCCTGTCAGGCGCATTTCGGTGCGACGGTAGACGGTTGGGGTGTTTTAGCGGTGGGTGCGGAAGCTCTCTGCCTTCTGCATCAACACGTTGAGCATCCGACCTATACTATCGAGCTGACAAGCCAGGCTTGCAGCATCTTCTGAGTTCAGGTATCGGCAGTCGACGGCGACCTCGAGCCAGTGCCTCGTCTCGAGCGCTTCCGCGTCAGCATCACTCAGCTTGGCCAGGAAGTGGCGTGGATACTGGCGCTTTCCCCAGGCCTCGGCGATCTGAGCTCCTATCGACCTCGATGCTCGCCTGAACTGATCGACGAGTGAGTAGCATTCCTCCGGCGGAAAACACTTCGACACCTCGAAGATGCGCCGCGACACCTCTCTCGCCTCCTGGTAGACTTCCAGCTCAACAAAATCCGTGACAACGCCAGGCATCGGCTGCTGCAGCAAACAACAGGTTGGCGCGTCGGCGGCAGACACTGGGGCAAAGCTATTCCGGCGCATCAACAGCGCGTCATCCTCCTCACCTGCGGCCTACCGCTGACCCGTCTACCGCAACACAGTCTTGACAATATATAAACTGGCACCTACGTTCCCCGCCTCAACCATGGAATCCAGCGAAGACATCAAAGGCCGACTGCGCGACGCGGGCCTACGTGCCACCCGGCCCAGACGACTGGTCTACGAGACGCTGAGGGACACCGGGGGTCACCGCTCGGTGGATGAGCTCGTCTCGTTGTTACGGGAGCGGGGCCACCGAGTCACCCGCATGTCGGTTTACAACGTCGTCGCCGATCTTCAGAGGACCGGCCTGGTCCTCTGTGCCGATACGGGGCCCGGGCGGGCGCTTTACGAGGTCGCCGAGACCTGGCACCACCATTTCGTGTGCCGCGTGTGCGGATCGATCGCGGACATCCCCTGCGTCCGCGGCGCGAAGCCCTGCCTGGATCCTCCGTCGGCATTCAACGGCAGAGTGGAAGAGGCACAAGTCATCTTTCGAGGCGTCTGTGAGACTTGTGCGCGTCATGAATGACAGACGCCGGGTGACATCGTGGCCCCAGCGAGTCACAACCTCAAACCCAACGGTCCGTAGTGGGAGGGAGTAAGATGTCAGGCAAGAATGACGGTAAGCATCCGGCGTTGACGACCGCGAACGGTGCGCCGATCGGCGAGCAGCAGGCGCTCACTGCGGGTCCGCGCGGGCCATTACTGATGCAGGACGTGCAGCTGCTCGAGCAGATGCAGCATTTCAACCGCGAGCGGATCCCCGAACGGGTGGTGCACGCGAAGGGCTCGGGCGCCTATGGTACGTTCACCGCTACCCACGATGTCACACGTTACACGAAAGCGAAGTTTTTATCGAAGGTGGGGAAGACAACCGACGTCTTCTTGCGCTTTTCGACCGTCGCCGGCGAGAAGGGCGCGGCGGATGCCGAGCGGGATGTCAGAGGATTCGCGGTGAAGTTCTACACCGAAGAAGGCAACTGGGATCTGGTCGGCAACAACACGCCGGTGTTCTTTGTCCGAGACCCCTACAAGTTTCAAAACTTCATCCACACGCAGAAGCGCGAGCCTCGGAGCAACCTGCGCGACATGGACATGCAGTGGGACTTCTGGTCGCAATGTCCGGAGTCACTGCACCAGGTGACGATCCTGTTCTCCGATCGCGGCATCCCAAAGAGCTATCGGCATATGAACGGGTACGGTTCGCATACCTACTCGCTCATCAACGCCAAAGGCGAGCGAGTCTGGTGCAAGTTGCACTTGAAAACGAAACAGGGCATCGAGACGTACGATGACGACGAGGCCGCGCGGATCATCGGCGAAGATCGCGAGTCACATCAGCGCGACCTGTTCAACGCGATCGAGCGTGGCGAGTTTCCGCAGTGGCGCGTCTCTATCCAGGTGATGACTCAGAAGCAGGCGGAGCGCTTCCAGTGGAACCCGTTCGATCTTACCAAAGTCTGGCCGCACGCCGATTTCCCGCTGATCGATGTCGGTATACTCGAGCTCAACCGGAACCCGGACAACTATCACGCCGAGGTCGAGCAGGCAGCGTTCAAGCCGAGCGCGCTGGTGCCGGGGATCGGGCCGAGCCCCGACAAGATGCTCCAGGCCCGGCTGATGAGCTACGCGGACACGCATCTCCATCGCCTGGGCGCCAACCACCACCAGATTCCCGTGAACAAACCGCGTTGCCCCGTTCACAATTACATTCGCGACGGACGACTGGCCACGGCGGAGAACTACGGCGCCAATCCCAACTACTGGCCGAACACCCGGGAAGGTGCGCCACAGCCGGCACCCGAGTACAAGGACCCGGCGTGGGAGCTGGGTCAGACGATCGTCGATCGCTACGACTCGACCGTCGATCATGACGACTACACTCAGGCGGGCAACCTCTATCGCATGTTCGATGACGCGCACCGCGATCGGCTCGCTCGCCGCATCGCCGGCGTGTTGGGCCAGGCGCGCAAGCAGGTTCAGTACCTGCAGCTCTGTCACTTCTTCAGAGCCGACGAGGATTACGGCCGACGCGTCGCCGCCCATCTCGGTATCGATGTCGATGAGGCGCTGCGCACGGTCGGCGGTGCTCACGCAGGAGCGGGTTCCTGACCTGAACTTCAACCCGAACCGATCGCCGCTTTAAGCTGGATGCAGAGGGCCCTACGTCGTTACCGGCGTAGGGTTCTCGCCCTATAGGTCGGCTAACGCGATGCGTTCGGCTAGCGAATCTTGCGAATCGGAACCCTTCGGTAGAGCGGCTCGACCCCGAACTCCCCCGCTGCCCACAAGGCGAGGATCATGCTGGCGGCCGAGATCGTCCGCCGCTCGTCGCTCCGGCGAATGACCAGCCCGTAGGTGTCGGCCACGAAGCGCATCCGTTCCAGCACGCGGCCGGCAGCGGCGCGGTCGATCTGGCCGTGCCAGGTTTCCAGCTCTTCCAGCAACATCGACTTCTGCCGCCCGATCCACTCGGCCAGCGACAGAGCCTCGCCGCCGTCCGGCTCCTGACCGCGACAGAGGGTCACCAGATCTTCGACGTAGGCGTCCCAGAGCTGGGCGAGGCTGCGGTTCTCGGGTTGTAACAGGTATTTGGCACGCTCGACGCTGAAGCGGGCCCTCGGCGTCGAGGGATCGGGCGGTATGACGGGGTGCAGGTCGTAGAGTGTGAGGGTCTTGCCCCGGTTGCCCCCATTCTTTTCGTGATAGACCCAATGCTTCTGCAGCTGCGGCCAGTCGGCGACGACGATGACCTCGGGACGCTCGCTGTCGAGGATGACGAACTGCCCGTCCTCCTCGAACACGGCGGTCACCCAGTGATCCCACTCGTGCACGCAAAGCAGGCAGGGTATCCCCTGTTTCAGGAATCCGGCCAGGTGGTCCCGCGCCGCGTCGGCTTCGGTCTTTCGGATCGTCGGCAGCCGATAGCCGTAGCGGCGCGCGGCCCGGGCGAGCTGCAGCTCGTCGGTCCCGTCATGGTTGGTGCCGGCGAGCTTCGCGATCTCCCGCTCCGAGGCGAGTACGCCGCGCATCAGCAGAGCGTGCTTCAGCGCGAACGGGCCGCACTCCGATTTGCCAGGCTGTTTGTAGATCCCCATCCACACCCCATCCGCTTCTCGTGTGCTGTTTCTTGTGAAACTAAAAGAATCGACCAGAGAATGTCCAATGTTGAAGTTTGAGGGTTTGAAGGCTAAGCCCGTCCGCCTTGCAGGCCAAGCCGGTTGGCCGTCTTCTTATGCCGTCCCTCAGCCCCACAGCTAGCGTGCGAGCCTAGCCCCGCCCGTATCGGCCGTCGACGCGGACGGCCCGCGATCCGCTGGGAGGTCAGAGTGATTAGGAAGAAGCCCGATCTACATGTTGCTCTCGTTCTCGCCCTGTGGATGCCGGCGGCGTGCGAAAACGCCCCGGACCATGAGATCGTCTCTCGGCCCATCAGCTTCGGCGAGCTGCGTCAGGAGCTGACGCTGGATTACATCCGCGAGCATTACGATCCCGAGGCCACTGACATTCTCATCGAGCCGCAGTTCATCGTCGTTCACTGGACGGCCACGCCCACGCTCGAGTCGCTCTACGCCACCTTCGAGCCCGACACGCTACCCGCCGCCCGAGCCGGGATCAGCCGGGGCGGCCGGGTCAACGTCTCGTCGCAGTTCACGGTCGCTCGCGACGGCAGCATCTACCAGCTGATGCCGGACAACTGGATGGCGCGCCACACCATCGGCCTTAATCGGATCGCTATCGGGATCGAGAACATCGGAGGCTCGCAGTGGCCGCTGACCGACGAGCAGCTGCTGGCCAACGAATGGCTGATCCGCCACCTGACTGAAAAGTACGAGGGGATCCGGTACGTCATCGGGCATCACGAGTACCTGAGCTTTCGCGACACCCCGCTGTGGCAGGAAAAAGACTCGACCTACTTCACCTTGAAGCGGGACCCGGGTGACGACTACATGGCCCGGCTGCGTGAACGGCTGAGCGATCTCGGGTTGCAAGCGCGATACAACGGTGGATCGGAGGGGACCGGAGGGCACGCGCCGTAAGCTGCGGCCTCTCCACCTGCCCACTTTAACTGCTGGGGCGCGAGTCGTTTTCTCGAAGCGCAGGTTGCGAACGCGCCCGTTGCTCACCCGGAGCCCCGTCACCTGCCTGGCACCCTCAGGGTCCGCGCGCACACTGCCGCTCCCGCGTCGAACGACGTGCGGCTCTGGTTCATGCGCAACATGGTGACCTCCAACTCCGGTTCTCGATTCCAAGGCAACTTGGACACGACTTCGCTCGAGCGCTGAGCAGCAAAGTCCCAACTCGCCCACTCTTCCTAGTCGAGCCGGCTGTACCGGATCGTGGAAACGGTGGACATGATGTCGAGAGTCAGCGTCAGAGTCGCCTGCGACGCTTCATAATCGCACGTGAGCGACGACGGTGCCGTGTTGATGCTGTCTTGGAGCCGCTTGTAATGACCGGACGTCAGGCGCAGAGTGATGCGTACCGCTGTCGCCTCCCACGTTCCCGTCCCTTCCACGCGGACGGCGACGCCGTTCTCGAGGACTACGAAACGGAAGGCGCCGTTCTGATCCAGCACGACTGCCCGGTCGTAGCCGACCTCCTGCCACGTCCCGACGAGGATGTCTGGACCTGGCGGTCCGGCCTGGACGCCCAGCGGCTCGTCCTCTCCGCACCCGGCGAGCGCCAGCATGCCCGACAAAATCACCAGCGGAACGATCCGGGCCGTGAACCCGCGGTGGCGAGCGCGGAGGCGCGCCTGGGTGGCGGCCAAGTTCGAAGGCCTTCGCTCGTCTTCTCTGATTGATCTCAACATGATGACCTCCAACCGATCTTGACGATTCCCGCGGGCGGCCATGCCGCCTGACGACTTCCCGCTCATACAGGGCCCCGGCGGGGTCGGCCGGTTCGGCCCAGGAAGCGCGAGTCCACAATAGGCGGGTCGCGTCACCTGAGTTTCCTGACAGGATCACCTGATTTACTTCGCGGTCTGAGGACGCTAGTCTATTGGCAAGCCTCGCAAGCGATCCCGCCTTTTCGTCTCCTGATCCGGGCTGGGTATGGCGGCCTCCCTCAAGCTCTTCGGCGGTGCGGTACTGGATGGGTCCGAGGGGCCCCTGAGCGGCGCCGTCGCTCAACGCCGGCGCCTCGCCCTGCTGGCGCAGCTGGCGCTTTCCCCAACCGGCCGGTTGAGCCGCGACAAGCTGCTCGCCTATCTGTGGCCGGACACCGACACGGATCGGGCTCGTCACGCTCTCTCCAACTCGCTCTACATCATCAAGAAGGCCCTGGGCGACGACGCGGTGGTGGCGGTCGGCGAAGACCTGCAGCTCGGGCCGGCTCTCGTATCGGTGGACGTGTTGGAGTTCGAGGAGGCGGTCCGAGCGGGCGAGCTGGAGAAGGCCGCCAGCCTCTATGCCGGTCCGTTCATGGACGGGGTCCACTTAAAGGACGCGCCCGAGCTCGAGAAGTGGATCGACGGCGAACGCGACCGGCTGGCTCGGGCCTACGCGCAAGTGTTGGAAAGCCTGGCCGAGAGGGCTGGGGTCGACGGACGCGTGACGGACGCAGCCGACTGGTGGCGCCGGCTGGCGGCCCAGGACCCTTACGACACGCGCATCGCGCTGGCCTTGATGCAGTCGCTTGCCGCGGCGGGAAACCGAGCCGAAGCCATCCAGCACGCGCAGATTCACGCGGAACTTTTGAAGGATGCGTTCGGGGCGGAGCCGGACCCGGCGATAAGGGAGCTAGTCGAGACTTTACGCCGTGAAGGGCCACCGATTCGCGAAGCGCCGACGTTGACCCAGCGCGAAGCCGCCGCCCAACCCGCCACACGCGCGTCGCCGGGCCAGGTCGCGCCAACGCTGCTTCAACGAGTGATGGGGCGGAGGTCCCTGCATTGGGCTCTGGCTGCCCTCGCGGGGGTGTTACTGTTTGGCATCGCCGACACCTTGCTGACCCTGCGACAACCGAGCGAGCCGGAGCCCGCCTCCACGCGTGACGCGAGCGCCCGGCCAACGGTGCTGGCGCTGACTGCTGGGCGCGACCGGCCGGCGGTTGCGGTCCTGCCCTTCGACAACATGAGTCCCGATCCCGCCGAGGCCTACTTTGCGGACGGGATGCACGACGAGATCATCACGCAGCTCGCCAAGATTTCTTCGCTCACCGTCATCTCGCGGACGTCGGTCATGCAGTTCCGTGACTCTAAGAAGTCGATACCGCAGATCGCGGCGGAACTCGGCGTCACGGCCGTGCTGGAGGGCGCCGCCCGAAGAGCCGGGGACACGGTCCGCATTACCGCCCAGCTGATCGACGCTACGACCGATGCGCATCTCTGGGCCGAGACCTTTGACCGCGAGTTCGCACCAGCCAATGTCCTGGCCATTCAATCGGAGATCGCGCGCAACGTCGCCGACGCCCTGGCGGCGACGCTGACGGCGGAGGAGATGAGTCGAATCGCGGCGGTTCCCACCGGCAGCCTGTCCGCCTATGACCTCTACCTCAAAGGCTGGCAGGCCTACCGGCGCTATCGTTCGGAAGAGAACGAGGAGGCGATCCGGTCGTTCAAGGACGCTATCGCCCTCGATCCTGATTACGCGCTCGCCTGGGCGGGCCTGGCGAACGCCTACGCCCAGCGGCCGTACGTGTACGGCTATCCGCGGATCTGGTACGACTCGGCCGAAGCGGCGGGTCTGCGTTCTGTCGAACTCGATCCCGAGCTGGGCCAGGGCTGGAAGGCTCTGGGTCTGGTGTACACGGTGCGCGGTTGGGTGAGCAGATCGATCGAGGCCTACCAGAAAGCGCTGAATTACAGCCCGAATCATGACGGGGC
>CAYGCC010000031.1:0-16804 GCA_964348165.1 uncultured Gemmatimonadota bacterium | reverse complement strand
ATCTTCAGCGTGAACCCGTCGAAGGTGAAGCAGGACGCCTTCGGCCCGGGCGGCGCTGGCCCCGATCCTTCCTGGGATCCGGTTTGGGAGGTCGAGACACGGATCGACTCGCTGGGCTGGTCAGCCGAGCTGCGGATCCCCTTCTCGCAACTCCGCTTCCCGCGAGACACGCTTCAGACGTGGGGGCTGCAGATCGAGCGCGTCGTGAACCGGCTGAACGAGCGCTCTCAATGGGCCTTCTGGCGGCGCAACGAGACCGGCGGCCCGTCCTTTTACGGGCACCTCGCGGATCTCAGAACTCCCGAGGCGCGTCGGCGGCTCGAGTTCCTGCCCTACGTCGTTAGCCGGTCCACGAACATCGAGCCGGATGACCGGGACGATCCCTTTCAGGACCCACACAAACTGGACGCGCGCGTCGGTCTTGATCTGAAATACTTGCTCACCTCCAACCTCACCCTGTCCGCGACGTTCAACCCGGACTTCGGCCAGGTGGAGGTGGATCCGGCCGTGGTCAACCTTTCGGCCTTCGAGACGTTCTTTCCGGAGAAGCGGCCCTTCTTCGTTGAGGGCGGCGGTTTGCTTCGTTTCGGCGGGTTGAGTTGCTTCTTCTGCAGTAACGTCTCGGGCCTCAGCCTCTTCTACTCGCGGCGCATCGGCCGGGTGCCTCAGGGCTCCGACAACGCTGAGGATGCCGGCGATTACTCGGATGTGCCGGAGAACACGACGATCCTGGGAGCAGCGAAGATCACCGGCCGTAGCGCAGGCGGCTGGTCCGTCGGCCTGCTCGAGGCCCTGACGCGTCGTGAGCATGCGCAGGCGCTGACGTCGGACGGGGAACGGTTGAACGTTCAGGTCGAGCCGCTGACCAACTACTTCGTCGGACGGTTGGCGAAGGATTTGCGTGGTGGCAACCTCGTGGTCGGCGGCATGGTCACCTCGGTGATCCGCGACCTGGAGGATCCGGTCCTTCGAACCCAGCTCAACCGCCACGCCGAGAGCTTCGGCCTCGAGTCGAATCTCTGGTGGGGTGGGCGCACCTACCGGTTGTGGAGCAGCTTCGCGCTCTCGCAGATCGCTGGAGATTCGCTGGCGATTCTCCGGGCCCAGCGCTCCAGCGCCAGGTACTTTCAGCGACCCGATCGTCAGCACGGTGGCAACGGCATCTTCACCGATGCCTTTGACCCATCGCTCACCACGATGCGCGGGTACGCCGCCTACGTCCGGCTCGCCAAGGAGGGGGGCGATTGGCTCTGGGAGCTATCCACAAATCTCCGGAGTCCGGGCTTCGAGGTCAACGACCTCGCCTTCCTCACGCGCGCCGATTACGTGTGGATGAGCGGCAACGTGCTCCGCCAGTTTACGGTACCCGGGTCGTTCTACCGATCGATGTGGCTGCTCGCGGGCGGGCAGCAGCAGTTCAACTTCGACGGCGATCTCACCGACCGGGAGATCCAGGCCTTCACCGAGATCGAGTTTCATAACTACTGGGAGGTCGCATCCTTCTGGATTCACCGCTTTGCCGTCTTCGACGACCGGCTCACACGCGGCGGCCCGGTCGTTCGACGCCCCCATTCCGATTTCGGTTTGTTTGAGGTGTCTACCGATTCTCGTCGCGATCTGGTGCTCGGATTGAGTTCCAGCTACGGGTGCGACGGTGAAGGCGCCTGCGATTATGGCGCCGGTCTCGATATCACCTACCGGCCGAGCTCGAACATTTCCATCGGCTTAAGCCCCTCCTTCGAACACGGCGAGTCGGCAGCCCAATACGTCACCGCGGTGGACGATCCTACAGCTGCACTGTTCTACGGCAGGCGCTACGTCTTCGCCGATCTCGAACAGAACGCCCTTTCGATGAACACTCGACTGAACGTCACGGTCACGCCGACGCTCACGCTCGAAGTCTTCGCGCAGCCGCTGATCTCGAGCGTGCGATACACGGGCTTCAAGGAGTTCAGCGCTCCGCGCCAGGTCGCCAAGAGCGTGTACGGCCGGGACATGGGCACGATCACCGAGGAGGAAGAGTCCTACACCGTCGATCCCGACGGCGACGGGCCCGCCGAACCGTTCAGCTTTGACAAGCCGGATTTCAATCTCCGCTCCCTGCGCGGTAACGCGGTGCTGCGCTGGGAGTTTCGTCCCGGCTCCACCTTGTTTCTGGTCTGGACCCAGTCGCGAAGCGACGAAGCGCCCGTCGGCGACTTCGACTTCGGGCGTGATGTCCGCGCACTCTTCGAGGCGGACGCCGACAACATCTTTCTGCTGAAGATCAACTACTGGTTTCAACTCTAGCCCGGCCACCTGCGATCGACGACATGGGCTTGGGGCTGGCAGGCCGGAGGCTAAAAACACCAGAACCTGTGGGAGGTCAGCCATGAGACGGCTGTATGCGCTCGCCCTCGCAGCGGTCACGCTGCTCTTTGAACCCACTACCCTTTGGCCCCAGACCACTGAAGCGCTCGCCCAGGCGCCCGCTCCCAGTCGTTACGCCGACGCCATCGCCCACGCCCGCCTGCTGGCTCAGGCGATCACAGAGGAGAGCCGCACGCCGGGCCTGTCCGTGGCGGTGGGCGTGGACGGAGAGATCGTCTGGTCCGAAGGGTTTGGCTACGCCAGCGTCGAGCAGCGAACCCCGGTTTGGGAGGAGACGAAGTTCCGCATCGGCAGTATCTCCAAACCGCTGACGGCGGCGGCCCTCGCTCTGCTGTACGAACAGGGCCGACTCGATCTGGACGCGCCGGTGCAGCGCTACGTCCCGACGTTCCCCGAGAAGCGCTGGCCGGTCACCACGCGCCAGCTGGCCGGCCACCTGGCGGGGATCCGTCACTACCGGAACCAGGAGTTCTTGAGCAGCCGGCGCTACGCCACCGTGCTCGAAGGTCTCGAAATCTTTCAGGATGACACGCTGCTGTTCGAGCCCGGCACCCGCTACTCTTACTCCAGCTACGGCTGGAACCTGCTCAGCGCCGTGGTCGAGGGCGCGTCCGGGGAGAGTTTCCTCAGCTACATGCAACGGCAGGTCTTCGAGCGGTTGGGGATGAAGCACACGGTCGCCGACCACACCGACAGCATCATCCCCCATCGCACGGAGTTCTACGACCGGGACGACAACCGGCGTGTGTTGAACGCGCCGTTCGTGGACAACAGCTACAAGTGGGCCGGCGGCGGCTTTCTCTCGACGCCGGAGGACCTGGTGCGCTTCGCCATGGCGCACCTCGACGAGGGCTTCTTGAAGCGTGAGACGGTGGAGTTGCTCTGGACCTCCCAGCGAAACAACGCCGGCGTGGAGACCGGGTACGGTATCGGTTGGAGCGTCCACACCGACCGGGAGGGCCGGCGCACGGTTTCACATGGTGGCGGGTCGATGGGCGGGACCGCCTTCCTGCTGATCTTCCCCGAACAGCGGGTGGTCGTGGCCACGGTAGGGAACATGAGTCAGGCGCCCAACGGCTACACCCCGGCCTGGCTCATCGCCCAGCCGTTCCTGAAGCCGAGCGAGGCGCCCGCCATGTCGGCGTCGGGCCCGAGTATCGCCGGGAGCTACCAATGCACGGCTAAGGCGGGTGGCGAGGTCGTAGCCAACGCGAGGCTCGAGCTGGCCGGATCGCCCGGTGACTACTGGGGACGTTTCGTGTCCGACAACAAGACGACCGACCGCGTCATCTATTCGTCGAGCCGCGGCGACACGACGCGCATCATCTCTGTGGACCAGTTTGGCCGGCTCACCGAGTCGTGGTTGGCGGTGAATGGATCGCAGGCGTCCGGCGGCTGGTTCGCCGGCCGACGAAGCGGCGAGCTCGGGTGCCGGCTCGAGCGTCGCTGATTCTCCTATTTCGTCCCGATCTTCTCCTCGATCCGCGCCCAGTTTGTTCCGGTGATCTTGAGGGCGGGGTGTGATGTGGCCTCGGCCAGTCGCACCGCCACGGCGTAATCTTCCCGCGCTAGCTCGCGCTTCCCGACGGCGTCGCATGCGTCGTCCAGGCTCTCAGAGAAGTTTGGCGGACTCGGGGTAGACTTCGAGGTTTGCCAACTGCACGAAGTCGGGGATCTGCCACCCGTCGTAAAAGGCGCTCCAGCGCCTGGAATGTGCTGCGCTGGGGGATCGAGCCCTGGTCTTCCTCCGGGGGGAGAGGCCGACCAGCCGGGTAGCCACAGCCCCGCCCAGGCGATAATATGGCCGGCGCGCCAGCCCCGACCTGCCGTAGCGACCTACACATCTACGCGGGTTTCACCATGACCAAGCGAGAACACTCTCAGAACGACGATCGCACGAGGCGTGTGGGCCGGCGCATCCTCCTGGCAACGCAGCTCGCGGCGCTTCTGGCGGTGGCTCCGGCTTGGGGCCAGCTGCAGGCGGATCTCGACACCGTGCGCGCGGGCCGCTTCGATTTCGGTAAGATGTGGACCTTCGAGTACGCACCCACTGACTACTTCACCGCGACCTACGGCTTCGATGCCAGCGAGGAGTGGTTCGAGCGGGCGCGGCTGTCGGTGCTGCGCATCCCCGGCTGCTCAGCTTCTTTCGTATCGCCCAATGGGCTCGTGGCCACCAACCATCACTGCGTGCGCGGCGCGGTGACGCGCGTGGCACGTGACGGTGAGCGGCTGCTTGACGACGGCTTCTACGCCGACGCGCTGGAGGAGGAGCGGCGCATCCCGGGCTACTACGCCGACCAGCTCATCGCCATCGCAGATGTGAGTGAAGAGGTGTTCAGCGCGATCGATCGGGCGGTGAGCGAGGAAGAGCGCGACCGGCTGAGGCGGCAGAAGCTGGCCGAGATCGAAGCGCGGCTCCTGGCCCGACACTCTGGTGAGGGCGACTCGCTCTGGGTGCAGATCGTGCCCCTCTACCACGGCGGCCGCTACTCGGCCTACCTGTTTCGCCGTTTCACCGACGTGAGGCTGGTCGTCGCGGCAGAGCTTCAGATGGGATTCTTCGGCGGCGACGCCGACAACTTCACCTATCCCCGCTACGATCTCGACTTCGCCTTTCTGCGGACTTCGATCGCGATGGGACGCCGCATCGCCCGACCCACCACTTCGGGTGGAGCGAAGCCGGCGTCGAGCAAGGCGACGTCGTTTTCGTGATCGGGAACCCCGGATCGACTAATCGGCTGCGTACGATGACCCAGCTCGCCTTCCAGCGCGACGCTCAGGTACCGGCCCTGGTGGCTTACCTGCAAAGCCGCCTCGATATTCTGGAGGTCTACCGCCAGGCTGACCCCGAGGCGGCCGAGGCGATGAACATCCGCAACGAGATGTTCGGGCTCTCCAACTCGCTCAAAGCCTCTTCCGGCCGGCTCGCCGCGCTCAGGGACCCGGTCATCATGCAAAAGAAGGCGGACGCCGAGCGCGAACTGAGGGAGGCGATCCGCGCTGACGCCCGGCTAAGCGCGCGCTATGCTGAGCTCTTTGACCGCATCGCGGAGATCCAGAGGGCCAGAGCCGAGCTGACCGCGCCCTTCGGGGCCTTCCTGGCGCTGGAGAATCCGACATACGGGTCCGCGACAGTGCGGCGGGCGATCACGGCTCACGCCTATATCGATGCCCGGAAGCGGAAGGCGCCCCCCGACTCGATCGACGCTCTCGCCAAGGAGCTGCTCGCCATACCCGATCGGCCGCGCCAGCTTGAACTGGGGCTGCTGGCGGCGCGCCTGAGAGACTTCCAGCGCTATTTCGGCCTCGACCACCCCATCACCCGACTCGCCCTCGCAGGTCGGGCGCCAGAGATGGCAGCGGCGGAGCTGCTGGAGCGGTCGGCGCTGGGCGACTCGGCTCGCGCCGCGCAAGCGCTGTCCCAAGGTTCGCTGCGCGCGAAGGATCCCGCTGTACGCCTCGCAGAGGCGTTGCGGCCGGCCTACCAGGAGTATCAGAGCGCTTGGCAGAGGCTGGCCCGGGAGGAGCGCGAGCTGGAGAGCGATCTGGGCAGGGCGCGCTTCGAGGTCTATGGAAGGACGATCCCACCGGACGGAACCTTCTCGCCGCGGATCACGGACGGTGTGGTCAAAGGCTACGAATACAACGGCACGCTCGCTCCGCCCTACACCACGTTCTTCGGGCTCTACGACCGCTATGTGGCGCACGGTCCGGGCAGCGAGTGGGATCTGCCGGCGCGTTGGCACCGGCCGCCCCAGGGTCTCGATCTCAGCACGCCGCTCAACTTCGTCTCCACCGCCGACACCTACGGCGGCAACTCCGGGTCGCCGGCCGTGACCCCCGACCTCGAGCTGGTCGGGCTCAACTTCGACCGCAATATCGAAGGGCTGTCCCGCGACTTTATCTACCTGCCGGACCGGGGGCGCAACGTGATGGTGGACGTGAGGGCGATCCGTGCGGCGCTGGATCACGCCTACGATGCGGATCGCATCGTGATGGAACTCGAGACCGGCGTGCTCTACGAGACGGAGGTGGCCGCGGACGCTGCGGCAGCGCGCTGAGGGCGGCCGATCACATGGCCTGCCGGGGCCGCCACCGGGGTTGTCGGCGCAGCTCGTCTCAGCCCGGGAAGCGCGGACCGGCCGCGCGAACCTCTTCGGAGGCGTCGACTGCGAATTGCTCGAAGTTCTTGGTGAACATGCCTGCCAGTTTTTGCGCCTGGTCGTCGTAGGCGGCAGGATCTTTCCAGGTCGAGCGCGGCTGCAGCACCTCCGACGGAACACCGGGACACGATTCCGGCACCTGCACGCCGAAGTTCGGGTCCTCTCTCATCGGGACGTCGTCCAGCTCGCCCCTAAGCGCCGCATGCACCATGGCGCGGGTGAAGGGGAGCTTCATTCGCTGTCCCACGCCATACGGGCCACCGCTCCACCCGGTGTTGATCAGCCAGGCGCTGACCTTGTGCTCAGCGATCCGTTTGCCGAGTAGATCTGCGTACACGCTCGGTCTCAGCGCCATGAATGGAGCGCCAAAGCAAGCGCTGAAGTTCGGGGTCGGCTCGGTGATGCCGCGCTCGGTGCCCGCGACCTTCGCGGTGTAGCCCGACAAGAAGTGGTACATGGCCTGCGCGTTGGTCAGGCGCGCCACCGGCGGCAGCACGCCAAAGGCGTCGCAGGTCAGCATGATGATGGACGTCGGGTGGCCGGCGCGCCCGGTCTCGGACGCGTTGGGGACGTGGGAGATCGGATACGAGGCGCGAGTGTTCTCGGTGAACGCGTCGCTATCGAGGTCGAGATGTCGCGTTCGCGTGTCGATCGCGACGTTCTCGAGAATCGTCCCGAACATCCGGGTCGTCGCGTAGATCTCCGGTTCGGTCTCGGGGTTCAGCCGGATGACCTTGGCGTAGCAGCCGCCCTCGAAGTTGAACACTCCCTCGTCGCTCCAACCGTGCTCGTCATCGCCGATCAGCGTGCGGCTGGAGTCGGCCGACAGCGTGGTCTTCCCGGTCCCCGAGAGCCCAAAGAAGATCGCCACGTCGTCCTCGCTCGCCCCGTGATTGGCAGAGCAGTGCATCGAGAGCACGCTTTGCTGGGGTAGGAAGTAGTTCATGACGGTGAACATGGACTTCTTGATCTCGCCGGCGTAGCTGGTGCCGCCGATGATCGTCTCCCGGCGGCCGAAGTGGACCAGCACGAAGACTTCCGAGCGGGTGCCGTCGGTTCGCGGATCGGCGTTAAAACCGGGAGCGTGGAGGACCGTGAACTTCGGCTCGTGGTTGGCCAGCTTCTCCGGGTCGCGCTCGCGCAAGAACATGTTTCTCGCGAAAAGCTTGTGCCAGGCGGTTTCGGTGATGACGCGGATCGGCATCTGGGTGGCCGGGTCGGCGCCCACGTAGCAGTCCTCGACATACAGGTCCTTTCCCTGGAAATAGGCGGTGAGGCGGGCGCGGAGCGCCTCGTAACGGCTCTCATCGATCGGCTGGTTCACCTTGCCCCACCAGATCTTGTCCTCGCTCGAGGGCTCGCGCACGACATATTTGTCGTTGGGCGATCGCCCCGTGTACTGGCCGGTCCGCACGACGAGGGGTCCGAGGTGGGCGAGCAAGGCCTCATGTCGCTGCACCGCGTGCTCGTAAAGCGCGGGGGTGCAGAGGTTCCACCAGATCGTATTGATGTTACGAATCCCCAGGTTGTCCAAGCTCTTCTTTCCGCCCGTCAATCCCTGTTCCATCATCGACGACTCTCCTGCAAGCCGGAGGATCGCGGCCGACCTCTAATCCAGGTTACCGCGCCGGCGTTAATGCAGCGTTAGTACATATGATTATGCGGTTTGGCCGTAGGGACAACAAGCTCTCCGTGGCAGGGCGACTCGTCAATCGCCGCTCGCGCCTCGCTGGGGAACCACTCCGGCGGAGCCTGCGCCACGTCCCTCCGCCAGAGGCTTGGTCGGAAGGCTGAGGGCCAGGTCGAGAGGAACGAAGGGACAGCGCCATGACTGCCCCTTCGAGTCATTCGAGTCCTGGGCGGTGGCCGGTGGGACTCGGCCCTCAATCGGCGCCGGGCGCGTGAGCCGGCGTCTGCTTCTCGACGATCTGGAACTGCTCTTCCAGGTCCGCCAAGGACTTGCGAAAGGCGCTGTACTCCAACTCCTGGATCGGCAGCATCGCCGGCCCAACGAAGCCTTGGCGCCGCATCTCATCCGCCTTCTCCTGCGCCTTGAGGCGCGTGGCGTCCCAGACCGGGTTGCCGAACAGGTCGACCCCTTCAGACAGCTGCCCGGAGCGGTTAACGGAGTAAGCCATACAGGCGACAAGCGGCAGACAGTAGGCGCCGGTGATCGCCGTGTTGATGGCCGCCGGCATCAGCGGCATATGATGGCTGCCGCGGGCGTCGCCAGCCACGAAGTGGGCGGTGAAGTAAGGGCTCACCAGCTCCTCCGATGCCGGGAATATCCCCTGGCTGCGTATGATGCACACCGGATCGTCCTTCCCCTTGTACTCTCCAGCGATGGTGTGGAGCCGGTCGGTGGAGACGGCCACGACCTGCTGGTTCGGAAAACTGCGCGAGTGGATCGCCTGGATGCCGAAACGGTTCTCGTCGCGCAGCAGGATGGCCAGGTCGATGTGCTCCTCCGGCGCGTTCAGGTCGATCACCCGGTCGGCGCCGGCATGTTCCATGTCGATCACGGTGAAGCGAAAGCCCGGCTTCATCTTCGGAAGCATGAGCCCGGCGCAGTAGAGCGGGCTGGTGAACACCGCCCAGAGCGGAAAGTTGAAGGCCCCGGGCCCGCACTTGTCGGCGGTGAAAACAAGGAACGGTTCGGCTGGCCGCTCCTTGGCCAGCTCGTCGAAGGTGATCTCCGCCGCGCCGGGGCCAGCACCGCGAACGTTGCCCGAGGGCGCGTCCTTCAGCAGATCCTGACCCGCGCCATAGAGGCCCTGTTGCTGGGCGATGTTGGTGGCTGCCGTGAAGACCTTCCAGGCAAAGTCATGGATCTCGGGGTTGTCGCTGCCCAGACGGTGCACCATCAACAGGCAGATGTCGTCGCCGCAATGGGTGACGTCGTAGTCGCTGATCAGGCCCCGCTCGACCGCCTTTTCCAGTTCGGCCCGTGCCGCCTTCAGCATGCCGCTGGACGGTCGGGTGTGACCGCCGACGCCTCCCACATCGGCTTTGATGGCGCTGATCGTCAGCATCTTGCCCCCTTTCTTACATCACCGCGTTCGTGAGCACATCGCGTCGCCCAAGTCGATCGGAGGCTGGCGGGGACGGTGCCGGGTCGCAGGCGGCGTTGCGGGTGTATTGGTCACCCCGGGAAATTGTCGCGGTGATCATCCGTATCGGCTCGCTGCGAGGCTAGTCGCCGATCGACTAACGGATGAAGCATGCATTTCCTGGGCCGAGACAGCCGACCGGCGCGCCGGCCGCGCGGCGCACGATTCAAGGGCACAGCGGCGGCTCCGTCGCGCTTCTCGGCCGGGAGGCGGGCTGACCTCGCGCCTCCCTGTAGGGCGAATGCAACAGATCGTGGTGCCAGCGTTCTCGGGTGGCGATCGGGGCCTTCGCCCGGAGACCGAGCTGCCTTGCGTGGGCGCCGGCGAGTCGTCGACCCGCCTGGAGGCGGAGCCGTTGGAGTCGGCGCTCGACGAGGCGGAGTGGAAGCGCTGGCTGACCGCCGAGCCGAGGGGTTACTCGTTCGTGGCGCGGCTGGTGAAGGCGATCATCTTTGTTGAGCTGCTCACGCCCGGCCAGCGACGGCGGATAGAGGAAGCGGCCGAGACCTGATCGGTCGATGCGGCGGAGTCAAGCGCGCGGGGAGCCCGCGTGGCGGGCTCCCCGCAGCAAACCCGACGATTAGGGCCGTTTCAACCAGAAGTCGTAATTTCCGCTTCCACTATAAGAGTCGATCCGCCAGATGTAGTAGCCGGAAGTCCCGTTGTAGACGATCTCCTCCTCGGAGTCCGGGCTGTAGGAGCCGGCGACCGGGAACCAGCCGAACCAGATCCACTTGTAGAGGAAGAGGTCGAAGTCGGCGTTGCTGGGTCCGCGCAGCCAGCCGCGCTGCACACCCGACTTCGAGTAGTAGTAGTTCCCGTTCGGGTGCCAGTCGACGTCGCCGGTGCCGCTGAGCGAGCCCGTGTAGTGCTCACAGTCGGTGCAGGGCGGGTCGCCGGGATCCGGTGGCGGTGGTTCCGGCGGCGGCTCACTCTGTGGTTCGTCTCGCGAATGGAGCAGCAAGTTGGGAGAGCCCGACCCGATGCCGCTCAACCGGCCCTGGGTCGCCCTGCCGACGACTGCGCTGGCGACATCGGCCGGCGATGGCGGTGGCGATGCCTCCGAGTTCTCGTCGAGGTAAAGCGCGGCGACACCGGCGACGTGCGGCGCGGCCATCGACGTCCCGCTGATCGTGTTGGTGGCGTTGTCGCTGCCGATCCAGGCCGACGTGATGCTCTGGCCCGGCGCGAACAGGTCCAGGCAGCTGCCGTAGTTCGAGAACGAGGCGCGAGCGTCCCCCGAGGTGGAGGCGCCGGCGGTGAGGGCTTCCGTCACGCGCGCCGGCGAATAGTTGCAGGCGTTAGCGGCGTCGTTGCCGGCCGCGATCGCGTAGGTGACGCCGGCGGCGATCGAATTCCGCACCGCGTTGTCCAGCGACGTAGACGGGCCGCCACCGAGGCTCATGTTCGCGACGGCCGGCTCGACGTAGTTCGCTGTTACCCAATCAATACCGCTGATCACCGTGGAAAGCGGTGCGGACCCGTTGCAGTTCAAGACGCGAACTGAGAACAGGTTCACGTTTTTCGCCACGCCATAAGTGGCGCCGCCGATCGTCCCGGACACGTGCGTCCCATGGCCGTGACAGTCCAAACCGTTGCCGCCCAGGGCGTCAAAGCCGACCGAAGCCCGGCCGCCGAACTCGTTGTGCGAAGTTCGGATGCCGGTGTCGAGCACGTAGACGTTTACGCCGGTGCCGTCAAAGTCGTAGTTGTATTTGGTATCTAGAGGCAGATCCCGCTGGTCGACTCGATCGAGACCCCAGGTCGCGTCGAGCTGGGGGCTGTCGACGATCGACACCTCCTGGTCGGCCTCCACGTAAGCCACAAACGGCAACGCCCGGATCGCCTCCAGTGCGCGTGGCGGGATCGTGGCGGCAAACCCGCGGAGCGCTGAACTGTACGTGTGGTGCAATGTGCCGCGGTGCTGCAGGGTGAGGTGTTGAGCCTTGCCACGCGGGTCGGGCGTCGTCGCTTCGAAGACGATGATGTAGCGGTTGGGAATCACCCGTGACCCGACGCCTTGCGAGAGCAGCGGGGCCAGCTCGGCGACGGGCTGATCGCCCGGCCCCGTCGTTTCCTCCGTACAGCCGACCAAAAGAAGACCCGCCAACCCAACCGCCACCGGTATTCTGGTTGCCATGCGCCTCATAGGTCCCTCCCGGCGATGGTTCTTGTAATCCGGGCAGGGAGGCTGAGCGCTGGGCGAAGTTGGCGGGTTCACTGCAGACAGGCGACGCCCGCCCAAGTCGCTCGCCGCCCCGGCCCGGGCGGTCAAGCATCGGCGCCGAATTCTTTCACAGGCTGACCGCGTCACTCGGTCGGCCGTCAAAGGTTTAAGGCCTCGAGATCGCCACGTTCCAGAGGTAGTCCACGTGCTGGTTGCAGATGCTGCTGAATTCTCGGATCGCAGCGGGCTGCTCGCTGGAGAGGTCGGCGATGATCAGGTCACGTGCGTTCAGAATTGCTTTGTGGTCCTGGCCGTCAAAAACGGCAAGGCGGCGAAGGTTTCCTCCCACATCATGCGCGAGCCAGCTCCAACCGTCGATGTGGCCCGCGGCCATGTGCCGATCGAACACAGGCGCGAACATTTCCCTCACCAGGCTGTCAGCGCGCGCTTCCCTCGTGAGGTCGCACTCGTAGTAGGTCGACAGCGAGGCGACCGGCCGATCCAGCCCTAGACTCGCCGGTTCCTCGGAACTCGCCAGCGATCGCCAGATATAGTCGTCGTGCGACGGACAGATCGAGGCCAGCTCCTGGGTAGCTGCGCCGTGATCCCGGTTCAGCCTCTCGATGATTCGATCCATCGCGTCGAGCAAGGCATCACGGCCCGGCGTTACCCAGTAGAGGAGGCGGCGCCAATCCCCGCCGGCTCGGTGAGCGAGCCAGCCCCAGGCGCTGATATCACCGGACTGCATGTAAAGATCGAAGACGGGCGCAAAGCTCCCCCGGACGATCTCGTCCGCGCGTCCTTCCTTCGACTGGTCGCAGCGGTAGTAGATCCCGTGGACCATCGGATCCGGTTCCTGAGCGCTGAGGGCCTGCGGAACGAGCAGCGCGCAGACGGCGGCGATCGCGGCTAGGCGCTTCATCTTGAATCTCCAGCTTGGGGCGACGAGGACAGAGGCCGGCCGACTCGAACGCCTGCATAGGCGCGGCCGGGCAAGGGTAGCGTGACCGCGTCAGGAACGTTCCTGCCCACGCGCGCGACGCGCAGTGGATGAGTCGGCGACTGTCCTGGCGAGTGGGCGTACACGAGGGACTCCCAGTTGTTGAGCTGATTCAAGCTAACGACTTGGCGCCGGGCGTGGCAACTACATCCCTCTGTTCCGCATTTTCGCCTTCGTCGCTTCGCAGGGGCGGACGGGGCCCCATGGCAAAGCGGTCTGGAACTGGCTTCCCGGGCCCGCGGATGGTAGAATCCGGGGTCCCCGCGCGGGTTCAGCCCAACCTTTGCGAGTCGCACTCCCGAGAACTGAACGGCAGGTCGATATGGCTACAGTTGAAGTCGGTAGCGGTTTCCTCCGGAAGCTGGGAATTCAGGACGTCAATCCCGGCGGCTTCGCCGGCGAGTGGGTGGGATCGGGCCCGGAGCAGGAGGTGATCACCCCGATCGATGGCTCACGAATCGCAACGGTTCAGCAGGTGACGGAGGCCGAATACGACCGAATCATCGATCGTGCCCACAAGGCCTTTTTGCATTGGCGGACGATCCCGGCGCCGAAGCGTGGAGAGGTCGTGCGGCAGCTGGGAAACCGGCTACGAGAGCTGAAGGGCGAGCTGGGTCAGCTCGTCACCCTGGAAATGGCCAAGATCTTCCCCGAGGGTGAGGGCGAGGTTCAGGAGATGATCGACATCTGCGACTTCTCCACCGGCCTCTCCCGCCAGCTCTACGGCCTTACCATGCAGTCAGAACGGCCCGACCACCGCATGTTCGAGCAGTGGCACCCCCTGGGCGTGGTCGGGGTGATCACGGCCTTCAACTTCCCGGTGGCGGTCTGGAGTTGGAACGCCGCGATCGCGGCGGTCTGCGGCGACAGCGTCGTTTGGAAACCGGCCAGCAAGACGCCGCTGTGCGCCATCGCCTGCATCAAAATCGCGGAGCAGGTCTGCCGTGAAAACGATGTGGATCCGGCGATCTTCTCACTGGTGATCGGTAAAGGGTCGTCGATCGGCGACCGTCTGCTTCACGATCGACGCGTTCCCCTCATCTCGGCAACAGGAAGCTGTCAGATGGGGTACCGCGTCGCCGAAGTGGTGGGCAAGCGGCTGGGCCGCACGATCCTGGAGCTGGGCGGCAACAACGCCATCGTCGTTACACCCAGCGCCAACCTCGATCTGGCTTTGCGGGCTATCCTGTTCGGTGCCGTGGGGACGGCGGGTCAGCGTTGTACGTCGACGCGCCGGATCATCGTCCACGAGTCGATCCGCGACGAGCTGGTGAGCCGTCTGGTCAAGGCGTATGAGGGCGTGCGGATCGGCGACCCACGAGAGGCCGAGACGCTGATGGGCCCGCTCGTGACCCGAGGCGCGGTGAAGGAGATGCAGAATGCGATCAAGCGAATCAAAGAGGAGGGCGGTGAGATTCTCTACGGCGGGGAAACGTTGGACGGGCCGGACTATCCGGGCGGGCACTACGTGAGGCCGTGCATCGCCGCGGTGAAAAACGAGTACGAGATCGTTCAGGAGGAGACCTTCGCGCCGATCCTCTATATCATACCGTACGGCAAGAAGAGCTCGTCGCCCAAGCAAGCTGTGGAAGAGATCGAGGAGGCGCTGGCGCTGCACAACGGTGTGCCGCAGGGGCTGTCGTCGGCCATCTTCACCGAGAACCTGCGTGAAGCAGAGATCTTCCTTTCATCGCGCGGAAGCGATTGCGGGATCGCCAACGTCAACATCGGAACGAGCGGGGCCGAGATCGGCGGCGCCTTCGGCGGCGAAAAGGAGACGGGCGGAGGTCGCGAGTCGGGCTCTGACGCCTGGAAAGTCTACATGCGGCGGCAGACCAACACGGTCAACTGGAGCAATGAAATGCCGCTCGCCCAGGGGCTCAAGTTCGGGGATTAGTCACCCGTCGCGCCGCTGACCGCTCGCGGATCTGCCGGCCAACCCGAAAGCCCATCGTCCACGCCCCGTGAGGCGGCGAAACACCCGAACCGTCCCAGCTCCGTCGACCCACCGCAGCCTGGGACGGGTTCGAGTTCGCAAGCGCGCGACTACTGAACGATCTGGGTCGTGCCAGCGCCGCCCCTCAGCGCCGACCAGTGTGACGCGCGGACCCTCCACCTCCCATCTTCCTTCACGAACACCTGGGTGACCCGTGTCCGGTAGTTCGGGACTGGCTCAGCACCGTCAGGGTGGAGCGATCCTTCGGAGTAGAACATCGCCACCGCCGCCTGACCCTCGACCAGCGTGATGACCCGTATGTGCTTCGGCTGCACGTTAAGCGAGACGAAGCGGTCCATCCGGCCTTCCCGCGAGATCTCGTGGAGCAGGCCGCCGCTCGACCAGAACTCCAGCGCGCCCAGCTTCGAGTAGCTTTCCGGCTCGGTCGTCAGGTTCTGATTGGAATAACGGCTGCTCGCCAGAATCTCCTGGATGACTTCCCGCTCGGTCTGGGTCTGCGCCGCCGCCAACGCTGGAACGGCGACTAGGCCGGCGAACAGCAGCACGAGGATCCTCTTCATCGGTCCCTCCGAAAAAGTTTGGATGGTTGAGGAAGAACAGAGGCGCGGAACTAAGATGACGGGTCGGCCGCTGGCAAGAGCGACGGCCGGCTCAGCTCTCCGGTCGAAAGCCCGGTCGGGGCCGACTGCCCCGCCGGGCTCTCGTGGTCCTGCGTCCTACCCGCTGTTGGGGCTCCCCAGGGGCGGCTGACGCGTCTTGATCGAGGTTGCGGCGCTCCCGCGCCCGCATCCCTCCCAATCTCTCAATTAGCCATTACCCCTGGAGAACCACCACGGCCACCCAGGCAACGAGCGCCAGCGTGCTCAAAAGGGGTGCCGCTCGAAACCTGAACATGGATCCCTCCGCTGTAGCTGGGACCTCTCCGCTCAACGAACGATCTAATGATAGCCTGCGCCCATCATGCGGCGGTCAAGTGGGGGCTGCGGCCGATCAGCCAGAAGTCAGGCAACCGGTCAGGTGCGGGAGGGAGCCACCCGGGCGGCCGGCGGAAGGCGCGCCGGGCCGCGATTTACTCCTGCGACACGGCGGCCCGGCCGGGC
Organism: uncultured Gemmatimonadota bacterium; assembly: GCA_964348165.1. Taxonomy (GTDB): domain Bacteria; phylum Gemmatimonadota; class Gemmatimonadetes; order Palauibacterales; family KS3-K002; genus CAYGAJ01. The sequence goes on along the minus strand of CAYGCC010000031.1, from coordinate 934 downwards.
ACGCCCAGTCGGCGGAACAGCGCCTCGGCCCGGGCCGGCGCTTCGGCGCCGTTCATCTCGAATACCCAGAATCGCTCGGTGTCCCCCCGGTTCATCAGCAGCTGCATGGTTCCCTGGGTCTTGTGTGCCGAGATCAGCCAGTTGACCACGATCTGGTAGTTCAGCCGACCGTCCGGGCTCAGGGGCTGATTCCGGTCGAAGATGAAAGGGTCCAGGCCCGGCGTGACCCGCGTGATCGGATAGCCGAGATGCTCGGTGAATTCGCGGAAGAACTGGGTCGAGTCGTTTCGGCTGCCGACGAAGCCGCCGAGCACCACCGGCCGACCGCCGGCAGGGAGCTGAGCGGCCGCCTCGAGGGCGAGAATGGACGCCGCTTTGTGGTGCGCGTGAAAGTTCGGGATGGGAAGGTGGACGAATACGAAGTCGTAACGACCTCGCGCCATGATCTCGCGCAACCGTGAGCGCACCGCGCTGGCGTCCCAGACATGGTTGAGTACGGTGTCTACGTTTTCTGTGTACTGGTGGTCGAGCTCGTCGAGGAAGAAGTAGTTGCGCAGCCCGATGATACGTCCTCCAGACATGAGTTCTCCCTTGCGGATCGCGGGCAGGTGGTGGCGGGCGACGCGCTCGTCGGTGAGCTGGAGACCGTAGATCGGCTCGGCCAGATGCGCGTAGCGGAACCCGCCGCTGCCATCAGTCACCAGTGCGAGGTCCACGTTGCCTTTGAGCGTGTGAGTGATCTTGTAGACGGTGGCGGCAAACATCGCCTCATCGTCCGGGTGGGCTACGACGAGAAGAACGTCGGTCGTGTCAGGTGTCTGCACCGGGCTGGCTGCAGCGGTGGCAGCGAAGAGAGCGGTGAGGCCAAGGCCCAGCGTCCGCGCGCTCACGAGACTTGTTCGGCGGGATCGAATGCGCACCGTTGTCCTTTCTT
>CAYGCC010000030.1:0-3199 GCA_964348165.1 uncultured Gemmatimonadota bacterium | reverse complement strand
GACGAACCCGATGATTCCGCTCAGCGCCACCGCCGCGGCCACCAGCAGTGATGCCAGCAGATAGACGGCGAGCTTCACCCGCTCGACCCGCGTGCCCAGGTAAAGGGCGGTCTCCTCGCCGACGGCTAACAGGTTGAGGGGCCGGGCCATGAGCAGCAGCTCCACCATCGCCGGGGCAAGGTAGGCAGCCAGCACCCCGGCCTCGGACCAGTTGGCGGCCGCCAGGCTCCCCATCATCCAGAAGATCGCCGACCGAAAGGTCTCGGCCGGCGCGAAGGTCAGCAGCAGCAGGATCACGGCGTTGAAGAAAGCGCCCACGACGACTCCGGCCAGGAGCAAAATTCGCGTGTCGAGGGTGCGGCCGGCGCGGCTAGCGATACGAAGCACCAGCCCGATGGCGAAGAGCGCGCCCGCCAGCGCGGCGATGGGGAGCGACCAGGTCGCCCGCACGTTCCAACCGAGGACGACGGCGCCCACCGCGCCCACGGCGGCGCCGCCCGAGACGCCCAGCACGTAGGGCTCGGCCAGCGGGTTGCGCAGCAGCGCCTGCAGCACGGCGCCGGCGCGGGCGAGGGCGCCGCCTACCAGCATGGCGAGGACGGCGCGGGGCAGCCGCAGGCTCAAGATGATGGTGCGCGTCGTCTCTTCGCCGCCGCCGCTCAGCGCGTCAATGACGCTGCCGATGGGAAGCTTCGCCGCGCCGAAGGCGATGCTCACCACCAGCGCCGCGGCGAGCAGCAGCGTCAAGGAGAACAGGCGGAGCGAGTTGCGCGCGGTCACGGCATGGCGGACCCGCGGAGCGCCGTGGGGTGCAGGATGCTGGCGAGCCGACGCGCCGCTTCGGTCACTTGAGGGCCGGGCCGGTTGTAAAGGTTCGCGTCGACGGTCTGAACGCGTCCCTCGCGCACGGCACGCAGCTCGCGCCAGCCCACCGCCGCGGTAAGTCGCTCGACGTTCACCGGGTTGTCGTCGGACTCTGACAGAAGGACGATGTCGGGCTGGCGGCGCACGACCTCCTCCATGCTGACCTGCGGCCACAGGCCCGGCGCGTCCGCGAAAATGTTGCGACCACCGGCGATGGTGATCAGCTCGTGGATGTACGTCCCAGTGCTGGCGGTCGTCGGCGGGTCGTACCAGACGACGTAGAAGACGCTGGGCCGCCGCCGGCCCTCGACCGCCGCCTGAACCGCGGCAAGATCGCGTTCGATGGCCGCGACCAGCGAATCGGCGGCCGCGCTCAACCCTAACCGCTCGCCCAGCTCACGTGTGGTCGTGTAGACCTGACGCAGCGTCTGCACCTTCGGCGTGTACACGGCCACCCCCATTTCGCCCAGCCGGTTGATGACCGAGCGCGAGGGATTGTCGGGCCAGCCGACGACCAGGTCGGGCTGTAGCAACGTGAGCTGCTCGAGGCTCGGCGTGAGCCCCTGGCCCACCGAGGGCAGATGGGCGAGCCGCGGGTCGAGATCGAAGTCGGTGCGCGCGACCAGCCGGTCGCCGGCGCCCAACGCCAGGATCGTCTCGGTGGCCGACGGGATGAGCGAGACGATCCGCTGCGGCGTGGTCTGTTGGAGCGTGTCGCTACCGGCCGCCGCGGCGCCTGGACGATCGCTCGCCGGCTGGCCGGAGCAGGCGGCAAGGACGAGAAGAGCGGCGACCGCGGCGCGAGCGCTCACGGCGCCTCCAGCCGCGTAAAGGCGATGGCGATGGGGCAGACCCCGACGTCGATCTCGCGGTCGAAGCTCAAGTCGGCGTTTAGGCGCATCACCATGCTCGGATTGATGCAGTCGCCGGGGATGAGCGAGTAGAGCCGGCCGCTCGTATCGAAGCCGACGCCCGATGACGTCATGTGTCCTTGGATGACCAGCGGGTTCGCCGGCGGTCGCAGGAACGCGTCGTCGCTCGCGTTCCAAATCGCCACACCGTAGCTGAAGGCGCTGACGTAGGCGTGACCGTCGGGGCCGAAGGCGATGCCGCCGGGAAACTCACCGAAGCCGGCGTGGTGCTCGTCTTCCGCAAGCGTCGCCGGATCGACGACCGAAAGGCTGCCGTCCCCCTGGCCGAAGGTACCGGAATTCACCACGTAGAGGAGACCGTCGGGCCCCGGCGCGACTGCCGAGGGGTTGAAGCCGGTCAAGAAGATCGAAGAGGCGACCGTGTTCGTCGTCGGATCGACGACCGAGACGACACCGGTGCGCGCGGGCCTGAAGGCCAAGTCCAGCTCGGCGTTCATGACGAAGACCCGGCCTTCAGCGACGGCGACCGCCTGCGGGAATATCCCGACCGCGATCTCGGCCTCTACCTGCAGGCTGAACACGTTGACGCGCGAGAGCGAGTTCAGGTTCGAGTCGGCGACATAGACGATCGAGTCGTTCAAGAACGCCGCGCCCGTCGCTCCGGAGTTGTTCCGCAACGGCACGGTTCGCACGTCGCCGGTCGACAGATCGACGACGGCCAGCGCTGGAAAGAGTCCGAGAGGAACGGCGGCCAGGTTGCCGCGCACGGCGAGGCTCGCGGGCGTGCCCGCCGGGGCGAGTCCGATGGTTCGCGCTCTCTGTGGGCTGTCCACCGGAAAGACCGTCACTGACAGAGCGATGCTATTGACGACCACCGCCGTCTCGATCCCGGCCTGCGGGGCCGGACCGGTCGGGTCGTCATCGCAACCAGTCAGCGCCATGGCCAAGGTCACGCCGCCCACCGCCATAGTCAGATCCTTCATCCACCCACGCGCCGTCATCAATCGTTCCTCATGTTTACCCTGCGGTGTTCAACCTGTCACGCGGCGTCATCGTTCGTTGCTAATCTCCATTTCGGCGCTTGAACTGGGCGCCGCCGCCAGCTCGAACCGGAGTGTGCGTCCCGGTTCCGGATAGCCGAAGATCAACGAATCGTCGTTGTCGAATAGCCGCTCGACGGTCAGGCGCGGTGTGAGGCGCCAGCCCGCCGCCTCGAAGCTCCGTCCCAAACGAAGGTCGACGGTCCAGTAAGGATCGAGCGCGTTGAGCGGCGCCGGGACCGGGTAGCGCGTCCCGATGTAACGGGCGTCCACGGCAAGCTCCCAGGCCGCCGGGCGCCAGCTGGCGGCGAGGCCGCCGCTGTGCCGGGGCCGATACATCACCTGCACGGCCTCGTCACCGGGTCGGTCGTAGGTCGCCCGCGCCAGGCCGTGAGACATACGCAGGGCGAGTCGTGGCCTGGG
>CAYGCC010000029.1:0-3392 GCA_964348165.1 uncultured Gemmatimonadota bacterium | reverse complement strand
GTCGACAAGCCGGGTGAGACGGGCAAAGCTTTCTTGTATGTTCTGGGCCACCACGTGCAGCAACAGATACTCCGGTCGCGGCACACGTATGCGGACTCCATCGCCACCCTCGACCGTGACGGAGCGTTCCACGAAGCTCGCCGGTTCCAAATAGAACGGCGACCTGGGTCGGGTCAGCGCCCAGTGTAACTCCGCGTAGAAACCCAGAGGATTGCGCAGCGGAAGGTGGAAGTGGTGGTCCAGATAGCTCTCTCTGGCCCCGAGGGACATCTCGCATCGATAACCTGCGGCGGCGAGTACTTCGAGGGCGGCGCTCACGTCCTCCCGCCCTGATAGCAGGTCAAGATCGATGAACTCGCGCTCCGCGGGCTCTCCGTACGCGGTGGTGCAGAGGGCCGCGCCTTTGAGAACCACCGGGTGGAGATCACTCCTCGCGAATAGAGAGAGGATGCGGTCGCGTTCGAGCAACCAGAGAGCCGCGCGGCGACGACGGTGCTTCAGCGCATTCGAAAGCTCTTCCCTGGCGTCACCGGCCAGCCGCTGGAAGGCGTTCGATCGTTCGATCTGAACGAGCGTGAGGCCTAGTACCCCGTGCCGTCGCGCCTGTTCGACAAAGGACTTGCGAAAGCATCTGTGGCCCAGCTCAGCCAATCGCCTGTCATCGATCGCCGTTGCGCCGTCATGGCGGCAGACTTCAACAAGCAGGCTGCAGCCCGTCTCGTTTAGCACCGCGACGTCCGAGACCGATAGCTGGCCGTTAGTGCCCAAGAGCGGCTCCGTCTGGGGGACTGGAGGCGATATCTCCGGTTGCTGCAGCGAGTTTGCAAGAGGCAGACCGGCATTCGCGGCCGCGCTTCGAGATGACAAACCTCCCGCAAGAGCCACCTGCGAGCATCGCGACCGTGAGCGCGCTCGTTTCTGGCGGGGCGCTGTGTGGCGTTGACACTACACTTCGGTGGATGCGGCCGGGGCCGCCTAGAGAAACAGCGTCCACCTCCCGGGACAGGCGACCGGTTGACAGCGATCCAACACGTCATAGTCATCAGCCACAACAGCGGGTAAGCCGCGGCGCGCGGCCCCGATTCGCCCAACAATTTCGCCATAAGGAGTTTCATTATGCGCTCGTTCGCCTGGAGAACAGCAGTGCCACTCTGTCTGGGACTGCTGCTGATCGCCACCTCTGCCGACGGCCAGGTGACCGCCATCCGCGCCGGCGCTCTCGTCGATCCGGAGGCGGGCACGCTCGCCCGCAACACGATCATCCTGATCGAAGCGGGAAAGTTCTCAGCTATCGGACCGAACGTGACCATCCCGGCGGGCGCCGAGATCATCGATCTATCCGACCACGTGGTTCTGCCCGGGCTGGTGGACGCGCACAATCACCTGGCGCTCACCTACAAGGAGGTGCCCGAGCACAACGTCTACTACCTGACCTACGTGCTGGACAGCACGCCGCTCCGCGCCATCCAAGCGGCCTCCAACGGGATCCAGATGCTGAGCGCCGGATTCACCATCATCCGCGACATGGGGAACGCCGGCGACTTCGCCGACACGGCGCTGCGCCAGGCGATCGAGCAGGGGTGGATTCCGGGGCCAACGATCATCAACTCGGGCATTATCATCGGCGGCATGGGCGGCCAGTTCTGGCCCACCCCCGAGATGGCGATCCAGAAAGAGATCGTCTACCCCGAGTACCTGGACGCCGATACGCCGGACGAGATCGTGAAAGCGGTGCGGCACAACGCGCTGTTCGGCGCTCGGGTGATCAAGATCTGCGTGGACTGCAAGCCCTGGGGCTACAGCGTTGACGAGATCCGGCTGTTCATCCACGAGGCGGCCAAGGCGGGGCTCAAGGTCGAGGGGCACGTGCAAACGGTGGACGGTGCGCGCCGGGCGACCCAGGCGGGCATCTGGTCCATCGCCCATGACCGGGGGCTCACCGACGAGATGCATAAGCGGATGGCCGAGAAAGGGATCTTCCGCGCCGGGACCGAGACGCCGATCACGCTGACCGGCCACACCACGAAGGCGCGCTACGAGCGCACCGTGAACGGGCTACGGAACGCTTACGAGAACGGAGTGCCGCTGACGTTCTCGACCGACGCAGACTACTGGATTCCAGGCAAGACGCGTGGCGAGGTGGCGATCGAGTTCATCGAGACGTGGAAGGCCGCCGGGATTCCGCCAGTCGACATCCTGCGGGCGATGACGATCAACGGTTACCGGGTGAGCGAGACGGAGAACCGGCGCGGCCCTATCAAGCCCGGACTGGCCGCCGACCTCATCGCCGTGCGCGGTAACCCCCTCGAAAAGATCGACGCGCTCCGTGATGTGCGCTTCGTGATGAAGGACGGCGTGGTGTTCAAGCGGGACGGCGTGATGACGCCGGGTAAGTTCTTCCACGGCGGACCGGTGAACGGGTGGAACGTCCGCTAACACGAAGTCGTGAACGCGCGTGCCTGTAGTACGGAGCGAAGAGCGAAACTCTCTTTTGTTTCGCCAGGAGCGTAGTCGTCGGGTAGTAGCAGGAATTACTTGCGGTGTATGCGAGCTCGGGACGATTGCCTTGCATCTTGCGTGGGTGATTTACGCTCAGCAGAGATTGCCCCAAACGGGACGCGTTGACGCATTAGGAAGCGAGGACATCGGCAAGGACAAGAGATAATGCGAATTGAGCGTTTGGAATGTTTGCTGCAGCTAAATGTTTGGTGCAGCTAACTGAGTAGGTTCCGACACCGGGTCCGCGTGCGCCGCAGCGCTGCCCCAGCCTCAGGCCAGCCGGTCAAAGGAGGGGGTAGATATGAGAGATCGAAATCGCTTCGGAGTCCTCGCGGCGCTGCTTTGTGCTTTCGTTGCGTTGGGCTGCGAAGGGGACGAGGGCCCGGCCGGGCCACCGGGCCCGGAGGGGCCACCGGGCCCGCCGGGACTGGGATTCAGCCAGTACACCTACCAGGGCAGCTTCGGTGACCCCTGCCTTCACTGTCACTCGAGTACCGTTGAGGACTATCTCGTAACGGGTCACCGTGAGGCGTTCACCGGCCTTGGCGCCGATCAGGTCAACCTCTACTGCCTGCAGTGTCATACCACCGGCTTGGACTCTGATATGGATTCGGCCACCACCGAGATCGCGCCGGGCAACCGAGGTCCCGATGTCGACGGCTACGATGACTACTTCGGGGTCGACACCGAGGAAGCGGTTGCGCGACGGGCGGTGCTCGAGGGCGTGCAGTGTGAGTCCTGTCACGGCCCCATGGGTCCGGGCGGTCCCACCGGTCATCAGCCCAGGCTCTCGCTGACGACGCATCTTGTGGAAGGTCAGTCTACCTCGATGTGCTTCCCGTGCCACGAGACGCAACTGGAGGAATGGCCCGAGTCTGGACATGGTTCGGTGG
>CAYGCC010000028.1:0-5455 GCA_964348165.1 uncultured Gemmatimonadota bacterium | reverse complement strand
TGGGGTGGCACCTATTTCCTCCCTCGGCTCGTCGGGCCCGCGATCGCGGCGGAGCTTTTCTTTACCGGCGCCATGATCTCGGCCGAGGAGGCGCAACGGTTGGGGATCTTCAATCGGGTGGTGCCCCACGATCGTCTGGCCGAAGTGACCGACGAGCTGGCCCGCGCCCTCGCCGCTAAGCCCCAGCTTCCGTTGCGACTGGCCAAAAGAGCGATCGCGCGAAGCCTGCACTCCAGCTTCGAAGAGATGCTGGAGTACGAGCTGGAGGCCCAGCTCCGCTGCGCTAAATCGGACGACGCGGCGGAAGGGATCACCGCCTTCCTGGACAAACGCGAGCCGCGGTTCGGGGAACAAAGATGAGCGCGAAAACAGCGGAGAAACCGCAAATCAAGCGGGTGGGCGTCATCGGCGCCGGCACCATGGGCAACGGCATCGCCCAGGTGGCGGCGATGGCCGGGTACGAGGTGTCGCTCTACGACGTGCACGACGAGATACTCGAGCGTGCGGTGGCCCGCATCCGCGCCAACCTGGACAAGGGCGTCCAGCTGGGTAAGGTCGAGCCGGGTATCCGCGACCGCGCCCTCAAGCTCGTCGGCACGACGACAGAGCTGAGCACCGCCGCCTCCGGCGTTGATCTCGCCATCGAGGCGGCCCCGGAGGATCTCGACCTCAAATGCCGGATCTTCGCCGAGCTGGATCGAAGCGCGCCGGCCCACGCGGTGCTGGCCACCAACACATCCTCGCTCAGCGTCACCCGGATCAGCGAAGCAACATCCGATCCCGGCCGCGTGCTCGGCATGCACTTCTTCAATCCCGTCCACATCATGAAGCTGCTGGAGCTGGTGCGGACAGAACGCACGACAGACGCCGCGCTCGAGCTGGCGCGGGCGGCGGGCCTGGCCATGGGCAAGACGCCGATCGTGGTCAAGGACTCGCCCGGTTTTGCATCGACGCGTCTGGGGATGATCCTCGGGCTGGAGGCCAGCCGGATGCTGGACGAGGGGGTGGCGACTGCGGAGGACATCGACACGGCCATGAAGCTCGGCTACGGCCACCCCATGGGTCCATTCGAGCTCTCCGACCTGGTCGGCCTCGACATTCGCCTCGCCGTCGCTGAGTACCTCTACCGGGAGACGGGCAGCGACCGCTTCAAGCCGTCCGATTCGCTCAAGCGGCGGGTCGCCGAAGGCAAGCTCGGCAAGAAGACCGGCGAAGGATTCTACAAGTGGGACAAGGAGTAGGAAGGGAGAAGAAGCTGATGCCTAAACCCGATGTGGTTTTGCTCGAAAAGGCCGACCGAATCGCGACGATCACCGTCAACCGCCCGGACAAGATGAACGCGCTCAACGGCGAGGTGCGCGTCTCTCTAGCCATGGCGCTGGAGCAGCTACGCCAGGACCCGGATGTCCGGGTCGTCATCCTCACCGGCGCCGGGGAAAAGGCGTTCATCGCCGGCGCCGACATCGCCGAGTTCAAGGGGACGCCCGCGGTCGATCAGTACCGCGTCATGCAGACAGGCGACATCTACTCGGCCTTCGAGCGCTTCCCCAAGCCGATCATCGCGATGATCAACGGCTATTGCCTGGGCGGTGGCTGCGAGCTGGCCATGGCCTGCGACATCCGGATCGCCGGTGACAAGGCGAAGCTCGGGCAGCCCGAGACCAACCTCGGCATCATCCCCGGCGGCGGCGGCACCCAGCGCCTGCCCCGGCTAGTGGGTCAGGGCCGGGCGATGCGGCTGATCCTCACCGGCGAGATCATCGACGCGGCGGCCGCCGAGCGCATCGGGCTGGTCGATGAAGTCATCCCGCAGAGCGAGCTGAAGGGTCGCACGCTCGAGTTGGCCGGGAAGATCGCCGAGAAGAGTCCCGCCTCGTTACAGGCGGCGAAAGAAAGTATCCGCGCCGCCTGGCAGATGCCGCTGGACTCGGGGCTCCGTTTCGAGAAGGCCTGGTTCGGCCTCCTGTTCTCGACCGAAGACATGAACGAGGGCGTGTCGGCCTTTCTCGAGAAGCGCCAGCCGGAGTTCAAGGGGCGCTAGCGGGTCGGCTTCCGCGCTAGTTGTAACGCGCCCGCAGCTGCGTCAGCGCCTGGCGCGCGGGCGGAAAACCTGGAACAAGCTCCAGGGCCTCTTGATAGGCGTGGCGCGCTTCCTCCCACCGGCCGAGCGCCTGATAGGCGCGGCCCAGGTTCATGTGGGCGAAGTGGTAGGACTCGTACCGCGGCGCCTGTAGCGCCCGCTCCAGCCAGGGGATCGCCTCAGCGGGGCGGCCCAGCTGCAGCAAGTAGGCACCGATGTCGTTGTACGGGTTGCCGAAGCTCGGGTCGGTGGCGATCGCCTTCTTGCACTCGGCCATCGCGTCATCCAGACGACCCATGAGACTGTAAGTCCAGCCGAGAAAGGTGTAGGCCTCGGCGGTGGGATGGGCCTCGATCGACGCCGTGTACAGCTCGACGGCGCGGGCGAGATCTCCCGCCATCTGACGTTCGTAGGCCTGCTGGAGCAGCTCCTTGGCTCGCGCCTTCGGGTCCATCAGCCTCAACATACTGCCAGAGGTCCTGGCCCCGCAGCATGCAGGAGATTGACACCATGAAACAACGCGTAATTCCCGCGCTGGCCATCATCTATTTCCTGGCGATGCTCGTGGCCGTGACCTATCCCGGCTATGTGCCCTTCAATCGGGTTCACCCCTTCGCTCTAGGCATGCCTTTCTCGCTTTTCTGGCAGCTCATCTGGATCAACGGGGCGGTCGTGGTGCTCGGCGGCCTGTTCCTTTGGGAGAAGAAGCGCAGGCGCGAACGGCGCTCCCAGCCGCCGTCCGCCTCCGCCGACGTGGGAGGCGACTGATGGAACGCTGGGTCGTCGTCACGCTGGTGACCGCGGGATACCTGGCGCTCTCCCTGTTGATCGGCTGGGTATCGGGCCGCAAGGCGAGCGATACGGTCACTGGCTACGTGGCGGGCGACCGCGGGTTCGGACTGCTGGTCATGTACTTCATCATGGGCGCCATGATCTTCAGCGCCTTCGCCTTTCTGGGCACTCCGGGCTGGGCTTACAGCCGTGGGGCCGCCGCGTTCTATGTCTTCTCGTACGGCGTGATCGGTTTCGCGCCCTGGTACGTTCTCGGCCCGCGGGTGGCGCGCGTGGGCCGCGCCTACGGGCATGTGACGCAGGCCGAACTGCTGTCGCACCGCTTCGCCAGCACGCCGCTGTCGGTGCTGATCGCCATCGTCTCCATTATCGCCTTCGTCCCCTATATCGCGCTGCAGATGAAGGGCGCGGGTATCGTCTTCAACGCAGTGACCGACGGCCACGTGCCGATCTGGGTGGGAGCGTTGGCGGCCTACGCCGTGGTGATGCTCTACGTGCTGAAGAGCGGGGTGCTAGGTGTGGGGTGGACCAACACCTTCCAGGGGATGTTCATGCTGGTGGTGGCATGGACGCTGGGCCTCTGGCTCCCACGCCACCTGTACGGTGGAGTCGGGCCGATGTTCGAGCGCATCGCCGACCTGCGGCCCGAGCTATTAACCGTTCCGGGTCTGGGGCCCGAGGGGGGGCCCTGGAGCTGGGGCGCCTATTCGTCCGCGATTCTGGTCAGCGCCATCGGGTTCACCATGTGGCCGCACCTGTTCATGAAAGGGTTCGCGGCCAAGGACGATGACACACTGAAGCTGACCACGGTGCTCTACCCCACCTTCCTGCTGTTCCTGCTGCCGCTCTACTTCATCGCTTTCGCCGGCGTGTTGTTCGAGGTGAAGCCGCCCGCGGCCGATTTCATCCTACCGCACATGATTCTGAGCACAGACGTCGCACCGGTCGTGGTCGGGCTGTTCTGCGCCGGCGCGCTCGCCGCCAGCATGTCCACCGGCGACGCGATGCTCCACGCCGCCGCCTCGGTGTACGTCCAGGACATGCACCGCAAGGTCTTCGACCCCAAGCTGAGCGATCACAGCCGCCGTCGTCTCATCCGTATTGTCGCGGTGCTGGTCGGCATCGGCGCCTACTACATCGCCGTCAACACCGAGATGTCGCTGGTGGCTCTGCTACTGGCCGCCTACGGCGCGATCGTTCAGCTCGCGCCCGTCACCGCCGCCGCGTTTTTCTGGAAGCGCGCCACGCCCGCGGGCACCGTGACCGGGCTGGTGCTCGGCTCCCTGGTCACCCTGGCTCTAACCCTGTTCCCAGAGTACCGGCCCTTCGGCTTGCACGAAGGCATCGTGGGGCTAACCGTGAATTGTTCAGCCCTGGTACTGGTGAGTCTGGCCACGCCGCCGCTGCCCGGCGATCACGTGCGCTCGTTCATGCGGGCCAGCTGCTCGACTGAAGCTTAGACCCCTTCCCTGTCCGGCGCTTCGCGAGCGCGGCGGCCACGACACTCTACTCGTAGGTCACGCGGCTTCGCTCGAACAAGAGGCCGGACGGCTTGTGCCAGCCGAGGAACACCGCGTGGGCTCGCGTCCCCTGGATCGGCTCCCCGGCCCCGGTCAGGCCGGCTCCGGTGCCGCCCAGGACGAGCGGCGAGTGGGTGATCAGCAGCTCGTGGACGAGCCGCTCCTGGAACGCCAGGCCAAGAAGCGTTGGGCCGCCCTCGAACCCGATCGTCACGATCCCGCGCCGCCACAGCTCGGTCCAGACTTCGCGAAGCGGTGATGCGTGGGCGACCACGGTTACATCCGGCGTCAGCCGCTTCAGCTCGTCCAGACGCTCCGCCCCTCGTTCGGTCACGAAGAGCGCGACCGGGACGTCCGGCTCGCGGAACACCGGCGCATCCGCCGGAAAATTCCCCGATTCGGAATAGAAGACGTTCAGCGGCGCAATGTCACCCTTTTCTTTCTTGCGGCGCTCGAGCAGCTCTTCCTCGAACGGCGCTCCGATGGTGCGGTCGGCCCGCAAGGTGCCGGCCCCCAGCAGGAACGCGTCCACCGCCGCCCGGACTTCCAGCTGGCCGAAGCGATCGACGGGGTCACCGCCCATGCGACCGACGCGCCCGGCCAGACTGTCGATGACCTTCCCGTCTTTCGACTGGATGAAAACCGCGTAGGTATAAGGCACTTGGTCCTGCTCTACCCTTTCCAACCCGGCCCGGGTCGGCGTCAGGTCGCCCCACACCGTCCTCCGTCCACGCCTCAGCACTTCGTCATCGATCGTGTTGTGCAGGATAGTCACCGGCTCGAACGTGAGTCGCTTGATCTTCATCATCCAATCTTATTCACCAACGGCTGAAGGTAGAGGCAAGAGTTGGAAGCGCCGACGGGCGCCACAGCGCGGCGAATTTCACCCTTGCTCCGCGGAAGGCGTTCAGCGTGTCTGGCCGGCGGTCGCTTTCGGCTTGAGGGGCAGGCGCACCTTGAAGGTCGAGCCTTCGCCCAGCTTGCTCTCGACTTCGATGGCGCCGCCCTGACGTTCGACGATCTCGCGACAGATCTTCAGACCGAGACCCATACCGGACTTGGT
>CAYGCC010000027.1:0-2041 GCA_964348165.1 uncultured Gemmatimonadota bacterium | reverse complement strand
CGGTAGTACTGGGCGCCGAAGGACGTACTGGAGGAGATCGTTGGGGTGAGCTCGAAGCTACCCGTCGCCGCATAGTCGACCGTCTGGCTCTCGACGTCGCGGCGGCTCACGTACTTTCCGCCCCGGCCCGTGGGCGACCACTCGAGGTACAGCGCACTCTTGACTGTAATATCCTCATTGTCTTCCTGGACCCTGTCGAGCCCGAGCGTCAGCCGCTGGTCGAGCCAGCTCGCGGTTCGGTGATTGAGTTGCAGGCTGCCGGTGAAGCGGGAGAGGTCCTGGAAGAACTCGAGGGCTTGCATGTAGTACTCGGGCGCGAAGCTGCGCGCGCCTCGTCGCCGGTCGCCAGGCTGGGCATGCTCGGGCGTGGAGAAGTACGCCGCCCAGGTCACGCCACCACAGCCCGCCTCGCAGCTCAGGTTCGTTCGCCCGCTGGTGTAGCCCATGCTGGCAGAGATATCGAGCCTCTCCGCTGGCATGGCGTTGATGTTGGCGCGCAGGCTCGCTCGCGTCCTGTCGTTGTCGGCCTGGGCGCCTTCCTCGCGATCAAAGTCGCCGGCTAGATAGTAGCGCACGTCCGGGCTGCCGCCGCCCACGCTGAGCGAGTACCCCTGCAGGTGGCCGGTCCGGAAGATCGGCGTGCCGCGAGCTTTCTCCGACTCGTAGAGGTTAATCGATTCGATCTGGCCTGTGTCCGGGTTGCGCCAGTAGTTGGTCGGCACCCGGCCTGCCGCGTCCTGAAACCAGTTCGAGCCCTGCCGAATCCTCAGGTTCCAAGTCGGCGGCCCCAGGCGACCGCGCTTCGTGATGATCTGGATGACACCGTTGGACGCCTCAGTGCCGTAGAGCGTGGCGGCGGCCGGGCCCTTGATGATCTCGATGCTCTCGATGTCGTCCGGGTTGAAGTCGTTGACGCGGGAGACCACGCTCGACCCGAACCCCTGCACTATGATGCCCGTGGACCGCTCGTTGTCCACGCGCACGCCGTCCACGTAGAGCAGGGGCTGTTGCGTCAACGAGAAGCTGTTGGTGCCGCGGATCCGAATCTGCGAGCCGGAGCCGACCATGCCGGTGCCGGGCGTGACCACGACGCCGGGTGCGCGGGCGTTGATCAGGCTCTCCACCGTCGGGATCGGCGCGACGTCGACGGCCTCTGCGGCCCTGATCTCCGCCACCGCGTTGCCGATCGCGCGCTTCCGCTGTTCGCCCACCGTGCCCGTCACGACGAGAGCCTCCAGCTCGACCGCCCTCGGCGTGAGGGTGATCCGCATCGACATGTCGCCGACCCGCGCGGTGACGGTCGTCGTCCGATACCCGATGCGCTCGAGCTCCAACTGCACTTCGGTGCCGGTCAGCCCGCGAAGGATGAACCTCCCGTTCGCGTCGGTCAGCGTCTCGATCGTCGTACCGACGACGCGCACAGCCAAAGTCGTCACCGGAGTCAGGGACGACTCGTCGAGGACGACCCCGGACACCGAGCCTTCCTGGGCCCAAGCGATCGCAGGCGTCAGAGCGAGCCAGAAAAGTGGGACTCGCCACACACGAAATCTGAACATAGAGCCTCCCTAGGAAGTCGTCTGAGGAGAGAGAAATGGCTGCTTGCGCTAGAGTCGAACAATCAAACAGCCGGTCCCATGACGGTCTAAACCCCCTTGGGTGATTGTTCGGCACGATCGACCTGAAGGCAGCCAACGCGTCAAAGCACTCATATCCTTCACTGACCAGATGGGTCGCGCCGACTTCAACCTGGAGGGGCCGTACGTCGCACAAGACTGTAAGAGATTGGAGAAAGTACACAATACTAGCGGCCGTTAGAGGCTGTCAAGAGCTTTCGACTTCGCGGCGATTCATCCCAAACCGCTCGTCATCAGCGTCTTCGGGCCCTTCCAGCCGCCTGCCGCCGCCACGTCCTACCGCTCTTCGTGACCCGGCACTCGGCCAACGAAAAGCTCTGTTTGGAATCTAGAGCAGTGTAGGGCAGGACTCGCGCCGGGCTAGACCTTACCGGCGGACGATTCCAGCAGGGCCAGAAAGCCGGGGT
>CAYGCC010000026.1:0-1726 GCA_964348165.1 uncultured Gemmatimonadota bacterium | reverse complement strand
CGGATTGCCGGCGCCCGGCGTACTGGGTCTGGAATGGCTCGACCCACCGTTCGTCCCCGGACATTGGGTGCCGGAGATGGTGGAGATCGCCGGCGGTCGCAACCTCGCCGGTACGATTGGGGCGCGGTCGATCGAGGCGTCGTGGGAAGAGCTGGCGCGCCTCGAACCCGACGTGCTGCTGGTGATGCCGTGCGGCTACGATCTGGAGGCGGCCCGTCGGGACGCCGACCGCTACGCCGAGCGGCTGCAGAGCGTCGCACCGCGGGCGCTCGCCGAGGGACGCGCCTTCGTGGTGGACGCCTCGTCTTACTTCAACCGCTCGGGCCCTCGCGTCGTCGACGGCGTCGAGATACTCGCCAGATTATTGCACCCCGAACGGTTCGCCGACGTCGAGCTGGAAGGACGAGGCGCTCGCTGGGAGCCGGCATCGTGACGCGCTGGCTCAAGTACCTGCCGCTCTCCCTGGTTCCGGCGGCCGTCGTCCTCGAGTTCACCCACGCGCCCGCCGCGCTCGTCTTCCTGTTCACCGCCGCGGCCATCGTGCCGCTGGCCCACCTGATGGGGATCGCCACCGAAGAGCTGGCCGCCCGCACCGGACCGACCTTCGGCGGTCTGATGAACGCCACGCTCGGCAACGCGGCAGAGCTGATCATCGGAATCTTCGCCCTCAAGGCGGGCCGGATCGAGCTGGTCAAGGCTTCGCTCACCGGCTCGATCATTGGCAACCTGCTGCTCATCCTCGGGCTGTCGTTGCTGGCGGGAGGGTTGAAGCACCAGACGCAGACGTTCAACCGCCAGGCCGCCGGCATGAACGTGGCGCTGCTGGCGCTGGCGGCGGTCGGTCTGGTCGTCCCTGCCCTCTTCCTGTTCACTCATCCGCGCGGTGACGCCGCCACCCTCGAGCACCTCTCCGCGACGGTGGCCGTCGTCATGCTCGTGATCTATCTGCTGAGCCTCGTCTTCTCGCTCAAGACGCACCGCGACCTGTTCCGCCCCGAGAAGGCGCACGAGCCGCCGTCGTGGTCGCTACGACGCGCCGTCGTCTCGCTGGTCATCGCCACGGCGCTGGTGGCCTGGCTGGCCGAGATCCTGATCGGCGTCACCGAAGAGACGATCGCCGAGCTGGGTGTGAGCGAGCTGTTCATCGGCGTCATCATCATACCGATCGTGGGCAACGCCGCCGAGCACGGCGCCGCCGTCATGATGGCGGCGAAGAACAAGATGGACCTGTCGTTCGCCATCGCGGTGGGCTCGAGCACCCAAGTGGCGCTGTTCGTCGCCCCGCTACTGGTCTTTATCTCGCTCGCCCTCGGCAATCCGATGGACCTGGCCTTCACCGCCTTCGAGGTGACGGCGGTGGCGCTGGCGGTGGGGGTGGTGACGGTGATCTCGCTGGACGGCGAATCCAACTGGCTGGAGGGAGCGCAGCTGCTGGCGGTCTACGGCATCCTGGCCGCCGCGTTCTTCTTCTTCTAACCGGCTTGGTCCGGTCGCGGGCCCACCCACAAGATCTTGAGCGTGCCGCCGTCGAAAAGCGGAAAGAATGTGCGGCGCCGCCTCGACCGCGCCGGTAAACCCACCCGCGCAAATCTCGACAGATTATGCGCTTAGCGTCCAAGGGCCCGGCGACGTCGGCGGGGCACAGAGGTTGTCCTGGGATACGAGCGCCCTCGCGTTGAGGGCAGCCTCCAACCACCACCAGAGGACGATCGGGAAGGTGAACAAC
>CAYGCC010000025.1:0-3088 GCA_964348165.1 uncultured Gemmatimonadota bacterium | reverse complement strand
CTGGCGCGGCTGCCGGGTGTGCACGCGAGCGAGGAGCTGGGGGCGGCATCGCAGCCCGATATCACCCTACGCGGCTTCTCGGTCTCTCCGGTGGTCGGCCTGCCGCAGAGCGTCAGCGTCTTCGTGGACGGCGTGCGGGTGAACGAGCCGGACGCGGCGCAGGTGCACTTTGACCTCATCCCACTGCACGACATCGAACGAATCGACGTGATCCGCGGACCGATCGGACCGTTCGGCCGCAACACCCTGGCCGGCGCCATCAACATCGTCACGCGTCGCGGCGGCGAGCGCCGCGAGGCCGAGCTCCAGCTGTCCGGCGGCAGCTTCGAGACACTCGAGGCCCGGGGCCAGGCGGCCGGCACCGTCGGTCCCTTCGATTTCTACGGGTCAGGTCGCTACCTCCGCTCCGGCGGCTGGCGCCAGGTTACGGGGGCGCGGTTCGCGCAGCTGTTCGGCAAGCTGGGCTGGCGGAAAGGCCGAAGCGATCTCTGGATCTCCTACCAGTTCGCCAGCGACTCGATCGAGCAGGCGGGCTCGCTGCCCCAGTCATGGCTGCAGGGATCGCTGCCCGCGGAGTTCGCCGGATTCGCAGACCCTCGCGAGATTAACTTCACCGGCGGCGACTATTTCACTCCGCTCCTCCACTTCGTCACCGCCAGCTACTCCCGACGCATCAGCGACCTGCTCGATCTTCAAGCCACGGCGTTTTACCGAAGTAACGAGACGGAGCAATTCAACGTCAACATCTCCGAGGCGAACACCCGCGGCCGATCGGAGCTCTGGTCGGCGGGCGCCACCGGCCAGGTCAGCTACCACCCACGGCCCAATCTGGCCCTGTTGGGCGGTCTCGAGTACGAGCGCGACGACGTCGAGGCCCGCATCTTCGCCGAGCCCAACGCGGCGGCCGCCGATAGCGGCCTTACGACCCACGTCACCACGAAGCAGGACGAGTACGGCGCTTTCGCCCAGGCCTGGTGGTCGCCGCGGCCGCCGCTCTCGTTCCTCGCCTCCATGCGCTACGATCAGGTCCGCGTGCCCTTCCGCGACCTGCTCGACCCCGCGAACGACGGCACGAACACGTTCAGGCAGCTTACCGCGAGCCTGGGAGCCGACTACCTTTTGCCCGCTGGCTTGACCGTCTACGGGAGCTACGGCCACGGCTTCCGGGCGCCGGTCATCCTCGAGCTCGCTTGTGCTGATCCTGAGGACCCCTGCCCGCTCCCCTTCGAGCTCGGCGCCGATCCGCCGCTCGATCCGGTCACCACCGATACCTGGCAGCTCGGCCTGCGAGTCTCCCCGGCGCCGGCAGCCCGCATCGAAGTCGCCGGCTACTGGTCAGAGGTCCGCGACGAGATCTTCAACGTAGTGGCGCCGCCATCCACTCGCGGCTTCTTCCGGAACATCGATCGTACCCGGCGACAGGGCATCGACTTCCGCGGCGAGCTGCGACCGCTCGCGCGGGTGACGCTGCACGGCGACGTGAGCTACACGCGCGCCACCTTCCAGAGCCCGGCCACACTGGCCGCCGCGTTCCTCGAGGAAGAGGAAGAACCACCGGTCAATGGCGATCCCGGCGAGGAACTGGAGCCTCCGCAGGTGGAGCCGGGCGATCGCTTTCCGCTGATTCCCGAGCTGCGCGCGAATCTCGGCTTCGCCTACGACGACGGGCGCTGGCACTTCGGTCTCGAGGGAGCCTACGTCGGGAGCCAATGGCTGCGCGGCGATGAGAACAACACCGCGGAAGAAAGCAAGCTCGATCCCTATTTTGTCCTCGATGTCACCGTCGAGCGCTCCCTCGGGCCCGCCTTACTGTTTCTGCGGTTCGAGAACGTCTTCGACTCGGAGCACGAGACCTTCGGCGTCATCGCCAGTAACCCCCGAGGGCCGGGCGCCGAGCGCGTGGAACCTTTCCTTACTCCGGGCTTCCCGCGTCGCGTCTTCGCCGGAGCCCGTTGGCGCTGGTAGCCTACCCAGCGCCGCCGGGTGCCGACCCGGTACAAGCCGTGACGCGGACAGGGAGGGCGGTCTCCGCTGACGAAGATCTTCTTACCCACGCGGTGTTATCGCTGATTGGGAGGGCCCCATGGCCGGCGAAGACCGAATCGAGCACCTGGAGAGACGAGTCGCCTTTCTCGAGTCGACGCTTGCCAGGCTCATGGCGTTCATACTCCACCCGGAACACGAACCCGCTGGGAAGACAAAGGCAAAAAACCAGGCCGCGGCCATCGGCAGTCGCGTGGTGCTCGAGCGGGGGCTGGATGCTGCGTTCGTCGATCTCCTCGAGAGGGTCGAACTCACACCGACCGAGGAGATGGCGATGCCCGACCCGCAGGTTCTGCGACGACTGAGGTCGGACGGTTAGGGCGGACCTCAGGACGGTTGACAGCGGCGGGCCCGTTCCGTACGGTATTCATAATTCATATTGTTAGACCCGGCCCACACCGAGGTCGGGCTCCATGCAAGTACGGTTTACTTGACCCCACCGCCCACGGGCTGAAGCGTCCTCCGGCAGGAGCTCGACATGAATGTTTCACGCCGCAGTTTCCTCAAGATTGGCGGCGCTACTGGCTTAACCCTGGCGTTCGGCAGTCGCGAGGCGCGCAGCCAGATAACGTCCCGCGTCGAGAAGCTCAAGATCCTCAACGCCAAAGAGACGAAAGTCATCTGCCCGTTCTGCTCGGTGGGTTGTGGGGCGATCATCCATTCGCAAGAAGGGCGGATGATCAACATCGAGGGTGACGCCGAACATCCGATTAACCGTGGCACCCTCTGCCCTAAGGGTGCGGGCGCGATCCAGCTAGGCGGCAACTCGCCGACACGATTTCTGAAACCGCTTTACCGAGCTCCCTTTTCCGACCGCTGGGAGGAGAAGAGTTGGGACTGGTGCATCGATCGGATCGCGCAACTCATCAAGCAAACGCGAGATGAGACGTTTGAGCATACCAACAAGCGTGGCCAGGTCGTCAACCGCATGCAAGGCTTCGCCTTTATCGGCGGGTCGTGCAATCACAACGAGGAATGCTACGCCTGGCTGAAGCTGTTGCGGGCCTGGGGCGCGGTGAATGTCGATAACCATGCTCGAATCTGT
>CAYGCC010000024.1:0-2708 GCA_964348165.1 uncultured Gemmatimonadota bacterium | reverse complement strand
AGCCGACCACGGGCCTCGATCCCGAGAACGCCCACATCATCGCCAACCTCATCGATCAACTGCAGACCGAACTGGGCGTCACCAGCATCATCGTCACGCACGATCTGAACAACGCCTTTCGTGTGGCCGACCGGATCGCGCTACTCTACGAGTCCCGGATCCGCTTCGAGGGCACGGTGAACGAGTTCCGCGATAGCGACGACCCGGTGGTGAAGCGCTTCGTCAGCCCGTCGACGGCGCACACGCTCTCCGTCGTCGCCTAGGAGGGCAGGGTGCCGCGGCGTCGCCGAAAACAGCGAGCTGAGATCTGGCTGGGACTCCTGGTGATCGTAGCCGCCCTGCTGCTCACCTGGGGCTACTTCTGGTTGACCGGCCAGCCGCTGGGAGAGCGGGGTTACGATGTCGTCGTCGTCCTCCCCGACGCTGAGGGGCTGGAACGTGGCGACCTCGTCCAGCTCGCCGGCGTCGAGGTCGGGTCGGTGCGCACGGTCAGGCTGATCACTGCCGACCGGGTGGCGGTGACTCTCTTCATCCAGCGCGATGTGCGGCTGCCGCGAGACACGCGGGCGCTGCTCCAGTCGGTCGGCGTTTTCGGCGACCAGGTGATCCAGCTGCAACCGGGCACCTCAGCCACGCTGGCGACCGACGGCGACACCCTCGCCACCGGCACGACCACCGGATTGATCGAACTCGCCGGCGAGATCGGCGATGAGGCGCGCACGCTGCTCTTGCAGCTCGAGCGGCTGCTGGCCGACACGACCATCGACCAGCTGCATGGCGGCGTCGCCGCCCTGCCGGCGACGATGCGCGGCCTCGAGCGGCTGATACGCGAGAACGGTGACGAGTTCGCCGCGATGAGCCGGAACCTCCGGCAGACGGCGGAGACTCTCAACCAGGCGATGAGCGGCGCCGATGTCGACCAGGCGGTGGCCGACCTGCGGACGACGGCGGCCACGCTGTCCGAGACGGCGGACGTGATGCTCGAGACGGCCGAGTCGCTCGCTTCGGTGACCGACAAGATCGACCGCGGCCAGGGCACCCTGGGGCTGCTGGTGAACGACCCGGGGCTCTATGAGGATCTGCGCTCCGCCACCCGCTCGCTCGGGTCGCTGACCCAGGACATCCAGCAGAACCCCGGTCGCTATCTCAAGCTGGCGATCTTCTAGCTCCGCGATTCACCTGGCGGTCCCGCTGTCAGAGCTTCGTGGTTTGGGTCGGCGGCGGGGGCCCTCCCGCTTCACCGTTCGCGGGTCGGGATCGGCCCGGGTGGACCGCTCCAGCGGGCCCGCTCTCGAGTTACGCTCGGAGGGCCCCCGCCGCCTCCCTATCCGACCGCCGCTAGGCAGCGTGACGCGAAGCGATCGCCAGCATCAAGTTCCTGCCAGGTGCGATGCCGACCGAGGGTTCTGTGGGATTTCAAGGGTTTTGAGGTTCGGATTTACGATCTTCCGGCAGGAGCCGCTCTCGTTCGCAGCAGCCAGAGCCCTGCGGCGCCGCCCACGATTAGGGCCAGGCTGATGAGCTGAGCCATGGTGAGCCCGAGGGCGACCTCGGGCGTGCGGCGGTAGAACTCGGTGAAGAAGCGGCCGACGCCCACCAGCACCAGATAGAGACTGAACAGGGCGCCCACCCGATAGTCGCGCTTTCGTATCCGCCAGAGCAGCAGAAAGATCGCGACCAGAATGATCATGTCGTAGATCGGCGTGGGGTGCACTCGCTCGCTCGTCGGTACGAGACCCCGCGGAAAAGCCATCGCCCAGGCTACGTCGCTGGGCGGGCCGTAGTCCCCGTCTCCCGAGAGCAGGCAACCCATTCGTCCAAAAGCCTGCCCCAGGGCCAGCAGCGGCGCGGTCAGGTCGCAGACGCGCGGCAGGGAAAGCCCTCTGATCCTGGTGTAAACCGCGACCGCCAGGAAGCCGCCGATCAGACCTCCATAAAAGACCCAGCCGCCCGAGGCGACCACGGCGCCGGGTGAGGCCAGGAATCTCTCCCAGTGCTCCACCACGAAATAGATGCGAGCGCCCGCCAATCCACCGAGCGCCGCGGCCAGCGTGACTCCATAGGCGTGCATGGGGTTGAACCCTACACGCTCGAACTCCCGTTCCAGCAGCAGCATCGGTACCATCAGGCCGAGCATGGCGAAGAACCCGAAGGTCGGGATCGTCAGCGGCCCGATGCTGAAAAGGCTCGGTCCGATCATCGTTCGCACCAACTTAGATCGCTCATTCGGGATCGCCAACCCGCGAGCCTCATCCGCTGCTTCCTTTCCAACCTCCGGGCCCGGGGCCTAGATTGAACCTTCGACCGAACGCCTGTTGACCATGACCGAATCACACTCCCGACCCGAGACCACCTCCGACGCCCAGGCCACCCGGCTCGCCCGTGACCTGCGGGCCGCCGCCTCCGGGCCGCTGGCGCGCCGTCTCTCGCCCAAGTACCTGGAGCAGCACTGTCTGCTGCCGCTCGACCACGTCAACGGCACCCTCATCGTCGCGGCGGGAGAGCCCCTCGACCCCACCACGCTCGACGAGCTCTGTTGGACCTACGACAGCCAGGTGAAGGTCGTCGAGGCACCCGCCGCCGAGATCCACGCCGCCATCATGTCCGCCGCCGGCGCGCCCGGCGGCGCAGACGAATCTCGGTCGTGGCCACGCCGACGGTTTGTGCCGCACCGCACGACGCCCAGGTGGACCCGTCGGGTCGCCGGG
>CAYGCC010000023.1:0-1875 GCA_964348165.1 uncultured Gemmatimonadota bacterium | reverse complement strand
AGTTACCTGGCGGACGGCCTCACCGAGGCGCTGATCGAAAAGCTGTCCCGCGTTCAGGCGCTGGACGTCATCTCGCGAAACGGCGTCGCGCCCTATCGCGGCACCACGATCTCCCGCGACAGCATCGCAGAAGCGCTCCAGGCGGGCAGCCTGATCGAGGGTACGGTCGAACAGGTGGGGGACGAGGTGCGGGTCACGGCGCGGCTCATCGACGGGGCCAGCGGCGTCGACCTCGAGAGGGCGAGCTTCCGCAAGCCGGCGGGTGAAATCATCGCCGTCGGCGAATCGTTGGCCCAGGACGTCGCCGGATTTCTGCGGACGCGCCTGGGTGAAGAGGTTCGCTTGCGAGAACGGCGCGCCGCCACCGCGAGCACGCAGGCGTGGACGCTGACGCAAAAGGCGGAACGCATCCGCAAGGACGCGGTGGATCTGCTCGACGCCGAGCAGTGGGGCCCAGCCTTCGCGGCATTCCTGCGCGCCGATTCCACGCTCCAGCTGGCCGAGGTCGCCGATCCTCAGTGGGTCGAGCCGATCATCCTGCGGGGGTGGATCGCTTACCGGCGGGCCCGGCTCTCCGACGAGCCGGATGAGATGGATGAGTGGTTGCAGATCGGCATAGGCCACGCCGAGCGCGCGTTGTCGATGGCGCCCAACTACGCGGACGCGCTGGAGTTGCGGGGCACGCTGCGTTATGCGAGCTGGATCTTCCGGCGACCCGCGGATCCGTCACTTGCCGCAGAGCTGCTGAAGCAGGGCAGAGAGGACCTCGAGAACGCGGTGCGCGCCGACCCGTCGCTCGCCGGCGTTCACGGAACCTTGAGCCACCTGTATTACCAGATCGAGGATGTCCCGGCGACCGTGCTGGCGGCACGGCGGGCCTACGAGGAGGACGCCTACCTCGACCTGGCGCCCGAGATCCTGTGGCGGCTGTTCAGCGGTTCCCTCGACCTCGAGCAGTTCGGCCAGGCGGAGCGCTGGTGTCTGGAGGGCGCACGCCGCTTCTCGCACGACTATCACTTCAGCAAGTGCCAGCTTCTCCTGCTGGCCACCCCGGCCGCGTCCCCGTACGTCGATCGCGCCTGGGACCTCCTGTCGCAGGTGGACGAGCTGGCGCCGGACCGTCGCCTCGAACTGGAGCGAGCGGATGGGCGGATGCTGGTCGCGGCGACGATCGCCCGGGCCGGCCTGGCCGACAGCGCCCGGGGCGTCCTGGCCCAGGCGCGCTCCATGGTCAACGCCGAGATCGATCCCAGCCAGTTCCTGCTGTCACAGGAAGCCTATGTGCTGAGCCTGCTGGGCGACTACGACGGCGCTGTTGACTTGCTAAGACGCTACGCGGCGGCGAACCCCGGCCACTTCGAGGGCTCGCGCGGGGTCTCCTGGTGGTGGCGCGAGCTGAAGGACCACCCGGGGTTTCAGGATCTCCTGGGCCAGCGCGGCCAAAGATAGCCGATCATCGCTGCAATCCGGCGTGTCTGCGCCCCCCGCCCCGAGCGGCATGGTCCGAGACTTGCTAAACCCAAGCGAAAACGTCAGTTGAGGGCAAGGGTCCAAGTCCTCGTAGCGTGAGGGGGCTTACATTCTTGCGATGTCGCCCCCGGCCAACAAAGGAGCCCCAACCATGAAGCGAGTCGTCCCGCTGCTTCTGGTGGCGGCGGTGGTCCTTTCCTGTCAGGAGGACCAGCCGGCGCCCACTTCGCCTCTCATCGGCCCCCCCCAAAGCGCGATCATCGAGCTCGGCAACGGCCACTTCTTCTGGCTGCCCGAACTGGTGCCCCAGCCGGCCAGCTTCAACGGCATCTTCAACCCAGACCTGCCGCCGACGATCCTGCTCTGCCAGTTGAACGGCAACGTCGATCCGCTGGCCTGCGCCCA
>CAYGCC010000022.1:0-1657 GCA_964348165.1 uncultured Gemmatimonadota bacterium | reverse complement strand
CACCGAGAGGGCCACTTTCAATTCGGGGCTTTCACCCCGCCAAAGAATGTCGAATCAGGGCTGATATGGAGCGCCCTTTGTCAAGGGCTCGCAGGTTGCACGGCTCGTGCTCGCTTCGGTTCGATTGACTCTCCTGGGTCGAGGTGGAGGACGGCAGCGGCGGCTTGGGCGTCTTCGACGACGAGTCACTCTGATATGCGCGGGTTGCCCGGGGGCAGAGCCGCATGACCGTGCTGCGTCGGGAGGTAGGCGCCGTCTAGGATCGCGGGTCCGGGGGGCAGTAACCCTCCTGTCGCATAGCCCGGTCGCGCGTCCCTCCGAGCCGTGCCCGTCCTCCGCTGCCGTCCTCGTTCGATCTCCTCTTGGTCCTTGGTAGATCGATCTCCGTGGTCCGGGGCCGGTCAGGCCGCCTTGGGTCTCTTCGCATCCAGCGCCGCCCACAGGAACCCCACGAGTTCCCGCCCCACGGCGACCACGATCTGGTTGTGCGCCTTGCCCCGGGCGAGCAGCCGTCGGCAGCGCGCGTGCAGTCGGTGCTGTGCCCGGTCGGCGATCGTGATCACGCGCGGCGGCTGGCCCTGGCGCCGCTCGCGCAGCCGGTAGCTCACGGCCGGACGATGGCGGTAGTGCCAGGCCGCCTCGACGAGCAAGCGCCGCACGCGGACGTTGCCGGCGCGGGTGATCCCGCCGCGGCGCTCCTGGCCCCCACTGGAGCGTTCGCTCGGTACCATCCCGACGTACGCCATCAGCTCCCGCGGCGAAGCGAACCGGCGCCAGTCGTGGATCTCGCTCACCAAGGCCAGCGCCGTGAGCGTGTCGATGCCGCGGAAGCAGCGCAGCCACCCCACGGGCTCCGCCCACGGCGCTTCGCCCGAGATCGCCCCGAGCTTCGCGTCCAGCCCGGCGAGACGACTCTCGAGCTGCTCGAGGGCCAACAGGTGATCGTCGAGGATCGCCTGATCTGCGGCGCGCTCGAAGCGCCGCCCCCGCAGCCACTCCAGGTGCGCCCGCGTCCAAGCCTTGCGCCCCTGCGTCCAACGAACCCCGCGCCGCAAAAGCAGCTTCGAGAGCCGATGCCGAACCCGGGTCTGGTCCCGCTTCACCGCTTCCCGCGCTCGGCACAGGTCGCGCACGGCCTCCTGCTCGGGCGTCGGCGGATGGACCGCCGTGAGCAGCCCGCTGCGCAGCAGCTCCGCCAGCTTGCGTGCGTCGCGCCGATCCGTCTTGATCCGATCTCCGGGCTTCACCGGGATCAAGGCCGGCGCCACCACCACGCAGCCCACTCCCAGCCTCTCCAGCTCCCGCATCAGCCCGTAGCCCAGCGGGCCCGCCTCGTAGGCGCACACCACCTCCCCAGGCGCTCGACGCCGCAGTCGGCGCACAAAGCGGCGCAGCCCCTCCGAGCTGTTCGCGAACGAGTCCTCTGCCGGACGTGCCGCCTCGGGCAGCAGCATCCCCGCGTGGATCGTCTCTTGGTGGGCATCCAGACCGACGTAGGTGATATCCTGGCTCATAGACCGGCTCCTTCGTATGCGGCGCTACCGCCCTCGGGCGGCAACCCGCGGGAATAGGGCCTTCGCGGCCCCGTACTCAGTTGTGACTGAGCACGAGCTTTGCGAATGGAGCCGGTCGCTCCCTGTGGTCTAGCCGCCCCACG
>CAYGCC010000021.1:0-1566 GCA_964348165.1 uncultured Gemmatimonadota bacterium | reverse complement strand
CGCCGCCAGCTCCGAGCCGATCGACTCTTCCTCCAGCGCCAGCGCCCGCGCCACCAGCGTTCGCGCCAACTCGGCCTGCGAGCCGGTCACGGCGTAGACGTAGGTCGCCTCCTCCAGCTCGCGCTCCCTTCTCTCCTCCATCAGGTAGGAGACCAGGATGATCAGCGGGAAGACGACGACCGGCAGGACGATCGACACGATGACCGTGCGCCGATCACGCAGCAGCATCTTGAGCTCGTAGCGAAACAGCGTGCCAAGAATCGCGCGGTGCGGGATCATAATCGGCCGTCTACTCGGACGATGGCGCCTCGAGCACGCCGGGCAGCTCTTGCTTCGCCCCGACGTGGTGGACGAAGATGTCCTCGAGGTAGTGCTGGCCGGTGGCTCGCCGCAGCCCCGCCAGCGTGTCGCAGGCCAGGATGCGTCCGTTGTGGATGATGGCGATGCGATCGCACAGCTTCTCGGCCTCGCTCATGATGTGGGTCGAGAAGATCACGGTCTTGCCGCGCGCGCCCAGCTCGCGGATCACGCGCTGCATCTCCAGCGCGTTCAGCACATCGAGGCCGACCGTCGGCTCGTCAAAGATCAGCACGGGCGGGTCGTGAGCCACGGTCCGAGCGATCGACACCTTCTGTTTCATCCCGCTCGACAGCTTGTCCACCCGGGCACGCGCGTACTCGCTGATGCCGAAGCGCGCCACCAGCTCGTCGACCCGCTCGTCGACCCGCTCGGGAGGGTAGCCGTTGATGCGGGCAAAGAACTCCAGCGTCTCGCGGGCCGTCAGCCGCGGGTAGAGGGCGGTCGACGCCGAGTAGAAGCCGAGGCTCTTGCGCACGGCCTCGGGCTCGTCGCTGACGTCGTGGCCCATCACGCTGGCGCGGCCCGCCGTCGGCCGCAGGATCGTCGCCAACATGCGGAGCGTGGTCGTCTTCCCCGCCCCGTTCGCACCGAGCAGGCCGAAGATCTCGCCCGAGTGACACTCGAAGTCGATACCGTCGACGGCATGCACCTCGCCCCGAGACTCGTCGTAGAACGTCTTGGCCAGACCCTGCACCCGTACCCTCGGGTCGGTCATCGTCCACCTCCCGCGGCGCGCGGCTCGGGACCGCGGCGTAGCAAGCGCTCGCGCGCCAGTTTCCAAAAGCTTCCGTCGTAAGATCCCAACACGTAGTCCTCGAACTCGAGCACGGCCCGCGCCGCGCGCAGACAGACGGCGACCAGAGCCAGGTTCACCAGAAACGCCAGGCCGATCAGCGGCCAGGCGTACACGCCGTTCACCGCGTCTTTGACGACCAGCGCCATGTTGCCGATCGGCACCAGCGCCAGCGTCGCCGTCAGACCCTGGTCGGGAGACCCCAGCAAAAAGATCGGGATCAGCGCCAGCCAATAGATGGGCGTGATCATCGCCTGCCCCTCTTTGAAGGTCCGCGCGAAGGAGGCGACCAGCATCATCGCCGCCGCGAAGAACAAGGCGAGGATCAAGGCACCCACCAGCATGATCGGCACCGACAGCGCCGGCAGCTCGAACTCCAGCTCACCCGTTCGCGCGCCCAGCAGCGGCCCCAT
>CAYGCC010000020.1:0-7349 GCA_964348165.1 uncultured Gemmatimonadota bacterium | reverse complement strand
GCTCGATGCCTGGGCTGTCTGGCTTCTGTGTGCAATGAACCGTCTTCTCACCCCCATCCCAGCGGTTCTCCTGATCGCGGCTGGTCCGGCCGGAGGCCAGCGCGCATCGTTTCTCCTCGCGGCGCAGCAACCGCCGATGCTGCCGCCCAATGCGGAGCGCCTCGTACTCAAGAACATGTCGCTGCGAGGGGGGCGGTATGACGTACTCGTCGGAGACGGTCGGCTGGACTTGTTTCCCACCGCTGCTGCCGGGAGCCGACGGGTGCCTCCGGTCCTCGAGTTTCCTGAGCCCGGCCTGGACGACACGGCGGCCTACCAGGGCTACACCACCCGCTTCTACCGCGATTGGGGGCAGAACGCCTACCAGGTTTACCTGAAGCGGCGGGAGGGTCGAGTCGTGGCCGTGTGGGCAAACGGTGCCAATGAGAGCGTGGGGTTCACGGTCCGTGACACCATGGGTCGCCCCGTCTTTCTCGAGTGGGGATCGCCCATGGCGGAGGTGGCCGCCTCCGGGAAAGAGCGCTCCGTCGCGTACGTCTTGCGGTCACCCGCTGCCGCCTTCGACGTCGGACTTTTCCTTCTGGGCTCGATGCGAAAGGAGCGCGACTTCCAGTACCATGAGCTCCATCTGCAGCCGTTCGGCTTCCCTCCGTTCATTCTGGAGGAGCTCGTGCGGCTGATCGCTAATCTCGAGCGGTTGCCGGGGCCGGAGCGTGCGAGCCACGTGGCGGCGCTCGGTGCTGCTGAGGTTGAGGAACTTCGCGACCGGCTTCGTCCGAATCTCTCGAGGTTCGAGCAGGACACGCTGCTGGGCGTGCGCTTGGAGCAAGTCACCTTCGACGGCGAGAACCGCCTCGTCCTCGAGTTCGCTGTAGATCGTCGGCGTGCAACCGTTGACGCGGCGGACGACCGGGTCCGGGTGCGAAGCCGGGGCGAGGCGCCAGTGAGCATGTGGATTCGTACGACCACCAACGCGCCCGCGCTGCACGCCCTCACCCGCGAGGAGATCTTTAACGACGCCTTCTTGCAAGCCTATGAGCAGGCGTGGGCCGAGGCCGACAGCCTAAAGCAGCTGCCGAAGGCGCGTGCGCCGGGCACGCGCGAGTACGAGCGGGTCCTGCGCTTTCGGCGGTTCGAGCGGCAGGTGCGGGGCCTTGAGCTGCTGAGCTACGAGGAGAAGCTCATGGCTGGGCTCCCTAACTTCGCCACGTACTTCGGCCGAGATATGCTGATGACGGCCCTGATGATGGAGCCGATCTGGCGCCCGGAGATGCTGGAGCACGTGGTAGGAAGCGTACTGCGGAAGCTCAGCCCGGCGGGCGAGGTAAGCCACGAGGAAGCTCTGGGCGGCCAGGCGATCCGGGAGAACGCAGCGGAATACAACCGCCTTTGCGAGCTGTATTGGACCCTCAGCGAAGAGGGGGCGAGGAGCCGCGCCGATACCCTGCTCGCCCGCGCACGGAAGATCCTCGAGGACCTCCAGCGTGTGCGCGAGAACTACATGATGCGGGACGACGACTTCCAGTTTCCGGTCGTCGCGTCCCGCTGGCTCAGCCACCCCGACGTGTCCCCAGAAACGAAGCGCGCGTTCCTGCTCGAATCGCCGGCCGAGGGCCGACCCAGCCACCTGGCACTATTGCTGGGAAACCTGGCCTACGTAGCCGGAGCGAGCACGGACTATGTGGCCGATCCGAAGGCCGTGAACCTCGTCGGCTTCCGGAGACTCGGCGAGGAGCGTTGGCACCCCGGGAGCTGGCGCGACAGCCGCGCGGGCTATGCCAACGGCCGGTTTGCGATGGACGTCAATGTCGTCTGGGTGCCCAACGCTCTCCAGTCGATTGCCCGAATAGCGGCGGTGCTGGAGGAACTGGGCTTCGGCATCGACGACCTCATCGCGGCCGAGCCCGCGATCCGCGACTCCCCGCTTTTCAGATACATGCACGACCGGGAGGCTCTCGACGAGGCTGCTCGGAGTTGGGACCGCGCTCTTCGTCACTTTCAGGTGTCTTTCGGGCCGGCGGAGATCGCGCGGCAGGTGAACGCGAAGCTCGAGTGGATGCCGGAGCCAGAGAGCAGCTACTGGCAGCGTGTGCTTGCGCAAACGGGTGCTGCCTCGGACAGCCTCTCGTTCCTCGCGCTCGCTCTCGACGCCGCTGGGAACCCTATCCCTGTGGCGAACACCGATCCCGCCATGGCGCTCGTCCTCGAGGATTACACGGAGCGGATCCTGCGCGAAGAGATGGGGGCGGCGGAAGTTAACCGCCTCATCGAGGTCTTCCTGCGGCCTTATCCGGTGGGTCTCTTCATACCGGGCCTGGGCCCCCTCGCCGCGAACGACGCCTACGCCTCACGGAGCATCTGGGAGGCCTACTGGAACGATACCTACCACTCGCCCCGCGTTGTCTGGGGACGCGAGGTGAACCTTTTCCTCTTCGGCGTGGCCCGTCAGATCGAGCGGGCGTACACCGCGGAGGGGCGGCTGCGGGACGCGCGGCTGGAGCCTTACGTGCGATTCCTGGCCCACGCCCTGGACTGGATGGGCGAGGCCGTCGAGACTTCCGGGCTGGCGCAGCACGAACTCTGGAGCTATCGCATCGAAGGTGACACACTGCGGCCGGTTCGCTACGGCACGAGCACCGACATCCAGCTCTGGAACCTGACCGATCTTTCCGTGCAGCACGTTTTGGCCCGGATGCGTGAACGCTAGCTCGCTCCATAATTTAGCCCGCGTTCATCTCGTCGATGTGCTGATCCTCGGGGCCTAGTTCCTGGTCACCCTGGGGATCGGTTACTGGGCGGCGAAGCGCGAGAAGCTGAAGAGCGCTGACTACTTGCTGGCCGGGTGCGACGTGGGCTAGCTAGCTGTAGGTGCAAGCCTTTTCGCCTCCAAGATCGGGAGCGGGCAACTCGTGGGGCTCGCCGGCAAGGGCGCGGCGAGCGGTCTGGCGGTCGGCCACATCGAGTGGCTTGCCGCTTTCATCCTCCTCCAGCTCGAACCGCCGGCTTGGTCGGAAGCCCGTTGGCCTGGGGAGCCGAGGCGGTCACCGTCGGCATGACGCTCACGGTGCGGGCCCACGCTCGAATCCCCCCTCGGCGAAGGCGAGCTTTCCGAAAACGGGAAAGAGCCCGAAGCAAACCTGGACCGCGGTTAGAGCGAGGTGACCGGCGACGACGTTTCCTCTCATACGCAGGCCGGCAAAGATGCGCCCGCCTGGCATCGACGGAAAGTGGTCAGAGGGAGGGCGATGTTCCCAGCTTTCGCTGAGTTCGAGTCAAGAGCCGCAACATCTCAGCGCATCAATGCACGGAAAGCGGTGACCGCTGTTACGGCGAGCTGGGACCCAGCACCACGGCGTTGAGAAACAGCCGGTTCAGACCGCGGTGATAGCCTCGGAAGTTCGGGTCCTCGGCGAAGCAGATCACCCGGCCGCGGCCCACGCGCTCTTCGTACACGTGCACGGCCCCCTCCAACCGCTCCAGGCTCTCCGGCCAGGCGTGCCCCGACAGCTTGAGCGTGCCGTCCGCCCCGTAGCTCGTCACGACGCGCCGGCGCGAGGAGGGCGGACCCTCCGGCGGCAGATAGATGCGGTCGGAGTCGACCAGGACGGGTAAGCTCATGCGCTCGTAGCCGGCCGACATCCAGTGGTGCTCGTTCAACGCGCCGTTGAAGATGGCGCCAGGTACGTCGAAGTGTTGCGCGCTATCCTCTTCCTCGGTGTCGTACCACGAACGTAGCCCCAGCTCAAAACGCTCGCGCGCGAAGTCGGTGGTGGCGGCGAGCGTGACCAGCGTGCCGCCATCACGGACCCAGCGGACGAGGCGCGCCACAGCCGAGTCGCCCAGCGCATCCGCCAGCGCGTTGCCCGAGGCGGACGGGATGACCAGGACATCGAAGCGGTCGAGCCGTGTGTTCTCCAGCGATCGCACCCGCAAGACGGTCGTGGGGATTTCGTACTGGCGGTCCAGGGTGTACCAGGCCCAGCCGAACGAGTAGCCGCGGATCGGGTCTTCGGCGAGGATGGCGACCTCGGCGGGCAGCACGGTCGTGACATCGTCGCCCGAGCCGAGGCTGGGAAAGCCGGGCGCCGCCAGGCCCGTGTTCACTCCTCGCACCGCCAGGCCGAAACGCTGAGCGACCGCGCGGACGGCCGAGTCCACCGACTCGTCGTTCTGCCCGACCCGGACGATCACCGTGCCGCTGGCCACGTCCGCGCCCTCGATGCGGCTCGGCTTGCGGAGCACGGCCGCGCGGTAGCCCTTCGCCTTAAGGTGCCAGAGCGCAGCAGCCGACGCCGCCTGGCGGCCATCGATCAGGTAGGCGTAGCCGGGTGAGGACGCCGGTACACGCGGCTCGGGTCTGACCGGTTCGGTCAACCGCTCCGCCGTCAGGCTGCGCGCGTCGCTCGTGCTGTAGCCGCCGACGTTGAACAGCATGGGCAGCGACCAGCCGGTGATGTCATAGAAGCGTGGGCTCTCGGCACGCTCGATTCGAGCCCGCGCCTCGCGCAGAAAGGTCTCGGGCGTGGGCACGTCAGGCTCCAACAGCATGCGGATCAGCCGCTCCCGAGGCTGCGCCGCCTCGACGACATAGGTGCCGGCGGGAAACTCCCGGCCCCCCACGCTCGCGCCGGCCCGATCCCGGACGTTGCTCAACCGGACCGGGGCCGAGATTCGGTCCACCTCGATGCCGTTTCGCACGAGCAGGTTGGCCAGCTCGGCCACGTGCAGCGGGTCGCCCTCGGGTGCGATGAGGTAGCGGCGGGTGCCCTGGCGGCCGTTCGCCACGTCGGCCCTCAAGGCTTCGTAATGCTCACGCAGGAGGGTCGCCCGATCGGAGGCGGCGGTGCGTGCCGCCGTCCAGGCGGCCAGGTATTGCTGTTCCAGCGCGTCGGCGAGGGTGCGCACGGAGCGATCGAAGCGAGTGATCGCCAGGCCGCGGCTCGATCCCTGCTCGTAGAGCATACCGACCGCGCCCTGGTAGTCGCCGAACGCCGTCGTGTAGCCGGGATAGAAGTAGTCGTAGCGCTCGCGTGTCATGTACTCGAAGCCCGCCGAATCGAAGGCGGCGGCGTAAGCGGCGTTGAAGATGTCGAACCAGCGACGCGAGTGCTCGGGGAAGTAGGGCGCGTAAGGGTCGGTGCCCGGGTCGAAGAAGAACTCGACGTTGGAGCTCATCTCGTGAGCGTCTACGACCACCTGCGGACGCCAGGCGATGATCGTCGGTACCCGCGCTTGGGTCTCCCGTTGCGTATGGGCGAACCAGTCGCGGTTGGTGTCGAAGTAGTAGTGGCCCGTTCTGAACTTGAGCGCCTGCCACGAGGTGAAGTCGTTGACCCAGTCGTCGCGCTCCGGATTGGGCTCGCGCCCGATGTTCTCGTGGTTCAGGTGGGCGAAGGCATCGCGACCGTCGGGGTTGAGCATCGGGTCGATGAGGACCACCGCTTCCTGCAAAACCTGAACTGTGGCCGGATCGTCCCGCGTCGTCAGGTGTTCGAGAAGCTTGAGCAGCCCTTCGCTCCCCGAAAGCTCGAAGCCGTGGATCGAGCCACCATACCAGAGGATGGCGGGCTGGTCCGCGATGATCGCGGTCGCCTCCTCGGGCGTGGTGCGGCGCGGATCGCCGAGCCGCTCGGCCGCCTGGCGAACCGCATCGAGTCGCGCATGGTTCTCGGGCGCCGTCACGATAGCGACCAGCAGGGCCCGGCCTTCCCACGTCGCGCCTTGTTCCACGATGCGGACCCTGTCCGATGCGGCGGCCAGCGATTCGAGGTAGCGGACCATCTGATGATGCTGCGTGATCCGCTCGCCGAACTCGTGGCCCGTCACCTCTGCGAAGCTCGGGACCTGGGCGGTGGCGCTGCTCGAGAGAATCAGCACGGCCGAAAGCAGGGCGCTGGATGCTGCGAACGCTGAACGCTGGATCATGTTCTGGCTCCGGGCCTGAGGGCGACAGTGGGTACCGAGTCTCGACATCGAATTGGCTGTGCAACGCATCGGGTACTCGGCAGACGAGTCGCGACGATCGCGGTATGTTTTCTGGAACTCTCCCCCGGTGCGTCGATTCTAGTCGCGCCTAGCAGGCGGCGCTAGACGGCCCGCGCCGGGCCGACAGCTCCGGTTCGCGATCGTAGGCCTGGACTGCAGGGCCGGGGCCAGTCGACGGAACCGCCGACTGGCGTGGTCATGCGTTGTCGTCGATATTGTCGCGATCCTGACCGCAAGACACCGCCGGAGCTTGGAGGACTGATACATGCTGAAGCGAACGGCCATCTGGCTGACGGCCCTGGCTTGCCTTGGCCTGGCCGCTCTGCCTGTCGAGGCGCAGCAGACCGCCGAGACCGCCAAACCGCCGACGGCGCACCCCGGCGATGTGGCGTCGATCGACGCGATCCTCACGACCGTCTACAGCGTCATCTCGGGACCGGCGGGCGTGCGGGATTGGGACCGCTTTCGTTCGCTGTTCATCCCGGAGGCCCGGCTGATCGCCGTCGGCTTCAACCCGCAGGGAGAGTTCCAGAAGACCGCCATGGATGTTGAAGGGTACATCTCCAGAGCGGGCGGCTATTTCATGGAGAACGGCTTCTTCGAGAACGAGATCGCGCGGCGGACGGAGCGCTTCGGGCACATCGCGCACGCGTTCAGCACCTACGAATCGCGGCACCGAGCCGATGATGAGCGGCCGTTTTCCCGGGGCATCAACAGTTTTCAGCTGATGAACGACGGCGTGCGCTGGTGGGTCGTGACGATCTACTGGGAGGCGGAGACGCCCGAGCTTGCGATACCCGAGAAGTATCTACCTTAGAAAACAGAAACGATTCGCGGAGGTCAAAAGTGCGAACTGGACGTCGCTGTGTGTTGATCGCTGGCCTGGCGCTCCTGCTGCTGCCCGTCTCTACAGTCTGGGCGCAAGATCTGCCGGCCTCCAACGACGAAGCTGAGGCCCGGCTCGACAGCTCGCCCCGTCACGGCGAGTGGGTGAAGTACTACGCCGGCGCGGGCGACAGCGTCACCGCCTGGGTGGTCTATCCGGAGCGTGCCGATCGGGCGGCGGTGGTCGTGGTCATCCACGAGATCTTCGGCCTCACCGACTGGATTCGCGGTGTGGCCGACCAGCTGGCGGCCGCCGGCTTCATCGCCATCGCGCCGGACCTGCTGAGCGGCAAGGGCCCGGGTGGCGGTGGCACGGCATCGGTGGACCGGCAGGGCGCCGTGCGGCTGATTCGTGGACTGGATCGGGCTGAGGTCAAACAGCGTCTGGATGCGGCGGCGGAGTATGCGACGTCGCTGCCGGCGGCGCGCCCGGTCTACGCGACCATCGGCTTCTGCTGGGGCGGCTCGACCAGCTTCCG
>CAYGCC010000019.1:0-4475 GCA_964348165.1 uncultured Gemmatimonadota bacterium | reverse complement strand
TGGGATACCTACCTGCAGAAGAAGATCGACGACAACCTGGCCTCCAACGGCGGAGTGATCCACGATGAGAACGCCATCAAGGTCCGAACTCGCGTCACGCTGCAAGCGAACTTCTAAGCGCCGCGCTCGGCTGCACGGCGGCTCGAAGAACTCGCCTAACTCCATCGCGGTTTCCCTCGGGCTTGCACTCGCCGCTCTGGCGACCGGTTGCCGGCCAGAGGCCGCGCAGACGGACGACCAGGTGGCGGCGGCAGCAGCAGTATCAACCGCCGAGGGGTGCCTGAGCTGTCACACCGGGATCGAGAGCATCCGTGAGGAAGGGAGCGGGATGCTCGCGTTGATCCGCGGGTTCGGGACCGCTTACGGCGACGCGGAGGGGTGCGTCGTCTGCCACGGCGGCAACCCGCAGGCGACGACGGCGGCGGCCGCCCATCAAGGCACGCCCGCCAACATGGCGGCCAACGGCCCCCGCGAGTTCTACCGAGACCCGGGGAGCATCTGGGTGGCCAACTACACCTGCGGCCAGTGTCATCCAGGATACGCGGACCGCTTGTTGCGGGCTCTGATGAACACCGAGGCGGGGAAGATCCAGGGCAACCTGCATACGTGGGGCGTCGCCGAGGTTCAGGACTACAAAGTCCCCTGGGGGAACTACGCCGTGGCTGACACCGATGGCCCCGTGCCGACCGTGGGGACCAACGCGTACAAGAGTTACATGGCGGCGCTGATAAAGGCGTATCCGGAGCAGTTCCCGACGAAACTGGATCAGCTGCCCAACCCCTCCGTCGCGGAGATCGAAAAGAACCCAGCCCTCGCCGGCATCACTTACCAGCGCCAGCAGTGTCAGCGCTGCCACGTCGGGGTTCGCGGGCGCGAGCGCCGTGGCGACTACCGGGGTATGGGCTGCTCGGCCTGCCACATCCTCTACGGCAACGAAGGTTACTACGAGGGCAACGACCCGACGATCGACAAGGAGAAGCCGGGATACCTCTTGAAGCACAGGGTCTACGGCACCCGCGAGGCGGGTGGCGGCATCCCCGTGGAGTCGTGCAACTCCTGCCACAACCGCGGCAAGCGGATCGGCGTGACCTACCAGGGTCTGATGGAGTTCGAGTATGGGAGCCCCTACGACGCCTCGGGCAACACTCAGCCGCCGCTGCACACGAAGCAGTACCTGTTCATCTCCGACGACCTGCATCATCAGCTGGAGAGCCGGCCCGGCAACCCGCGTGGCGGCCTCCTGTGCCAGGACTGTCACACCACTGTGGACATGCATGGGGACGGCAACATCTTCGGCACCACGCTGGCGCAGGTGGAGATCGAGTGCACGGACTGCCACGGAACCCCGGACAGATATCCGTGGGAGCTGCCGCTTGGGTACGGCGAAGAGTTCAATCGGAGTCTCAGCAGCCAGGCACGGGGTTTAACGAATCAGCTGCTCGCTGAGACGCAGATGGCGACCGTCTACGAGGCGGCCGACGGCTTTCTGCTGACGGCGCGTGGCAACCCCTTCGGCAACGTGGTAAAGGACGGCGAACGAGTGATACTCCACTCGGCCACGGGGAACGATTTCGAGATCCCGGTGCTCAAGTCGCTGCACGAGAGCGGGACGTGGAAGAGTCCCGCCGCCGCCGTGGCGATGGCGAGCGTAGAGGCGCATGCGGAGAAGCTGGAATGCTACGCCTGCCACGCTTCCTGGGTGCCGCAGTGCTACGGCTGTCACGTGCAGGTGAACTACGGCAAGGACGCCGAGGGCAAGCCGTATAGCGATACCGACTGGGTGGCCTCGGGGTCTGAGCGCACCTCTGATGGTCAGACCTCCGAGTCGCGATTGGGAGCGCCGGGCCGGACCAGCCCGGGCAAGGTGTTCGAGACGCGCTCCTACCTGCGCTGGGAGGAACCGGTGCTCGGCGTGAACGGCGAGGGCCGGGTCACACCGCTGATGCCGGGGTGCCAGGTGGCTTACACGGTGGTCGGTCGTGACGGTCAGAACGTCAGCCTCAACCGCATCGCCCGCTCCGAGGACGAGGCGAGGGCGATCGGACAGAGCGAGGCCCCGCTGGCCATCGACATGGCACCGGTGCAGCCGCACTCGGCGCAGCGTGCAGCGCGGAGCTGCGAGAGCTGTCACAACAATCCCAAGGCGCTGGGCTACGGTATCGCCGGCGGCGTGTTCCAGAACCGCTACGCCCAGCCGATCGTCGAGGACCTGATGGACCAGCGAACCGGCGAGATCATCCCGAAGCGCCATCAGGTGCAGATCCCGGCGATCCCGGATCTCAAGCACGACTGGTCGACCATTGTCGACCGGGAAGGGAACCAGGTGCAGACCGTGGGCACGCATTGGCCGCTGTCGCGGGCGCTGAACGCAGGCGAGCGCGACCGGCTGGAACGCACGGGCCTCTGCATGGGCTGCCACCGGGAGATGACCAACGCCGAGCTCTGGTCGAAGATCGCGCAGCCCGGCCGGCTGCTGAACGACGAGCACATAGAGTTGATGAACCGGCTGCTGCGTGCCGAAACCGAGCGACGCTAGGCGGTCACTCTGAGGCTTGGCCTCAGGCACCCACATTAAACGGCGATATAGGGGATCGGCGCATCACGGGCGCGTCAGCTGTCGCTGCTTCGAGGTTCGTGGCGTCGGCGGGAACAGCGCCCCCGATCACATCGACCACTTCCACGGGATGTTTCGCTCCTCGAGGTCCTCGACAGCCTCGACTGGAAGAGGTCCGCGAGTGCCTAAACGGATCCTGGCTGCAGGTGATGGGAGCCGCCGGACAGGCCACGCCCCGCGCAATTCTCACCGCTGCTATTGCTACGGAGTCGCTCTAGCGTTTGCGCCCTGCTGCTACAAACGGGATAATGAACTCGGTACGGATTGACGATCTGAGGATCCAGCGAAGTCCGTCTAGCCGTACGGGAACCCCAGCGGTGGTTTCATCTCACAGACCTGCCCACCTGCTAAACTGGCCACTACCCGCGACCAGAAGGGGTATCTTCACGCCATTCCCCAAGGCAAGGAGGTTTCTGCGACGGGAACGTGCTCCCCCGCGCGTCCAATGCCGCACTAGATCCGTGAGAATTAGTTCGCGGTCAGAGGAGGGATGAAATGAAGCACACTGGCTTCATCATTTGCGTCGGAGTCACGATCGGCTTGTCACTAGTTGGCTGCGACCGTCAGCCGGTGGCACCTGACGCAGAGGTCGCCGCGCCCCAGATGGATCTCATCGACCAGGCGCAAAGCGGGGGAGCCATCGTCACCAACCCGGGCGAAGGCAAGCCGGATGGTTTCTGTTACTTCGGGCCGTACACGACGACTCAAGTGGTCGCAGTCCGGTCGCCCAACGAGAAGGGGAATGCCACCCTGAGTTGTCACTTCGAGGGGCTTCCGCCGATTCCCAACACTGAGAGGTTGACCGGCTGGCGATGCACCCTGGTTCAGGGGGGTATCAGTGTCACCTACGAGAGTATGTGGGTGCGCACACCATCCGGAAATGCTCGTGTGACCTGCCAGTACGATGGCACGCCCGATTTTGACGCGGTCGTTGCCTTTGAGGGCGACGTACGCGGTGCAGCGGAGGGTGCGTTCACGACGCCACTGGACGATCTGCCGGGGGGGCAGATCACGGGCGAAGTCACCTACATCGGCAGAGCGTGTGATTGGGACCCACTCCTGGACGACCCTTCGGGGAAGATCGCCCTGATCGAGCGGGGAGCCTGTCGCTTCGACATGAAGATTGGCAACGCCCTCGGGGCCAGCGCGATCGCGGCGATTGTGCACAACGACGCGGCCCGTGGAGATGAGCTGGTTACGATGGGAGGAAATCCCGTCGCGATCCCAGGCGTCTTCGTGGGGTACACGACCGGCATGGACTTGCGGGCTGCGGCGCCGGTAACGGCGACACTGAACAGCTGCAAGAATTCGCCGGAGAGCCCGAAAGGTTGCAACTGAAGAACCTCGCCAACCGCGACGCCCGGCCTCGCGCCGGGCGTCGCGTTGTTGATGCCCCTGACGCTGCCGCTCCGTCCGTTTGTGCGCCTGTGCGGTAAGAGATAGTATGCGCTCAGCAAACAGAACGGTCGGAGTGCACTATGTCCGACAGCGAGTGCCAAATCTGTGGCCGCAGCGTGCCGCAGCCCGCCAAGGCGCTGGGCGTCTGCGTCGACTGCGTCCGTAATCGCTTCGCCGCCGCGCGTCCTCACATCGAGCGGGCACACGCCGAGTC
Source organism: uncultured Gemmatimonadota bacterium (assembly GCA_964348165.1). Taxonomy (GTDB): domain Bacteria; phylum Gemmatimonadota; class Gemmatimonadetes; order Palauibacterales; family KS3-K002; genus CAYGAJ01. The sequence goes on along the minus strand of CAYGCC010000019.1, from coordinate 249 downwards.
CCGGGCCGCGTTCGGCCTGCCGACCCGGCCGCCGCGCCAGGACGGCGGCGTCCGTTGCAACCTCTGCGTCAACGAGTGCGTGATCGCGGAGGGCGCCCGCGGCTTCTGCGGGCTGCGCACCGTGCGCGGCGGCAAGCTCGTACATCTGGCTGGCACGCCCGATTTTGACGCGGTCGTTGCCTTTGAGGGCGACGTACGCGGTGCAGCGGAGGGTGCGTTCACGACGCCACTGGACGATCTGCCGGGGGG
>CAYGCC010000018.1:0-21755 GCA_964348165.1 uncultured Gemmatimonadota bacterium | reverse complement strand
CGAAGGCGGCCCCGACTCTAGAGCGGCGGGCCGACAGGGCGGGATACCAGTTCCTTCGCCCCCGGCCGGGCCGCTGGCGAAGTGATTCTCTTTACAAAGGTGCAAGAAGCAGACCCTGTAAGAGCCCAGCCCCCAGTATGACCGGCCTGTTGCTGCCGCCGCGCCCGGCGAACTTTGCGGTCGTCGGGCTGCAACTTCCCACAGGAGGTGGGGGCGTCGTACCATAGGGATCGCTAGGGGCGAGAAATCACTTGAACATTGAGTATTGGGAATTGAGCATTGGGCATGATGAATGGCAGGCATTTAATGTCCAATGTTGAATGTCGAATTAGCAATGTCCAATGTTGCATGTCCAAGACGGTGCCCATAGGACTGAAGGCCGAAAAAGGAGGCCAGACCGTGCCGCGATACGATAGCGCGACCTACGGCGAACTGATGGCGGAGTTCTACGACGCTTGGTACCCGTCGATCGACGCCGAGCCGGCCGTCGAGTGTCTGGCCCGGCTCGCCAGCGCAGGTCCGGTGCTGGAGCTGGGGATCGGCACGGGGCGCATCGCCCTCCCCTTGGTGCGCCGTGGTCTTGAAGTGCAAGGCATCGATGCGTCTCCGGCGATGGTGTCCAAGCTGCGAGAAAAGCCCGACGGCGATGCCGTGCCGGTCACCATCGGCGACTTTGCCGATGTGGAGGTCGACGGCCGCTTTTCACTTGTATTCATCGCCTTCAACACGATCTTCGCTCTGCTCACCCAGGAGGAGCAACTCCGCTGTTTCCGTAACGTCGCGGCCAAGCTGAGCGACGGAGGCGTGTTCGTGATCGAAGCCTTCGTCCCCGACCTGGGCCGGTTCGATCGGGGGCAGCGCAGCTCGGTGGAGGCGTTCGAGGATGATGCCGTTCGTTACGAGATGTCGCGCCATGATCCGGTTCGGCAAGAGGTGGAGAGCCGACACGTCGTGCTGTCGGAAACCGGCGTGAGGCTTTTTCCGTTGAAGATACGTTACGCCTGGCCGTCGGAGCTCGACCTGATGGCGCGGATCGCCGGCCTGCGGCTGAGAGAACGTTGGGGGAGCTGGAAGCGCGAGCCGTTCACCGCCACGAGCAGCCAGCACGTGTCGGTCTATGAGCGCCTGGACTCATGAGGCCGGGCCGGACTGGGAGCGCTAGGGCGGCCCGACGAGCGAAGCCCGGTTGTCCTCGGCGCCGCTGACCGTCACATTGAGCGCTGAAAAAGACGACAATCCCGGCAAGAAGAGTTATGGCTCCTGGACCACTGAGGAGGGATCGAGCGTGAGAGCAGCGCGGGGAATGGTACTGATCCTGGCGGTGACGGCGTATGTTTGGGCCTGTGGTGGCGGGGAAGAGCAGGCTGACGAGGCACCCGTGCGAACCGATCCGGCGCTGGCCGCGCGGGGCGAGTCGCTGATGCAATCCAAAGGGTGCATCGCTTGCCACACCCTGGGAGGGGGTCGTCTGGTGGGCCCCGACCTGGCTGGCGTGAGCGAGCGCCGAGACGACGCCTTCATCGTCGGCATGATCACCAACCCGGATTCGATGTTGGCCAGCAACGCGACGGCCAAGCAGCTGTTGGCCGAGTACTTTACGCCGATGGCCAACCAAGGGGTGAGCCGTGACGATGCGCTTGCCCTTCTCGCCTATTTCAAACGAGAGGACGCGGCGCGCGCTGGGAACCAGCCTTGATGGGCGAGCTATCGCCGCTCTCGCAGTGAGAATCAGTCGCCGGGTTTGGAGTGGCGGCGTTGGGGTGGGGTTATCGAGGCGGCTTGCGCGCGCTCTATTCTCATATTAGCATGACAAACGTGTGAAAGCCCCAGCCTCGAGGCCTCAACCTCGTCGGCCCGTTCTACGACCTTGATTTCACGCACCCAGCAGCTCGCCATTCAGGCCAAGCTAAACCTCGTGCAAGGTGGTGAGCCGCCGTGACGGCCTGCGCCAGGGAGTGGTCCGCGCCAGACCGTCGTGCCGGCGGCGTTGGGGCGAATCTTCTCGATAATCACAAGAACAAAAAGGGGAGGAGCTGCACGAACCGATGAAAGCGAAAGGGAGTATCTGGGGTTTGGTGGCTTTGGCGGTGATCGCTCTGGTGATCATCGGGCCACAATCGTGTGCCCGTGGGCCCGCGGGAGAATCGGTGGGTGCCATCGCCCAGGCGCGCGGCTTGACCGAGGCGGACATTACGGCCGCGCTCAAGACTTACATGCCCACTGGAAAGATGGACGAGTACATCTTGTTCTCGTCCGGCGGCCACTCGGGGCAGGTGCTGGTGATCGGGCTGCCGTCGATGCGGCTGCTCAAACTGATCGCCGCCTTCACGCCCGAGCCGTGGCAGGGCTACGGCTATGGGGACGGGACCATGAAAATTCTCGAGGGTGGCCGAATCCGCGGCAAAGACGTGCTCTGGGGGGACACGCACCACCCGGCGATCTCGGAGACCGACGGCGAGTACGACGGGCAGTTCCTGTTCATCGACGACAAGGCGAACGCGCGCGTAGCGGGGATCTCGCTGAGGGACTTCGAGACCAAGCAGATCCTGCACAACCCGCTGATGGGCGCGGATCACGGCGCGACCTTCGTGACGCCGAACACCGAGTACGTGATCCAGTCGAGCCAGTACGCCATACCGCTCGATGGCAGCTACGTGGACATCAGCCAGTACCGCGAGCGCTATCGCGGCGTGGTCACCTTCTGGAAGTTCGACCGCGCGGCGGGCCGCATCGACCCGGCGCGCTCGTTCAGCCTCGAGCTGCCGCCCTACTGGCAGGACCTGGCGGACGCGGGGAAGGGCCCGTCGATGGGCTGGGTGTTCCTCGGCTCGTTCAACACCGAGATGGCCACGGGCGGCATCGAGAGCGGCAATCCGGCGTTCGAGGTCGGTGCTTCCGCCAACGACATGGACTACCTGCACGCGGTCAACTGGCAAGAGGCTGAGCAGGTGTTCCAGTCGCGGCGCGGTGTGCGTCAGATTCAGGGGATGAACGTCATCCCGCTGGACGTTTCGGTTAGCGAGGGCCTACTGTACCTCATCCCCGAGCCGAAGAGCCCTCACGGCGCCGACGTCACTCCGGATGGTCGCTTCATCGTCGCGGCCGGCAAGCTCGATCCTCACGTCTCGATCTACTCGATCGAGAAGATCCAGAACGCGATCGCCAACCAGACGTTCTCGGGCCGCGATCCCTTCAACGTGCCGATCCTCGACTTCGACGCGGTGCTGGAGGCTCAGGTAGAGCTAGGGCTCGGGCCGCTACACACGCAGTTCGACGGGCGTGGCAACGCCTACACCTCGCTGTTCATCGAGTCGGCGGTAGCCAAATGGAGTCTCGAGGACTTCACACTCAAGGAGAAGATCGGGGTCCACTACAACATCGGTCACCTGGCGACGGCGGAGGGCGACACGCGTTCACCGGACGGCAACTTCCTGGTGGCGATGAACAAGTGGTCGATCGACCGGTTCCATCCAGTGGGGCCGCTGCACCCACAGAACTTCCAGCTGATCGACATCTCGGGTGAGCCGATGCAGCTGCTCTATGACCTGCCGATCGGCGTGGGCGAGCCACACTACGGGCAGATCATCAAGGCGGACAAGCTTGATCCTTGGCTGGTCTATCCAGAGGGCGGCTACGATGCACACGAGATGAAGGCCTACCCGAACGCGGTCAAATCGGGTGAGGAGCGCATCGTCCGCAGTGGCAACACCGTGGACGTCTACATGACGGCGATCCGCAGCCACTTCACCCCAGAGCACATCAAGGTGAAGAAGGGCGACCGGGTGCGGATTCACCTGTCGAGCGTGGAGCGGGCGCGTGATGCGGCTCACGGCTTCGCCATCGACAAATACAACATCCATGTGAGCCTGGAGCCCGGCGAGACGGACATCATCGAGTTCGTCGCCGACGAGGCGGGAGTTTACCCGTTCTACTGCAGCGAATTCTGCTCGGCGCTGCACCTGGAGATGACGGGTTACCTGTTCGTGGAGCCGTAAACCTGGTATAGGAGACCAGCGATGAAGAAGCTCGCACTTCCCGTTGCGGCTCTTTTGCTGTTGAGTGGGCGCGCCCTGGTGGGCGCGCCCCAGCAGCAGGAGGCCGAAGAGGCGAAAGCGAAGGCCGAGAGCTGGATCGCCAAGGCGGACAGCGTACGGGCGCTGGTGGAGGGGGTGCTGGCCAGCGCCGTTGAGGCGGGTGCCGAGCAGCACGCCGTGGCGAAAGACCAGGTCGTGGACGCCCGGCACTGGATCGGCGAGGGTGCCAAGGCGCTCGAGTCGGCCCGAAAGGCGATGGAAGCCGAGGACTATACGAAGGCGGCCAACACCGGCAACATGGCCTGGCAGTACTACGTCAAAGCCGGCACCGCCGCGGTGCTGGCCAGCAAGCTGGTGAGCGGGAGCACGTGAGGATGAATCCGCTCGATCTCTTCCAAGGAGAGCTGTCACGGTCGACCCGCCTGATGGTGGCCGTGGCAGCTCTCCTCCTCGTGCCGGCGGCCTTCCTCCCGGTGTGGAAGATCACGCTGCACGCCCCGCAGTATCCGCAGGGCCTCTCGCTGGTCATCTACCCTTACGAGGTGTCGGGCGAGATCCAGGAAGTCAACACCTTGAACCACTACATCGGGATGCAGGAGATCGAGCCGGACGAGTTCCCCGAGTTCCGTTTCATCCCCTTCTTCATCCTGCGCTTTCTGGGGCTGGCGGTGCTGGCGGCGCTGGCGGCACGGGTGGAGGTCGCCGCATTGGGGTGGATCGACTTCGTGATCTTCGGGGTGGTGATGCTGGCCGACTTCCAGCACTGGCTGCACGAGTACGGCAACAATCTCGCGCCCACGGCACCCATACGTATTCAGCCGTTCACGCCGAAGTTTTTGGGAACGACGCAGGTGGCGAACTTCACCGTGACCAGCTGGCCCGCGACCGGCGCCCTACTCATGACGTTCGCGGGTACGCTCGGCCCCGTCGCATTGGTCATCGAATGGCGGCGGCGGCGGCGTAAGATCGCGAGAACGGCCTCAGCATGAGTCTACTGCCGTTACTGCTGGCGGCAGCGCAAACGCTGCAAGTGGGGGCCGGAGCGCCGTACCGATCGATCGGCGCCGCCCTGGCGGCGGCGCGTCCCGGCGACACGATCCGCGTTGCCGCCGGAGTGTATCGAGAGCGGATTGTCGTCGAGCTTCCTGTGGTGCTGATCGGAGAGGGGCGGCCGACGATCGACGGGGGCGGAGAGGGGACCGTCGTCGCGCTCCGGGCGCCGGCTGTCCTCAGCGGCTTCGACATCCGCGGCTCCGGGCGTTTGCTCGATCAGGAGGACGCCGGCGTCTTGGTTACAGCGGACTCGTGCGTGATCCGAGACAATCGCCTGGGCGACGTGTTGTTCGGCATCTACCTGAAGGAGAGCGACGGCTCGCGGGTCGTCGGCAACACCGTGACCGGAAAGGACCGGCCTCTAGGCCGGCGGGGCGACGGGATCCGCCTTTGGGCCAGCCACGATGCGCGGGTCGAAGGCAACGTCGTCCGGCGAATGCGGGACGTGGTCATCTATTTCAGCCACGGCCTCGAGTTTCGTGACAACCTGGTGACCGACGGACGCTACGGGCTGCACTACATGTACAGCAGCGACAATCTTTTCGAAGGTAATGAGTTCGCACGCAACGACGTCTCCGCATTCATCATGTACTCGACGGACATCACCCTCTGGAACAATATCTTCGCCCAAGCCAGCGGCCACAGCGGCTTTGGCGTCGGGCTGAAAGACGCGGACCGGATCGAGATGACGGGCAATCTCGTGGTGCAGAACCGGGTGGGGTTGTACTTCGACAACTCTCCGAGTCTGACCGACGCGCACAACCGAATCGACGGCAACATTCTCGCCTTCAATGACGTGGCTGTGAACCTGATGCCTTCGGTGCGCTCTAACCGTTTCGCGGCGAACAGCTTTGTCGGCAACGTTCGCGATGTATCGGTGTCGGGTGGCGGTACGGCGCTGGCCAACGCTTGGACGGGCAACCACTGGGATGTCGCGCCCGCCTGGGACGACGACGGGGACGGGCGGCTCGACACGCCGTATCGTATCGACCGGCTGTCGGACGATCTCTTCGCCCGGCACCCCGACCTGCGCCTGTTCGAGCTCAGCCCGGCGGCCCTCGCCCTGGACGCGCTGGGCCGATTCTTTCCGCTGCTGGAGCCCGAACCGATCGTCGTCGATTCCGCGCCCCTGGTCGGCACCGATCGCCCGCCGCCGTCGGACGTTGGGGTCGGGGCCGGAGCCGGCACGCAACGCCGGCCGGCCCGCGGCGGGGCCGCGATGGCAGCGGTCGGGCTCGGTCTCGCCGCCTTCGCGGCCTGGGGAGCCTGGAGGTGGTCGCTGTGATCGAGGCACAGGGGCTCAGCAAGCGGTTCGGCGCGCGAGCCGTCTTCGATGACCTCAGCTTCAAAGTCGAGCGAGGTGAGCGGCTCGCCTTGCTCGGGCTGAACGGGGCGGGGAAGACCACGCTGCTCCGCTGCGTCATGGGGCTGCTCTCGTTCGATGGGACGATCGAGATCGATGGCATCGACGTCGCCAGCGCCGGAAAGCGTGTACGCCGCTTGATCGGCTACGTGCCACAGCGCCCGCCGCTGTTCTCGCTCGATCTGAAAACGATGATCGAGTTCTTCGCCACCTTGCGGGGAATTCCGGCGGCAGCGATCGCGGCGCGGCTGGACGCGCTGGGACTCAGCCTGTCCGAGATCGCGGAGTTGACGCCACGGGAGCTATCCGGCGGCATGCTGCAGAAGACGTTGCTGGCGATGGCACTCGCCGCCGATCCACCGGTCTTGCTGCTGGACGAGCCGACGGCCAACCTCGACCCGCGGGCGCGGGGCGAGTTCCTAAGAGCGCTGCGCGAGGTGAGCCCCGAAACGACGGTGCTCCTCGCCTCCCACCGGCTGGACGAGGTGGAGAGGGTGACCGACCGCGTGTGGATTCTGCATGGCGGAGGCCGGGTGTTCGAGGGCTCCCTCGATGACCTGCGGGGGCGCGCAGGCGCCGAGAGCTGGCTGTGGGTGAGGACGAGCGGGGAGCGGCGCGATCAAGCGTGCGATACGCTCAGCGCCCGGGCCGGCGTGGGCGCGGTAGTCGCCAACGGCACCCACCTGGCCGTCCAGCTCCCGGCCGCGGATCGCGTCGAGGCCTTGGCGGACTTGCAGCGGGCCGAGATACCAATCGAGGACTTTTGGGTCGTGGGCCCCTCGCTGGAAGAGATCGTCCAGCGCTTCTTCGGCGGGAGGGAAGGGTGAGCCGCGTAACGATTATTGGCGCTCTGGTGCGCCGCGAGCTCGGGGAATCGCTGCGCTCTCGCTGGTTCTTGGTCTACTCCGCTGTCTTCCTGCTCGGCGCCCTCGCCCTCACACTCTTCGGGCTGAGCGGATCGGAGATCTATGGCTATCGCGGTTTCGCCAAGGTGATGGCCGGGCTGGTACACCTGGCTCTACTCTTCGTGCCGCTCATGGCGCTCTTCCCGGCCACCGCCGCCATCGCGGGCGAACGGGAAGTCGGGAGCCTGGAATACCTCGTCAGCCAGCCGATATCCTTCAGCGAGCTGTTCTGGGGGAAATGGCTGGGCGTGAGCCTGGCCGTCTGGCTGTCGCTGCTGTTCGGCTTCGGCCTTGCCGGCGCGGTGGCCGTCCTCAACGGCACCCCCTGGTGGTTGATCGCTCTCCTCCTCGCGCTCACCCTCTTGCTTGCCGAGGCCTTCGTCGCCGTCGGTCTCCTCTGCTCGGTGCTCGCGGGAACCCGGAGCCGCGCGACCAGCGCCGGCCTCGTCGTCTGGATCGTAGCCATCGGCCTCGGGACGCTGGGTGTCATGGGCGCCACGCTCCGCTGGGGGCTGCCGAAGCTGGTGCTCGGCGTCTGGGCGTTCGGCAACCCCGTGGAGGCGTTTCGGCTCGCCGTCATCGCTGGGTTGGACAGCGACGGGAGTCTGCTGGGGCCGCTGGGAAGAGGCTGGGCCAGCGCCCTCGGCTCGGAGGGGGTCATCCTCCTCTGTCTGGGCTTCCTGCTCCTCTGGACGGTCGTTCCCACGGCGGTGGCCTGGTGGAGGTTCCGTAGACCCCAGGCTTGGTCTAAGTTGTAAGGTTGTAGAGGCCGCACTTCCCGGCGGTCTCCCGATTGGCCACCTTCTTGCACCTCCCCCTGCGGAAAGTAAGTACTCACTCCCACGGGCGCGCACCGGGAGATTCCGTATGAAAGTAGCTAAATGCAAGGGTTTTTCCCTGGCGCCGCCGGCCCTGCTCGGGTCGGGTGCGGTCGCGTTCGGGCCGGGATCGGGCGCAGGTTGGGGCGATGTGTCCCAGAGCGTGAGCAGTACCGGGCGGCTGAGCGGAAACTGGGTGGCCTGTCACGCCGCCTACAAGCTGGAGGTCCGGTGAGCACGGTTCGGCCACTGCCCGGCGCCCAGTCGCGAGATGGGGACGAAACCCCGGCTTCTCCGCGCAAGAACAAGTCGCGGACGGAGCGTCGGGCGGAGATCGTCACGGCGACGCTCGGAATCCTCGCCGAAGAGGGACTGCACGCCTGGACGACGTCGAACCTGGCGCAGCGGGTGGGGTGCTCGGAGGCGACGTTGTTCCGACACTTCGCCTCTAAGGAGGAGATGCTCTCGGCGGCCTTCAAGTACCAGTCGCAGACGCTGGCCCGCCGGGTCGCCGAGTTCCGGGCGCCGGGCGCGGCCTGGGATCAGCTGGAGGGTCTGGTGCTGGACGTGGTCTCCTTTCTGGAGGACACGGGCGGCAGCCCGCTGATGATTCTGAGCGGGCAGGCGGCGCGGATCTCAGCAGAGGCGCAGCGCGAGGCGGAGGCGACCCGGGAGCTGTTGCGAAGTCGGCTGACCGAGCTGTTTTACCAGGCGGGGTGCGAGGGCAACGAGCGGCCGTTCCGGCCGGATCTTTTGGCGGACATGGCCATTGCTATCATCCATTATACGGGGCTGCGCTGGCTGCGCTCCCGGCGGAGCTTTCCGATGCGCTGTGAGGCGGCGGCGATGCTGACGCTGTTGCGGCGCTGCGTGGAGGCTTGACCGAGCGGGGCGAGATGGGTAGCGGCGAGGACGGGCCGGGCATGACACCCGAGGTAAAAGTGACCACTAAAGCGCGTGTGACCGGGAAGAAGAGCTCTCGGAAGTCGAAGACGGGGAGAAAGCCGGAGATTATCCGGGTGCCGGAGCATACGGTGGAAATCGTCTCCGATTCCGGCGAGGGTGCTCAGAAGTGCGGGCAGATTTTTGGTACCGTTTGCGCCAAGATGGGTAACGGCGTTTGGACGGTGGAGATCATACCCGCCGAGATCCAGCCGCCCCCCCGGAACAAGGAGGGTGGGAGCGGCAACCGGGTCCGTTTCGGCACCGAGGAGGTCACGAACTGGGGCGACGCGACCAATCTGGTGGTCGCCTTCAACGAGCAGGTGTTGGTCGGGCGCGTGGAGCTTGGCGCGCTGGCCGAGGATGCAATCATCCTGCTGGAGAACATGTGGGCGACCCACGCCGACGAGGATATTCAGAAAGAGTGGCGTGAGGGATTAGAGGAACTCGCGAAGCACGGTTATCGGATCGTCGAGGTCCCGATGGAGGAGCAGTGTCTTACCGTCGTGGACGACGCGCGCCGGGGCAAGAACATGTTCGCTCTGGGCCTGCTGGCGTGGATCTACGACCGGGATACCGAGCTGATTCGTGCTCAGATCGCCCATCAGTTCCGCAAGAAGGGCGAGGAGGTCTACGAGCGCAACGTGCAGCTGATGGAGCTCGGCTATCAGTGGGCGGAGAAGAACCTCGATTTCCGCATTGAGGTGCCCACGGTGAAGTCGGAGGTGCCGATGGTCGTCATGAACGGCAACGAAGCGATCGGCATGGGCGCGGTGGCGGCGGGTATGGAGCTGTGTGCCATGTACCCGATCACGCCGGCCACCTCGGCTTCGCACTACCTGGGCGAGGTGTTCGACCGCTTCGGCGGCGTGGTGCACCAGGCCGAGGACGAGATCGCCGCCGTCGGCGTCGCCATCGGCGCTTCTTTCGCCGGTAAGGTCGCGTTCACGATCACCTCGGGGCCGGGCCTTTCACTCAAGCAGGAATTTCTGGGTCTCGCCGTGATGCTCGAAGTCCCACTCGTCGTGGTGGATGTCCAGCGAGGCGGTCCGAGCACAGGGCTTCCCACGAAGGTGGAGCAGTCGGATCTGCTGGCGGCGTTGTTCGGGCAGCATGGCGATTCGCCGCACGTGGTTCTCGCGCCCGCGACCATCGAGGAGTGCTTCCACGTGATGATCACGGCGCGCAAGATCGCCGAGAACTTGCGGCTGCCGGTGATCGTGCTGAGCGACGCCAACCTGGCTACGGGCGTGCAGCCGTTTCGGCGCCCGCGGCTCGACCCGCGCTGGCAACAGGCGCCGGTCAGCCTCGGCCCGATCCAGGAAAACAAGCCGCCCTACGACTGGGACGCGCAGACGGGGCTTTCGCAGCGCCGGGTGCCGGGCCAGCCGGGCGGGATGTACACGGCGACCGGACTCTCGCACACGGAGTGGAGCACGGTCGCTTACGATCCGGAGAGTCATGAGCGCGGTTGCCAGATGAGGAGCCGCAAGCTGGCCGTCCTGCATCACACGCTCAAGCCACCGATCGTGCATGGCGACGATTCTGGCGACCTGCTGGTCGTGGGCTGGGGTAGTACGCGGGGGGCGATCGAGGAGGCGGTGGATCGGGCCCGCGCGCAGGGCCTGTCGGTGTCGTCGCTTCACCTCACGTTTCTGTCGCCGCTGGCGCCGGGACTGAAAGAGATCTTCGGCCGCTTCGAGCGGGTGATGACGGTGGAGATCAATTACAGCGACGACCCGAAAGATCCATTCATCACCCCTGCCAACCGGCGCTGGGCTCAACTGTGCCTGCTGCTGCGGGCTCAGACGCTCGCAAACGTGGACTGCTGGTCGCGGGTGCCCGGGCAGCCCCTGCGCCCGGCTAACATCTTGACGGCGATTCGCGAGAGACTCGCGGTGGGAGCGGCGGTATGACGCACTACGGTTGTTCATTGCTGAGCTGTGGGATCATCGACGACCGCACCTTCGAGCTCGAGGATTACCAGGGGGCGGTGGCCCGCTGGTGCCCCGGGTGCGGCGACCACAGCATCCTGACTGCGGTACAGCGACTGCTCGAAGAGGAGCAGCTGAAGCCGGAGGAGACGGTCTTCGTCTCGGGAATCGGCTGCTCCAGCCGTTTCCCCCACTACTTGAAGACGTACGGGTTCCACGGCCTCCACGGTCGCGCTCTTCCGGTGGCGACGGGCATCAAGCTGGAGCGGCCCGAGCTGCACGTCTTCACCGTGATGGGCGACGGCGACTGCTGTTCCATCGGCGCGGGCCACTGGGTTCACGCGATCCGCTACAACGCCGAGATGGTGGCGCTGCTGCTCGACAACAACATGTACGGGCTGACCAAGGGACAGACGTCGCCGACGACGCCGATGAGCTATCCGAGCAACACGCAGCCGCGTGGCAGCTACCTGCAGGCGCTGAATCCGCTCTCGGCGACGCTGGGAGTGACGAACGCCTCCTTCGTGGCTCAGACGGCCGAGTGGATTCCGTCGCACCTCTACGCGACGCTCAAAGCTGCGTATCACCACAAAGGCTTTGCCTTCGTCAGGATCCTGCAGCGCTGCCCGGTCTACACGGCATCGATCTTCGACGAGGCGGTGCGCAAGCCGGACGTGATTGAGCTGCTGATCCATGAAGATGGCATACACGTGCCGGAGCTGGATGACATCTACAAGAACCAACTAAGGCACGACCCCAGCGACCTGAACGAAGCGCGGCGCTTGGCGGAGACCAGCAAGCGGGTGCGGATCGGGCTGTTCTACCGAAACGAGGAGCTTCCGCGCTACGAGGATCTGCGCCGGCTTGTGGCGCACACCGCCGAGGAGCGCTTGAAGCTGCTGGACGAGGAGCTGGATCGCTATGCCGTCTGACCCGCGGATCGAAACGGCCCTGCGTGCCCTGGCCGTCCCGATCGAGCGGTACCGGTCGACGGTCGTGAGCACCGTCGAAGACGTGCGCGGTTACCTGGCAACCCACAGGCCCAGCCGCGAGCCCGGCGACGGTAGCGTCGCTGCCGGGCTCGGGGAATTCGCGGTGGGTCGCATCGATTTCGGCCGCTACGCCAAGTTGCTCAGCGACTCGGGGCCCGAGGATCCGGAGCGGCTGCGCAAAGTCGAAAAAGCATTCGACATCCTGCGCGTGATCGCCGCGGGTGGCGACGATCTCTTTCAGATCAGCGTCAAGCCCGGAGAACGCCTGCGCGACGCCGTCGCCCAGCGCTGTTCCGAGATCGGTCGCGCCTTTGCCGCTGCCCGCGTGGCCGGCATGGCGACAAGCGGGCGCCTCAATGCCAACGGCGCCGAGAGGCTTTTCGAGCCTCTGAGCTTCGAGAGGTGGAACGACGCCGAGCGCAAGCTGGCGCCGCCATTGGTCGTCGAGGTCGATGGCGCGGATCTCCGCGCGGCGGAGCTGGCGGAGTTTCTCGACGGCAACGTCAAGCTGGTGCTGGTCGTGCGCGGCGCGATGACGCCGGCCCCGCTGGTACGACTCATCACCCCGTCGACCTTCGTGCTGCAGACCGCGGACGATACCGGCCTCGACCGCTTCTCGGCTTTCACGGGGCCTGCCGTCGCCGCGCTCGTCTCCGAGGGAGCGGCCCGTTTCATCCACGATCCGGCAGGCGGAGCCGAGCCGTCCCGCCGGCTCGAGCTGTTTTACGTCCCGGAGACGGCGCCCAAGCAGCGCCTTGGCGGCATGAGCGCCAGGCAGCAGCAGGACGAGCTGGACATGCTCGTTGCCATGGCCGCTGCGGCGCCGGTGGTGCCGGGCACGGCGGCGGCCTCGGCCTCGGCGGCCAGGCAAGCTGCGGATGCCGTGGCTCCGGCGGCGGCGGCGGACGAGGATCCGGTAAACAAATTGGCGGCGTGGCTGCTGAGCCAGGCCGATCTAACTCAACTCGAGTAGCAGATGAGCCTCGAGTCGATCGCGATCTCGGTACTGATCCTCGGGGGCGTCGCCCTCGTATTCGCCGTGTTGATCTCCGTGGCCAACCAGAGGCTCCGGGTCTGGGAAGACCCCCGCATCACCGCTGTGGCCGAGCTGTTGCCGGGATCGAACTGTGGTGCCTGTGGCGCCGCGGGTTGCCGGTCGTTCGCCGAGGAGCTGGTCTCGGGCCAGAGGCAGCCGGCTCAGTGCACGCAGCTGGGCCGGGATGACGTCATCGACATCGCTGACTACCTCGGTGTGGAGGCCGGCGAGGCGGTAAAGCGGGTGGCTCGGTTGCTGTGCGCGGGTGGCGCACATGTCGCCATCCAACAAGCGGAGTACATCGGCATCGAGACGTGTGGTGCCGCAGCGGCGGTGGCGGCGGGCGGAAAGGGTTGTCCCTGGGCCTGCCTCGGCCTGGCCGACTGCGAGCGCGTCTGCGACTACGATGCGATCTATATGAACGGTCACGGACTTCCCGTGGTCATCCCGGACCGCTGTACGGCCTGCGAGGATTGCGTGGAGGTCTGCCCTCGCGACCTGTTCACGATCATGCCCCTCGATCACATGCTGATCGTTCAGTGCAAGAGCTTGCTCGAGGGTGAAGAAGCGGAGGAGCTGTGCAAGGTCGCCTGCACAGGTTGCGGGCTCTGCGCACAGGACGCCGCGCCCGGCCTGATCGAGATGAGAGACGGCCTGGCGATCATCGATTACACCAAGAACGAGCTCGCCGATCCGAGCGCGACGGTGCGCTGCCCGACGGGCGCCATCGTCTGGCTCGAAGATCAGCAGTTCGTCGAAACGCCCCAACCTGCTCGGAGTGAAGTCGCATGAAACTGAGGGGAGAGAAAGCGAAACCGGTGGCGGCCAAGTATCCCGGCACCCGTGTGGCGGTGGACGGGAGCGAGGCCGTCGTGGCGATGGAGACCGCGGCAAGCGAAGGTGCCGGTGCCTATCCGATCACCCCATCGACCCAGATGGGTGAGGGTTGGGCAGCCGCCGTGGCAGCCGGGGTGCTGAACGTGAACGGCCGGAAGCTCATCTTCTTCGAGCCCGAGGGCGAGCACGCGGCCGCGGCCGTCACCGCCGGGATGAGCATGACAGGTCTGCGCGCCACCAACTTCTCAAGTGGCCAGGGCATCGCCTACATGCACGAGTCGCTCTACGCGGCCGTGGGTAAGCGGCTGACGTATGTGCTCAACATCGCTTGCCGGGCGATGACCAAGCACGCGCTGAACGTGCACGCGGGGCACGACGATTATCATGCGATCGACGACACGGGATTCTTCCAACTCTTCGCAAAGAACGTTCAGGAGATCGCCGACCTCAATTTGATCGCGCACCGGATCGCCGAGCTGTCGCTGAACCCCGGCGTTTGCGCTCAGGACGGCTTCCTCACCAGCCACGTAATCGAGTCGGTCATGCTTCCGGAGCGCGAGCTGGTCAAGGAATACCTCGGGGACCCCTCGGATATCATCGAATCGCCGACTCCCGCTCAACGCATGGTGTTCGGTGATCAGCGGCGCCGGATTCCCGAGATGTTCGATCTCGACTACCCCGCCATGATCGGAGTGGTACAGAACCAGGACAGCTACGCCCAAGGCGTCGCGGCCCAGCGGCCGTTCTTCTTCGACCACCTGCCGCAGCTGACCGACCAGGCGATGGAGGAGTTCTACGCCCTCTCCGGCCGCCGCTATGCGCGTGCCTCGGGCTACCGGCTCGATGACGCCGAATACGTGATTCTGGGGCAGGGCTCGCTGGTGTGGAACGCCGAGGCCGTCGCCGATTACCTGCGTGACAGCCGGGGCCTCAAGGTCGGCGTCCTCAACCTGACGATGTTCCGGCCGTTCCCGGCCGACCTGATCACCCGTCTGCTGAAGGGGAAGAAGGCGGTGGCGGTGCTGGAGCGTACGGATCAGCCGCTGGCGGTGGATCTGCCCATCGTCCGCGAGGTGCGGGCCGCGATGGCGAAGGCGGTGGAAAACACGCACGCGGGCAACGGCAAGCCGCCGTACCCCGAGCTCGCCGCCTGCAAGCCCGAGCAGGTGCCCGTGTTCTACTCGGGCGTTTTCGGCCTGGGATCGCGCGACCTGCAACCGGGCGACCTAGTGGCGGCCGTCGAGAACATGCTGCCGGGCGGCCGTGGCAAGCGGACGTTTTATCTCGGGGTCGATTTTGTGCGTAAGGGCACGCGGCTGCCCAAGCTGCAGATCTGGCAAGAGCGTCTGCTCGAGGCCTATCCGGACATCTCCGAGCTCGCCCTCGATTCGGTCGGCAACATCAACTTGATGCCCGAGGGCTCGGTGTCGATCCGCATTCATTCGATCGGCGGTTGGGGCGCCATCACCACGGGCAAGAATCTGGCGATGACCGCGTTCGAGCTGCTGGGGTGGCATATCAAGGCGAACCCCAAGTACGGCTCGGAGAAGAAAGGCCAGCCCACGACGTTCTACGGGACCCTGGCGCGCGAGCCGATCCGGCTCAACGCCGAGCTCAAGAATGTCGACGTGGTGCTGTCTCCCGATCCCAACGTGTTCCGGCACTCCAACCCGCTGGCCGGGCTCAGCGAGGGTGGTGTGTTCGTGATCCAGAGCGACCTGACGGCGGAACAACAGTGGGAGATGTTTCCGGCGAGTGCGCGGCGCGAGATCAAAGAGAAGAATCTGAGGGTCTTTTTCGTTGACGCGTTCAAGATCGCCAGCGAAGAAGCCTCCGACCCCGAGCTGCGCTATCGCATGCAGGGTGCTGCTTTCATGGGGGCCTTCTTCAAGGTCTCCCCGCTGATGGAGCGGGAGGCGTTGAGCGAGGACAAGCTGTTCGAGGGCATCAAAGCACAGCTGAAGAAGAAGTTCGGTCACCTGGGCGAGCGGGTGGTCGAAGACAACGTGCGCGTGATCCGGCGCGGCTTCGACGAGGTGATCGCACTCGGCTATGCGAGTCTGAGCGAGGCGGGCGCCGAGGCCACGGCGACGCCGAGAATGCCGGTCGTCCTCGATGGCAGCGGCTGGCGCGATGGATTCGGCAACCCCGGACGCTTCTGGGAGCAGGTCGCCTACCTTTACAAGTCGGGCGACGATCCTATCGCCGATCCGTTCGCGGCGATCAGCGCCATCCCGGCGGCCACCAGCACCATCCGCGACATGACCGATGTGCGCTTCGAGGTGCCCGAGTTCGTGGCCGATAAGTGCACCGGCTGCAGCCAGTGCTGGACGGTCTGTCCGGACGCGGCGATCCCCGGCCTGGTCAACACGGTCGAGCAGGTGATCGAGTCGGCGATCGTCACGGCGCAAGACGGTCGCTCCTTAGATCGCGTGCGGCAGATCGTGAAGCCGCTGGCGGCGGAATCGCGGCGCATCATGAAGGGCGTGCCGTTCACTACCTTTGCCGACGTGCTTTCGCAGGCCTACAAGAGCGTCGTCGAGAAGTTGAACTGGGACGCCGAACGGCGTAAGGCCCTGGACGCCGAGTTCGCGTCGGTTTACTCGGCGCTCGCCGACTTCCCATTGGCCAAAACGGGCCCCTTCTTCGACTTGCACGAGTCGCAGGAGAAGGGGACCGGCGGTCTGCTGTCGATCACCGTGAACCCCGAGGCGTGCAAGGGCTGCAACCTCTGCGTCGAGGTCTGCCCCGACCAGGCGCTGATCACGGTGAAGCAGGACGAGGAGGTCGTCGAGAAGCTGCGTCGCAATTGGAAGCTCTGGGAAAACCTCCCCGATACCGCCGACCGCTACGTCAACGTCTCAAACCTGGATGAGGGGATCGGCGTGCTGTCGTCGTTGTTGCTGAAGAAAGAGAACTACCGCTCGATGTTCGGCGGCGACGGCGCCTGCATGGGGTGCGGGGAAAAGACCGGCGTCCACTTGGTGCTCTCCGCGGTCAACGCCGTGATGGTGCCGAGGGTCGAAAAGCACGTCAAGAAGCTCGAGGATCTGATCGCGCGGCTGGACGCCAAGGCCCGCGAGCTGCTCGCCTCGGAAGCCGATCTCGACGTGATGGACGTTGCCGGTGATGAGATCGAGGTTCCGCTGGACACGTCCAAGCGTGAGGAAGTGAAGCGGATCGCCAAGATGATCCGCGACCTCAAGGATCTCCACTGGCGCTACACCAGCGGACCGAGTGGGCGCGGCCGGGCGTTCACCGGGTTCACCAACGCGACGGGGTGCTCGTCGGTTTGGGGTAGCACCTATCCGTACAACCCCTACCCCTTCCCCTGGACCAACCATCTGTTCCAGGACGCGCCCTCGATCGCCATCGGCATCTTCGAGGGACACATGCGCAAGATGGGCGATGGCTTCATCGCTATCCGGCGCGCCGAGCTGGAGCTGGCGGGCGAGTACGCCCCCGCGGTCCACGAGCCCGCTCTCACCAAACTGGACTGGCAGCAGTTCACGGACGAGGAGTTCAATCTCTGCCCACCCATCTTCGCGGTGGGTGGCGACGGCGCCATGCTGGACATCGGGTTCCAGAACGTCTCGCGCCTGATGGCGTCGGGTAAGCCGCTGCGCGTGATCGTGCTGGACACGCAGGTCTACTCGAACACCGGAGGCCAGGCCTGCACCAGCGGCTTCACGGGCCAGGTGTCTGACATGGCGGCCTTCGGAAAGGACCAGCACGGCAAGACCGAGACGCGCAAGGAGATGGCGCTGATCGCCATGGCGCACCGCGGCACCTACGTGCTGCAGTCGTCGCAGGCGCTGCCGTCGCACATGCTGGCGGGCGTCATTAAGGGCCTGCAGAGCCGGCGGCCGGCGATGTTCATCCTGCATTGCCCCTGCCCGCCGGAGCACGGGCTCGGTGATGACCAGGCCACACACGCCGCCAAACTGTCATTGGAGAGCCGCGCCTTTCCGTTCCTCGAGTTCGATCCGGACAACGGGTACTCGCTCAGCGAGTGTCTGATTCTGGACGGCAACCCCGAGGTCGAGGAAGACTGGCCGACCTATGAGCTGAAGTACCTGGATGATGAGGGTGCGGAGAGCACGATGGAGCTCCCGCTGACCATCGCCGATTGGGCGGCCACCGAGGCGCGCTTCAAGAAGCACTTTAAGAAGGTGCCGGCCGATGCGTCGGACGAGGAGCTGGTCGCCTTCCACGAGTACCTGAAGGTTCCCAAGGAGGAGCGCAACGGGCAGCAGCCGTTCATCTTCGCCCTCGATGCGGCCAAACGCCTCAAGCGCCTCACGGTCTCGAAAGAGATCGTCGAACTGGCCGAGGAGCGGCTGCATCTGTGGTCGCAACTGCGCGAGATGGCGGGCCAGCGGGTGACGGATGAGGCGCGCTCGCTGGTGGAGTCCGAGCTCGAGGCCGAGTTCGAGAAGAAGGCCGAGAGCCTGCGCGCCGAGTATGAGGCGAAGCTGGCCGACCTGAAGACCCGCTACCCACAGGTGGTGGCGCGGCGGCTCGCCGAGGGCCTGCTGCGGGCCGGCAACGGCAAGAAGACCGTGGCCGACATATTGAGAGAAGCACAGGGGATGCCCGGCCTGCCGCCGGTGAGCCTTGATCTGCCGGCGGGCGCTCCGGCGCCGGCTGCGCCGGCGGGGGCGGCGGTGGCGGTGGCGGAGCCAGCGGCGACCGCGGCGCCGGCCCCGGCTGTGGAAGAGGAGGAAGAAGTCGGGCTGGTGATGGAGCCGTACATCGAGACGGCCCGCTGCACCACCTGCAACGAGTGCACGAACCTGAACAAGAAGATGTTCGCCTACAACGAGAAGAAGCAGGCGTACATCAAGGATCCAAAAGCTGGCACCTTCCGCGAGATCGTGATGGCGGCGGAGCGTTGCCCGGTCAAGATCATTCATCCGGGGACGCCCTTGAATCCGAAGGAGAAGGATCTGGAGAAGTGGATCAAGCGGGCGGAGCCGTTTAATTGATAGTGAACATCGAACATCGAACATCGAACATCCAACTTCGAAGTTCGAAGTCACTGACGAACATCGAACTCAGAACATTGAAGTAAGAAACTCTGCCAGGTCGGTTTTCGAGTTGGACGTTCGAAGTTGGGCGTTCAAGGCGCAGAGCGCCGCTCTGTTCAGACTCGGATGTTCGGTGTTGGCTGTTCGATGTTCTTAACGACATAGGCTAGATGGCTGCCCAAAGACGAAGAACATTCCGCCACGGCGTTCATCCTCCCGAGCTCAAGGAGCTGACCGAGCACGAGAAGATCCGTCGCATGCCGTTTCCCGACGAGGTCGTGTTGCCGCTGAGCCAGCACACCGGCAACCCGGCCAAGTTGATCGTCCGCGAGGGCGACCGGGTGGAGCGCGGCGACAAGGTGGCGGTTGCCGACGGCTTCATCTCTTCGCCGGTGCACGCCTCGGCCAGCGGTACGGTCACTGCGGTCGATCTCTGGCCTCACCCGGACGGCTCCTACAAGCCCGCCGTTCGCATCGCGGTCGAGCGTTACTCGGCGCAGGCGCCGCGCCCCCGCATCATCCCGCGCTGGGAGAACCTATCGTCTGAACAGATCGTGCAGGCCGTGCAGGATGCTGGTGTGGTGGGGCTGGGTGGCGCGGCCTTTCCCACCCATGTGAAGCTAGCGGCCCCCAAAGACCGGAAGATCGACACCGTCGTCATCAACGGATGCGAGTGCGAGCCCTACCTGACCACCGACCACCATATCATGGCCGAGTATCCGCAGCGTGTGCACACCGGTATTCGAATCATGATGCGGTCGCTCGGTGTCGAGCGGGTGATGATCGGAATCGAAAAGAACAAGCCGGATGCCATCGAGGCGATGCGCCGGACCTTGCCCGACGACCTCGAGGTGACCGTGCACCCGCTCACGGTCAAGTATCCGCAGGGCGCCGAGAAGATGCTGATCAAGGCGCTGCTGGGCCGCGAGGTCCCGTCTCGCAAGCTGCCGCTCGATGTCGGCGTCGTGGTGCAAAACGTCGGTTCCTGCGCGGCGATCGCCGAGGTGTTCGACACCGGTTTGCCGTTGATCGAGCGGATCGTCACCGTCACCGGCCTGGGCGTAAAGCGGCCCGGAAATCTCATCGTTCCCGTCGGCACCAAAGTCCGGGAGCTGATCGCTGCGTGCGGCGGCTTGACCGAGGACGCCCACGAGATCGTGTTTGGCGGTCCGATGATGGGGGCGCCCCAGGCGAACCTGGACGTGCCGCTGCTGAAGGGCACGACCGGCGTCATCGTGCTCTCGAAGGCAGCGACCACACGCCAGCGTTCCTACCCGTGCATACGCTGCGGACACTGCCTGGACGCCTGCCCGGTCTTTCTCAACCCGCAGCTTCTGGGTCAATTGGCGTTGGCTGGGCGTTACGACGATGCCGAGTCTCATCACATCTGGGACTGCATGTTGTGCGGCTGCTGCTCCTACGTGTGCCCATCCAACATTCCGCTTTCCCAACTATTCCAGGTCACACGGACCGCTCTACGGCGGCTGCAAGCGCAACAGGCGGCATGAGCCAGCAGCCGCCGCTTCTCGTCACGGCGTCGCCCCACCTGAAGGGTCCGGCCAGCACGCCGAAGATCATGTGGAACGTGGTGGGCAGCCTCGTGCCCATCATCGGCGCCGCCCTGTTCTTCTTCGGGATCGGCGCCCTACTGGTCATCGCCGCCGCGACGGCCGGGGCCATGATCACCGAGCGGGTATTCGGCCAGCGGGGCTCGCTGGCGGATGGCTCGGCGATGATCACCGGTTTACTGCTGGGGTTGACGCTGCCGCCCGGCTTTCCTTTGTGGATGTCGTTTATCGGCGGCGTCTTCGCCATCGGCTTCGGCAAGTTGATCTTTGGTGGGTTAGGGCAAAACATCTTCAACCCCGCGTTGCTGGGGCGCGCCTTCCTGCAGGCCGCGTTTCCAGTAGCGATCACGACCTGGCCCGAGCCCGGCGGTGACTGGCTGTCGATCAAGGCCGAGCATCTGGCCATCCCTTTTCTGGGAGTGGGCGAGACCGACACGGTCACCGGCGCCACGCCACTGGGGCTCTGGAAGTTCGAGCGGATCGCCACCGAGGTGGGCGACCTGGTGGTGGGGACGACGGGCGGTTCTCTCGGCGAGACCTCCGCCGTTCTGATTACGCTCTGCGGTGGCTACCTGGCGGTGCGTAACTTTCTCAACTGGCGCATTCCGGCAAGCATCTTCATCTCGGTGGCGGTACTGGCCGGGCTGTTGCATCTGTTGGATGCCACCCGCTTCCCCGGTCCACTGTTCATGCTGTTCTCCGGGAGCCTGATGATTGGCGCCTGGTATATGGCCACCGACATGGTTACCTCGCCCGTGACCAACAAAGGGTGCTGGATCTTCGGGGCAGGGGTGGGGGCGCTGGTGGTCGTCATCCGCACCTGGGGCGGTCTGCCCGAGGGCGTGATGTATTCGATCCTAATCATGAACGCGCTCGTGCCCTTCATAAACCAAGCGACGCAGCCGCGCGTGTTTGGCACCGGTCTGGAGCAGGCGCCAGGATGAGCGAGTCCACGGGTAAAGACGATCGTCAGGCCGTGAAGCGCGAGCTGCCACAGGCGCCCCAGCCGCCCGAGGTCAGATCGTCGCGGCTGCTGACGACGTTGGGGATCGCCGGGGCACTGGCGGGTCTGCTGATCGTATTCGTCTATCAGGTCACGCTGCCGGCGATTGAAGCCCACAAGGCTCTGGTGCTCCGACTGGCGGTGCAGGAGGTGCTCAAGTCTCCGTTCCGCTACGACACGCTGTACGTTCACGACGGCGGCCTGAGCTCCACGCTGCCCGCCGGGGTCGATCCACGCAAA
>CAYGCC010000017.1:0-4731 GCA_964348165.1 uncultured Gemmatimonadota bacterium | reverse complement strand
GTTCCCAAAGTTCGAGGGCACCGAGATGGCGGATGTGATCGCTTTCCTCTATTGCCTTCGGTTCTACGAGGCGGAGGGAGACGTTGAAGCGGGAGAGCTGGTCTTTGTGCGGAAAGGGTGCTCCAGCTGCCACGGGGGCACGGGCCGGGCCGCCATCGCGCCCACCCTCGCGCAATCCGAGGCCGTTCTCACGCCCCTCGGCCTGGCGACCGCGATGTGGAATCACGCGCCGGGGATGTACGACCTGATCCAGCTGGAAGCCGTGGATTGGCCCCTATTCGAAGGCGAGGAGATGCGGGACCTCTCGGTCTACCTTAAGAGTCTGGCCTCCGAGGAGCCCTAGCGGCCGACCCACCCGAGTTACGATTTGCCTGGGGCGGGCATCGTGTGGCAGAGCACGCAGTTTGCCGGTGTGTTGTGCTCGGTCTTATCGGCGTGGCACACCGTGCAAACTGGGCGGGTCCATTCCTCGATGAAGGCAGCGCCTTCCCCGTGACACAACGTGCAGCCGCTGTGCGCGGCGGGCGGGTGGATCGCGATCACCCCGCCGCGATGACAGAAGAGGCACGCGTTCTTGGGCCGATGGTGCAGCACATGGCAGCCACGGCAGTTCAAGTCGGCGGCGCTCATTCCCGGCGGCTGATGGCACACGGCGCAGACTAAGCCGGCGTCGCGGTGCACCTGGTGCTTGAAGTCGCCGGTTGATGTCGGGATGATCTTCGTCGGTGCGCCGCCAGGGCCGGGGTGGCAGCTGGCGCAGTTGAGCGGCTCGACGACTCGATGGTGACAGCTCTGGCAGCTCGCACCTCCCGCGAGGGTGATCTTGCCATGATCGTCGAGCGGCGTGTGGCAGTCGGTGCAGGTCAGGCCGGCCCGCTGCACGTGGGGCGCGTGGTCGAACTTGACGCCTGCGAATTCGCCTGCCTGCCGCGGTATGTCGAGGTGACAACGGATGCACACGTTCTCGGTCAGCGAGGGCCCGAGGTCGACCTCGGGGACCGAGTACGGTAACGAGGCCGTCTGGGTCGCTTCCCGCACCAGGTCCAGTGAGGCGCGCAGCAGCCGATCGGCGTAGGCGATGTTGTGCGCGCTCTCCCCATGCTCCACGAATCGCAGGTTGTTCTCCGCCGCTCCGATCAAGCTGTCCGCCAGCGCCCGGGTGCGGACGGGCGTGCTGCTCAGCGCACGCCGCGCGTTCTGGACGACGGAGGCCAGCAGCTTCTCGCGTCGCTGCATCTCCTGCTGCCAGGCCGGCAGGATGTTGGCGTAGCGGATGCCGTGGCAGGACATGCAGGTGGCCTCGCCAGCCCTTTCGACCTTCTCGTGACCCGGCAACTCTGCCGGTATGCCATGGCAGCTTTGGCACGAGACGCGGGCGAGGTACATGGAGCTGGGCACGTTTGCTGTACCATGGCCACCCATTCCGGCGTACATGAGCCGCTGCTCGTCGTGCGTGCGTTGATGACAGGCCCGGCAGTCGAGCTCGAAGGTGGCGCTGAGTGAAACCACTCGGTGCAGCATCGACGTATGGCACTGGGTACACTCCACCTTGTTCTCGGCGATGTGGACGCGGTGGACCAGTGTAGTGTTGTCGAACTGGTTGAGCCGCTCAGGCTCGTTGTGGCAGGTGAAGCAGCGATCGCGGTCGGCGACACCGGACCCGTTGATCACGTTTTCGTGGCAGCCGGTGCACGACACCAGGTTCTTGACGTACTCGGGATGATCGACGACAAAGCCCGCCGGCGACGTGAAGCGTGGGGGCGAGCTATGGCAGCCCGTACAGCCGGCGATCGGTTCACCGCGAGGACGGTCCTTGAAGTGGCAGAGGTTACAGGTCTCGGCGGTGACGGTGACATGGGAGCCCTGAACGATCTGTGAGTGGCAGCTGGTGCAGCGCAGTTTCTTGCCGCGACGCATCTCTCCCAGGTGGTGGGTATGATC
Organism: uncultured Gemmatimonadota bacterium; assembly: GCA_964348165.1. GTDB lineage: Bacteria > Gemmatimonadota > Gemmatimonadetes > Palauibacterales > KS3-K002 > CAYGAJ01. Next base: position 2,790 of record CAYGCC010000017.1, on the reverse strand, counting down.
GAATCGAACCCCCGCGTAGTTGACCTCACCCTCGAGCTCCCGCTCCGTATGACACCCGGAGCGTAGGCAGGCGGCGTCCTCGATCTCCGCCCAGGGCTTGATGCCGTAGGCGCCTGTGACGTCCTTCACGACCTGGTTGGCGCCCTCGACCTTGCCCATGGCCTCGGCTTTGATGCCGGGCGCGTAGTGACACTCGATGCACTTCACCGTGTTGTGGGAAGAGCTGGCCCAGGAATCGTAGTAGGGCTGCATAACGTGGCAGTTAGTGCAGAAGCTGGGCTGGCCGCTGTACTGGATGAACCCGACCGTGCCGATCGCTCCCAGGATGATCAGGAGGATCCCCACCTGGATCGCGATCTTCAGAGGACGTGAGAAGCGATCGAGGAAACGCGTTAGGCGCCGCATACGACTAGCCCTCTCCTTTCCGGAGCGCGCGCAGCTTGAACCAGGACAGCACTATGGCGGACAGCACGAGGAACCAGATGGGGAGGAGCAGCAGCCGGTGCTCCCATCTGTGCTCGGCGCTCACTTCCGCCACACCCGCCACATCGCGGGAGATCGAGCTCACCTGTCGACTCAAGTCCTCCAGCACCTCGATGTCGAGGCTGTGTTGGGCCTGGGCGATCTGCATGTAAACCGTTACGGCGGTGGCGTAGCGCAGTTTCACGTCCGAGATCCGCCGGCCGGCCCGGCCAAGCTCGCGAATCGCCTCCTCGGCGCTGCGCAGCCCCTCCGTGGCCCGGGTCACCTGTTCTTGGATCTCGACGCCCACGAGCGCGGCCGGGGTGTTCTGCGGGTGACACTCCGTGCAGCTTTCCGCTACGCGCTCGGGGTGCACGCGTTCCGTGCCGTGGTTGGAGTGGCAGGCGGTGCAGCCGGGCAACTTGCCGTCGCGCGCCGCCTGGCCGTGCGGTCCCCGGTCGAGGGCCCGGCGAACCAGAACGTGGCATTGCCCGCAGACGTTGGCGATCTGGGCGACCTGCGGAGGTAGCGCGGCATGAGAGCCATGGCAGCTGACGCAGGTCGGCGCGGCGAAGTTCTCTTTCTCGTAGAGAGCTATGCCGTGCGCGCTCGCCCGGTGCGTCGCCACCTCGCTCGTGCCCAGGCCGTACTTCGCCATGAGGGTCGCGTTTTCGTGACAGCGCGCGCAGGTTCTGGCGATGTTCGATGGGTAGACGTTGCTCCGCGCATCACCGGGTGGGAGGATCGTGTGCGCGTCATGACAGTCGGTACAGGTCGGAGCGTCGAGGTCCCGCTGGTTCAGCAGCAACATGCCGTGGCGGCTCGTCCGGTACTCGGCAAGTTGCCCGGCCGGCAGTCCGTACTGGCGCATCTGATCCGGATCGGAGTGGCACGATGCACAGAGCTGCACGGTCGCGATCTTGTCCAGCGAACCGACGAAGTCGCGCCCGGCGTGAGCGGTCGCCCGCTCAAAGCTGTTGGGGTTGCCGCCATGGCAGTCGTGACAGCGAATGGCGCGCTCCGAATGTGTGCCCAGCAAGAAGGCGCGGCGCTTATCGGTGTGGCAGACGACGCAGCTGTACCGGGGATCGATGTCGAGGTCGCGCTGCTGGGCGAACCCTTGGCCTGGCCGCGCCGAGACCTCCGGCGGTGACGCGATCGCCGCCAGCGCACTCGAACCGGACCCTCCGTGGGCCGCCCAGAGAATCGCCACGACGGCGCCGAAGCGCGCGGTGAGGTCACGCCCTCTCACTTCCGTCATTGCTCCTCACTCCTCGCCTCGGAGCGCGGGTTATCACTTGGCGGCGCCTCTGGTGTCCTGAGCTGCTCGACCCCCTCGCCCGAACGCAGCCGTGTTGACGGGGGAAGGGATCGCAGCTGCCGTCCAGCCAGCCAGGCGGTCAGGAACCCCGCGAAAAACACCAGCCCAAGGCCAACCACCACGGGTCGTTTGCGCCACCGCCGCTCGGGCCGGCGGTCGAACACGGGAAGCAGCGCCATCACGATACCTAGCGCGCTGAACAGCGAGAACCCCCATACACCCAAGTAGCGAATAAGAGCCAGCGACACATCGACGACGATCCACGACGAGACCAGCTCGCTGGGAAGCTGGAAGGGGTTCGCCGTTTCCCCGACCGCCCGCGGGTAAAGGGCGGCCAGGCTGATCGTCAAACCGAGGACGACGGCCCCGATGATGAAGGAGCGCAGTAGATGATTGGGGTAGAAGGGCGTACTCGTACTCGTGCCGCTTCGCCTTTCCTCGCCGGGTGGCGGCGCGATCCCGTGTTTGCGAAGCAGGGAGAAGTGGAATAGCAACAGGGCGAAACCGATCCAGGGGAGCAGGATCACGTGTACGGCGAAGAAGCGGCTGAGCGTCGCACCCGACACCATCACGTCGCCGCGCAGCACCGAGGCCAGGATGCTCAGGAGCGGCGCGCGCGACATGGTGTCCAGCACCTCGGTGACCGTCCAGTAAGCCCATTGGTCCCAAGGCAACAGGTATCCGGTGGCTCCGAAGGCCAGGACTACGAGGAGCAGCAGGAGACCCACCACCCAATTCGTCTCTCGGGGCGGCTTATAAGTGGCACTGAAGAAAACCCGCGCCATGTGGGCGAGCGTCGCCACGACGATCAGGTTGGCCGACCAGACGTGGAGATCGCGGGCCAGCCAGCCCAGTGGCACCTCCGAGACGATGTACTGGATGCTCGGATAGGCTTCCTGAACCGAGGGTCGGTAGTAGAAAGACAGCAAAACACCCGTGACGACCAGCACGATGAACAGGAGGTAGGTGATGCCGCCCAGGGCGTGGCGCCAGCCAACGAAACCCGG
>CAYGCC010000016.1:0-1887 GCA_964348165.1 uncultured Gemmatimonadota bacterium | reverse complement strand
GTCCTCCCGGCCGCGACCGCGGCCCAGGATCCACCCGGACCTTCTTTCAAGGACGTGATCAGCCTGCGCAGCGCCCGCGCTCCCGCGATCTCTCCCGACGGGTCGGCGGTGGCCTACGTCGTCAGCAGCACCGACTGGGAAAAGAATCGCTACGATCAAGAAATCTGGTTGGTTCGTGACGGTGGCGAGCCGTTCCAGCTGACCCGCACGAAGGATGGCAGCAGCGATAGCCCCGCCTGGTCGCCGGATGGCCGCTGGATCGCCTTCACCTCGGACCGGGACGAGAAGCAACAGGTCTACCTGATACGGGCCGAGGGGGGTGAAGCCTGGCCACTCACCTCGACCGAGGGTGGCGTGAGCGGGTTCCGCTGGTCGCCGGACAGCCGCCGTATCGCGTTCTCCGCCAGCGAGACCGAGGGCGAAGCCGAGAAGCAGCGGAAGGAGAGTTACGGCGAGTTCGCGGTGGAGGATGAAGAGTACCGCATGACCCACCTTTGGGTCATCGACCTGCCCCGCGAAGGGGACGAGCCGACTGAGCCGCGGCGTCTGACCGATGGTCGCGAGTTCACCGTCGGCGGCTTCGAGTGGTCGCCGGACGGCACGCTCATCGCCTTCGAGCACCGGCCCGACCCGTTGATCAACTCGTGGCTTGAAACCGACATCTCGGTGCTGGAGGTGAGTTCCGGGGACATCCGGCCGCTCGTGAATGGACCCGGTCCGGATCTCGATCCAGCGTGGTCCCCCGACGGCGCCTGGATTCTGTTCCTGGAGCACACCGAGGACTTGGGCTCGCTCTACTACCGCAACAGCGAGTTGGCTCGCATTCCCGCCGCCGGCGGAGCGATCGAGGTGCTGAGCGAGAGCTTCGATGAGGATGCCTGCTGTGCCCGCTGGAACCAGCAGGGGATCTTTTTCATCGCCAGCCAGGGTACGCGCCGGCAGCTCTTTCGCCTGGACCCGGAGCGACGCGCCGCGGCGCCGGTCAGCGAGGAGCCGTACGCGCTCTATTCGGCCGACTTCTCCGCCGACGGTCGAAGCGTGGCCGTGCTGGGGGAGGGGCCGAACACGCTCAACGAGGTGTATCTGAGCCGCGTTCGTCCCTACCGTCCGCGACGGCTGACCCGCATGACGGATCAGGTCGCCGGCTGGGCGCTCGGGGCGCCGGAGCTGATCGAGTGGGAAAGCGAGGACGGTGTCCGCATCGAAGGCGTGCTCTACAAGCCCGACGGCTACCGGGCCGGGCGCCGCTATCCGTTGCTCGTCGTCATCCACGGCGGGCCCTCCACCACGTCACGGCCGGAGAGGGTGACCGGCTACGTCTACCCCGTGCACCAGTGGCTGGCCCGCGGCGCCGTGGTGCTGCTGCCCAACTACCGGGGCTCGGCCGGATACGGCGGGGCGTTTCGCGCGCTGAACGTTCGCAATCTGGGCGTGGGTGACATGTGGGATGTGATGTCGGGCGTCGAACATCTGGTCCAGAAGGGGATCGCTCATCCGGACAGCCTCGGGGCGATGGGTTGGAGCCAGGGCGGTTACATCTCGGCGTTCCTCACCACGCATACCGACCGCTTCCGCGCCATCTCCGTAGGAGCGGGGATCTCCAACTGGGTGACCTACTACGTCAACACCGACATCCACCCCTTCACCCGAATGTACCTGAAGGCCACGCCCTGGGAGGATCGGGACATCTACGCCACGACCTCCCCGATGACGACGATCACGTCGGCTTCGACGCCCACCCTCATCCAGCACGGCGAGTTCGACCGGCGCGTACCGATACCGAACGCATACGAGCTGTTCCAGGGACTTCGAGACATGGGGGTCGAGAGCCAGCTCATCGTCTACAAAGGGTTCGGCCACGGCATCAACAAACCGAAAGAGCGACTG
>CAYGCC010000015.1:0-16482 GCA_964348165.1 uncultured Gemmatimonadota bacterium | reverse complement strand
GCCAGAGACGCTCGCGGCCCAACGAGCACAAGATACGTCCCTCGGCATCCGCTTCTTTCAGCGAGTCGGTGACCCGGCGGGCGGTGACCGCGCCGAAATCCGCACCCGCCCGTTCCAGCACCCGAGTGATCACCCGCTCTGTGACCAGGGGACGCGCCCCGTCATGCACCGCCGTAAGCTGGATGTCGGCTGGGACGCTGGCCAGACCCAGCCGCACCGAGTCGCTGCGCCGCTGACCGCCAGCTACCACGCTAACGCCGGTGGCCGCCAGCGTCTGCAACCAGGGCGGCGGCCGCTCCGCATACCCTGGGGGCACGACCACGGTCACACCGTCCACAGCCGGATGGTCTCGAAATGGCGCCAGCGTCCAGAGCACGAGCGGTTGGCCGGCGAGCGGCGCGAACTGTTTGGGGAGCTCGGCGCCGAAACGCCTCCCTTCACCGGCCGCGACGATGACCGCCCAGGCGCTAGCCGAAAAGCTCAACGATCAACGCTCCTACGTCTCGCACTTGCACGACGTCCAGCGGCAGGTGCGTCTTCGAGGCGTCGGTGGAGGCCGAAAGGTAGGCCCGCTCGAAGCCGAGTCGACCCGCCTCGCCCAAACGGCGCTCGAGCTGACTGACGGGGCGGACCTCACCGCCCAAGCCCACCTCACCCACGAAGACGGCGCCAGGGTCGAGAACCTTGTCGCGGATCGCCGAGGCCACTGCCGCGACCACCGAAAGGTCGGCCGCCGGCTCTGTGAGCCGGAGCCCACCCACGATGTTGAGAAATACGTCTTGGTCGCCGGTCTTCAGCCGCGCCCGTCGCTCCAGCACCGCCAGCAGCAATGCCAGCCGGCGGCCGTCGAACCCGGTGGCGACCCGCTGAGGCGCGCCGTAGACGGCGCGGTTGACCAAAGACTGCACCTCGACCAGCACGGGGCGTGTGCCCTCGAGCGCCACGGCGACAGCCGAGCCGCTGGCCCGGTCCTGGCGACCCTGGAGAAAGAGGGCGGAAGGGTTTTCCACCGGCTGCAGTCCGCGGGCGCCCATGCGAAAGAGCGCGATCTCATCAGCGGCGCCAAAGCGGTTCTTGGTTCCGCGGACGATGCGGTGATCCAGGCCGGTCGGCGACTCGAAGTACAGAACCACGTCAGCGATGTGCTCCAGCGTCTTGGGCCCGGCGATCCCACCCTCTTTAGTGACGTGCCCGATCACGAAGGTGGCCATCTCCCGACGCTTGGCCACGCGCTGCAGCCCCGCCGCCACCTCGCGCACCTGGGCGACGCTGCCCGGCGCACCCTCCAGTCGCTCGGTGTACAGCGTCTGGATCGAATCGACGACCAGGACCGTCGGCTCCAGCTCTTCGACCCGCTCCAGGATCGCTTCCGCCGATGTTTCGGCCAGCAGCAACACCCCATCGGTGGGCTCGGCCAACCGTTCGGCCCGTAGCTTTACCTGGTACGGCGACTCCTCGCCAGATACGTACAGAACCCGCTGACCCGCGGCCGCCAGCCGTGCCGACACCTGAAGCAGCAAGGTTGATTTGCCGATGCCCGGCTCGCCCCCTAGCAGCACCAGCGAGCCTGGCACGACGCCGCCGCCCAGCACGAAGTCGAGCTCGGTAAGTCCGATCGTCCAGCGCGCCCTCTCCGCCCCCTCCACCGCGGCGAGCGACACTGCCCTCGCGTCGGCCCGGCGCAGGCGGTCGAGCCGCCCTTTCGCCTCCTTCGGCTGGACCCTCTCTTCGACGAGCGTGTTCCAGGCCTGGCAGTGAGGGCAGCGCCCCTGCCAGCGGTGCGACTCACCGCCGCATTCCGAGCAGAGATAAACGGTGCGAGTTTTTGGCATGGATTGACAGACCGATGGATGTTGAGCCGCGTGCCCGAGAGCCGGCCCACAGGGGTGCGGCGGCGCCCTCAGCCCGCCTCCGACGGACGCGACGTGACCGATTCGAAACGCGTGAATTCCTTGCGGAAGTAGAGATTGACGGTGCCGGTCGGGCCGTTCCGCTGCTTGCCGACGATGAGCTCCGCCTTGCCCTCCAACGATTCGCCGTCCGAGTCGGTAGCGTCGCGCTGGTAGACCTCCGGACGGAAGATGAACAACACGAGGTCGGCGTCCTGCTCGATGGCCCCCGACTCCCGCAGGTCCGAGAGCTGCGGCCGGTGCTCGCCCCGTTGCTCCGGCGCCCGGGACAACTGAGACAGGGCGACTACCGGGACATCGAGTTCCTTGGCCACCGCCTTCAAGGCCCCGGAGATGGCGCTGATCTCCTGGACCCGGTTCTCGGCCCGCGGTCCGCGCATGAGCTGAAGGTAATCGACGGCGATCAACCCGAGATCAACCTCGGCCTTCAGCCGGCGCGCTTTGGCCCGCAGCTCGACGGCGGTGATCGCGGGCGTGTCGTCGATCCAGATGGGCGCCGTGTTCAGGTGGGCCGCGGCCGTCGCCAATTGTGTGAACTCATGATCGGTCAGCATGCCCCTGCGCAGCTTGGCCGAGTTCACGTGCCCCTCGGCGCAAAGCAGGCGTTGGACGACCGCCTCCTTGGACATCTCGAGCGAGAACAGGGCGATCGGCGTCGCGGTCTCGATGGCGGCGTGTTGGATGATGTTCAGCATCAGCGAGGTCTTGCCCATGGAGGGCCGGCCCGCCACGATGACAAGATCGGCGCGCTGAAAGCCGGCCGTCATGTTGTCCAGATCCGTGAACCCGCTCGCCACGCCGGTGACCGACCCCCGCGCCAGCTGAAGTCGCTCGATGTGCTCGAAGGTGGGCCAGAGGATCTCTTTGATCCAGCTGAAGCCGCGCCGCTGGCCGGCCTGTGAAATTTGGAAGATGCGCTGCTCGGCGCGATCGATCGTGTCTTCGACCGTGTCGGTGCTCGCCTCGTAGACGTCGCGGATCGTGTCGCTCGACGCCTCGATCAAACGCCTCAGCAGCGCCTTGTCGCGAACGATCTTGCTGTGGTACTCGATGTTGGCCGCCGTGGGCACCGCTTCCATCAGCTCGGCCAGGTAGGCCGGCCCCCCCACCGCGTCCAGCTCGCCGCTGCTCCGCAGCTCCTCGGTCAGCGTCACCGGGTCGATCGCTTCACCGCGCTCGAACAACCGCCGCATCGACCGATAGAGCCGCCGGTTCGCCTCGCGGTAGAACATGCCGTCCTCGACCAGCTCGATCGCTTTGGCGACCGCGTCGGCATCGATCAGCATCCCCCCGAGAACCGAGATCTCGGCCTCCGGCGACCAGGGCGCTTTGCGCTCGGTGAACGGATCCGATGCCCTCACACCGCCACCCCCCGGCCGGTCACTCGGCGGTTGCCAGTCAGCCACGCTCGCCTCCCGGGGCTCGGCCGCCCGCTTCGTCATAGATGCGCCGCAGCCGCTGAAGGTCCTCCCAGGCGGGCCGCTTCCAATTGGCGTTGCGAAGCAAGGCGGCGGGATGATAGGTCACCACGACGGGAATCCCCATGAACTCGTTGGTCTGTCCGCGAAGCCGCGTCAGCGAAGCCTCGCTGACCAGCAGCGTTTGCGCCGCGAAGCGACCGAGGGCGCAGATCGCTTTGGGCGCGATGAACTCCACCTGTCTCCGAAGATAAGGCCGACAGCTGGCAACTTCATCCACCAACGGATCGCGGTTACCGGGCGGCCGGCACTTGAGCACGTTGCAGATGAACACCTCGTCGCGACGGAACCCAATGGCCGCCAACATCTTGTCCAGCAGCTTGCCGGCGGGCCCCACGAAGGGCCGACCGGACATGTCTTCCTCGTAGCCCGGCGCCTCGCCCACCACGACGAGGTCCGCCTGGCTATCGCCCTCGCCGAACACGACGGTCATTCGCGCCTCGGCCAGGCGACAGCGGGTGCAGGTCAGAACCTTTGCTCGCAGCGACTCGAAGCTCTCACCGACCTCGGCCGAGGCGGCGGGCTCAGCGCCCGCGTCCCCAGCGGCGCCAGCCTTCGCCGACCCAACCCGCACCCGATCGGCGTGGCTCGAGTCACGCTGCGTGAGGCGCGCGAGCAATTGCTCGGCCCGTTGCTCCTCGAGAATCCATTCACGTTGCCCAAGCTCGGCCCGTTGCCTCAAGTAGCGCACCAGCAGGTCCCGGAGGGGTCTGCGATCACTCACCGGACAACAGCCGCTCGGCGCGGTCGAGGATCGCGTCCGCCGCCTCGGTCTTCCTCATTAGCGGCAGCGCTTCCGTTCCACCGCCGGCATCGATGATCGTGACCCGGTTGGTCTCGACGACGAAGCCGGACCCGGGTTCGCTCGTGTCGTTCAGCACGATGAGGTGCGCGCCCTTCTCCACCAGCTTTCGTCGCGCCGAGTCCACTGCCTCTCCCCCGAGGTCCACGGCGAAGGCCACCTTCACGCAGTCGGCCGGCGCCCGCGCGCTGGCCGTGGCCATCAAGTCCGGAGCGGATTCTACGGCGATGGACGTCATCCCGGCGGCACGGCGGATCTTGTCATCGCGCGGCGCGCTCGGACGGTAGTCCGCGACCGCGGCGACCATGAACAGCGCCGCCGCCCCGTCCAGTGTCTCGCCCAGCGCGTCGCCCATCTCGTCGGCAGTCTCGACCCGGCGCAGGTGATCGATCTCTGCGGGCGGGCTGAGCTCGGTAGGTCCGCTGATCAGGGTGACCTCGGCGCCGCGCCGCCAGGCCGCCGCCGCGATGGCGAAGCCCATACGACCGGATGAGCGATTGCCCAGAAAGCGCACCGCGTCGACCGGCTCAAAGGTAGGGCCGGCGGTAACGACGATCCGCCGCCCCCGCCAACGGGTCGAACCCTCCAGGCGGCGACCGATATACGCCTGGATCAGCTCGGGCTCGACCATCCTCCCCCAGCCCTGCTCACGCTCTGCCAGCGCGCCGTAGGCCGGTCCGACCAGCTCGTGACCGAAGCCGCGCAACGCCTCCAGATTCCGCTGCGTAGCCGGGTGTTCGAGCATGCGCGTGTTCATGGCCGGCGCCAACAGCGCCGTCTGGGGTGCCGCGAGCAGCGTGGTGGTCAGCAGGTCGTCCGCCATTCCCGTCGCCAGCTTCGCGATCAGGTTGGCGGTGGCCGGGGCGATCACGATGGCGTCGGCCCAGCGGCCCAGCTCGATATGTGCGAGGGCGCCGTCCCACAGCGAAGTCGCGACGGGGCGACCGGTCAAACCTTCGAAGGTGACCGGGCCAACGAAGCGCGCCGCGTTTTCTGTGAGGATGACCTGGACTTCAGCGCCCGCTTGAAGCAGCAGGCGCACGAGTTCGGCAGTCTTGTAGGCGGCGATTCCACCGGAAACGCCGACCAGCACCCGCTTTCCATCAAACGGGCGCATGATTAGACCGTCAGGGCGCCTGGCGGCGCCGCTTTACCAAACGAAACTCGATCTGGCCGGAAGTCAGCTCTTCCAAAGCCTGAGTGGTCAGCTTCTTCGGCCCGTAGGGGGAATGGACGAGCGGCCGATCCGTGGTCACCACCATCTGCCTCTGCGCGCGGAACGCGTTGACCTCCCGGGCGTAGCGTGCCGCAACCAGCACGCCCAGGTACTTGTTGCCGCCTGCCGCGTCGGCCGCTTCAACCGGCGTGAATACTTTCATAGGGTCTTTGGGCCCGAGGGTTTATAGTGTCAGCGAACCCTGAATATTACACCCGCTCCCCTCGGCGTGGAAGGGCCGCTAAAGCCCGCCCTCCTCGAGGGCCTGGTCAATTCCCCGCTGCAGTTGCGACACCAGCTCCGCGCAACGACCGGAGCGTTGGCGCTCGGCCGTGAGGATGGCCTCGAGCGTGGCCACCGTGTCTGCGAGCCGGTCGTTCACCACGACATATCGGAACTCGTCCACCGCCTCCAGCTCGCGCTTGGCCGTCTCGAGTCGCCGCCGCAGATCGGGCCAGCGCTCGCTTCCGCGGCCGCGCAACCGTTCCATCAACGCCCCGAACGATGGCGGCAACAAGAACACCGTCACAGTGTCTGGCCGCGCGCGCGCGACCTGCCGCGCTCCTTGAACATCGATATCGAGCAGCAGCAGCCTGCCCGACTCCGATGCCTCGGCCTGATTGGCGCTCGGCGTCCCGTACAGTTCGCCGTGCACCTCCGCCCACTCGAGAAGTTGACCGCTGGCGATCATCGCTTCGAACGCCTCACGCTCGACGAAGCCGTAGTCGATCCCTTCCCGCTCACCTGGGCGCGGCCGTCGCGTGGTCGCCGAAACCGAGAAGAGCAGATCGTCGCGCCGCTCGAGCAGCGCCCGGGCGACCGTCGTCTTTCCGGTACCCGACGGCGCGCAAAGGACTAATGCACAATCTCTCACTCCACGTTCTCCACCTGCTCACGCAGGCGCTCGATCGCCGTCTTGATGTCCACGACCCGCTTCGCCACCTCTGCATCGTTGCCTTTCGATCCGATCGTGTTGGCCTCCCGGTGCATCTCTTGCACCCAGAACGCCAACCGCTTGCCCACCGGCTCGGCCTCTCCGCCCTCGATCAGCTGCTGGAATTGCTCCAGGTGCGAGCGCAACCGCACGATCTCCTCATGGATATCCCAGCGCTCCGCCAGAAACGCGACCTCCCGGGCCAGCCGCTCTTCGTCCAGCTCCACGTCCTGGGTCAGCTCAACGACCGCCGCCCTCAGCCGATCGCGCTCCTCGACCAACCGCTGAGGTGCCCGCAGCTCGATCGCCTCCAACGCCGCCCTGATCTGCCCCAGCGACCCCAGTAGATCGGCGGCCAGCGCTTTCCCTTCTTCCTCGCGTACCGCAACCACCAACGCCAGCGCCTCGCGCGTCGCCAGCGCGACTTCATCCAGCGGCAGATGCTCGATGTCCTCTGGGGGCGGAGTGAAGACATCCGACAGACGCGCAAGAAGACTCAGATCGATGCGGCCCTCAATGCCGTGCCGCTCCTGAATCTCCTGCAGCGCCGCCAGATAGGCCCGTACGCGTTGGTGGTCCACCGGCACCGCGTCTACGCCCGCCGCTCCGCGCTGATAGGTCAAGCGGAAGTGAACGCTCCCGCGAGAGATCTGCTCTCGGATGATCTGGGCGAGGTTCGACTCGTAGCGCTCCGCTCCGCTGGGCAAGCGGAAGTGAGTGTGAAAATGGCGGTGATTGACGGTGCGAACCTGCACGCCGATCAGCCCCTCCGGCGCTTCCCGCTGAACCTCCCCAAACCCCGTCATGCTGCGGATCATCGCAAACGACCCCGTCGATTAGGTCGAACGAACGCCTTCGCCGCTACTATCGTCGGCCGAACCCGCAGATGTCAAATGCGGGGATCCCCTAGTTCCAAAACTCCCACTTCACACCGAAATGGTATCGGTTTGTCGGCAGGGTCATCCCTGGAACGTCCGCCGCAAAGCCGACCGCGTTGAAGGTCTCGTAGTTGTAGTAGATGTGAAGATCCTTGATCCGGACGACCGCCTCGGCCCGGAACCAGTTCAGATCGCCGCTCGATGTCACCGCGCCGGGTCCCTGTGCCTCGTCCACCACGAACATGGGGCCGCGCACGCCACCCAGCCCGCTGATCCAAATTTCCAGCTGGTCGCGTAAAGCCAGAAGCCGATACTCCCCCTCTATCCGCCACTCGTCCTGGGGCCAGTAGAGCACGGGCACCGCGTTCCGCCGATGGTAGCGGCCGCCCAGCTCCACGACGCCACCGAACGGCCGCAGCACCGGTCCAGAAATCCAGCCTTCGACCTGCTCTACGGTCCCCCCGGGCAGCGCAGCAATGCTGTCGAACGGGGCGCCGACCGCCGGCGAAGGATCCGTCCGGCTGCGGCCGCCCCTCCCTCCCAGCCGCCAGCTCCACAGTCGCAGCTCCGCCCCCGCCGCCCAGCGCGTGATCCCCAGCCGCCGGCGCGGCCGGAATGCGAAGATTCCCCGGTCACCTTCCTCCACCTCAGCCAGCAGCCTTAGCCCCAACGGAAGGCGGACCGTCAGAGACCCGTAGCCCGACGCCGAGTGGAAGTCGTCGTCCCCCCAAAACTCGTAGCGCCCCGCGGCGTAGGCCGTAACCGGGCCCAGCTCGGCCTCCAGCGCCGCCTCGGGCTCGAAGTCGGGCACCCCGACGCCCCGCCACAAGCGAAGCGACACCATCCCCTGCCAGCGATCGGCGCCTCGCGCCGCCCGCAGCGCCACCTGGCTGGCGGACTCTTTGACAGTATCTTCGACCGCCACACCCACGGCGTCCCGGTCGCTGGGCCGCAACTCCAGACTCGAGTGACCAGCCACCAGGTCGAAGAACCAGCCGCTCTCGCTGGCGCGCCGCAGCCTCAAGATCCAGTCGTTGCGCGTGCTCGATGGATAGGCTTGACGATCGGCGCTGCTGTTCCGCCACTCCACCTGACCCCAGAGTCCCGAGAACAGCGGATGCGCCAGGTTCGCCCAGGAGAAGTTGCGCGCGGCTCCGCTTTGCGAGAGGGTGCCGTCCGTGTCGTAACGGTCGAAGCCGAAGCCGACTCGGGCGCCGCGCAGCCGCGACGCAAGAAAGGCGCGCAGCAAGTTCGTGTCGCGGTCGCCGGTACCCGCTTCGATGCGGGAGTAGGCGTCGGCCCGATCGTTCCGATAGCTGCGGCCGCTGAGACGAAATCCGCCCGGCTCCCGGACAAGGCGCAGCTGCTCGAGCTCCACGGGCGTGAGCGCCTGCAGGTCCAAAGCGCCGCCCAGCAGCGGCGCGATCTCGTAACCGTCCACCTCGTAGCGCAGGCTCACCGGCCCACGCCCGTCGAAGACCGACAGTTGCGGCCCCTCGAGAAACCCGGCTCGGACTGAGATCAGCCCCGGCTGGTGCTCCAGCAGGTCGGCCAGGGCCAGGGCTCCGGTGGCGAGTAGATCCGAGATCCCCCAGTTGGCGGCGACCCCACCCTCCGCACGGCTGGCCCGGAAGGGAAAGTCAGGAAAGACCGGCAGGGGAGCCGTATCGGGTTCCTGGGCCTCGGCCTGGGTTGCCGCCGGCGGGGGCCCACGGGCGGTATCGGGCTCCTGAGCCCACAGCACGCCCTCGGCCGCGATGGGAAGGGTAATGAGAGCGGTGAGCAGGATGGCGGGTCTGATCAGAGGCACCCCGTTGAAGCGGGCGAGGCGTTAGCGAATCCGTCCCCTCACCCACTCGGTGAACAGGCGAACTCCCACGCCGGTGGGCCCCACCGGTTGAAACGGCCCCGCCTTTTCGGCCCAGGCCGTCCCGGCGATATCGAGATGCGCCCAGGGCACCGAGCCCACGAACTCACGCAGGAACATGGCCGCCGATATGGTGCCCGCGGCGCGACCACCCGTATTCTTGATATCGGCGATCTCTGACTTGAGCAAGTCGCGATACTCGTCCCACAGCGGGAGCGGCCAGACACGCTCACCTGCGCGCTCTCCCACCTGTCGGATCTCCTCGATCAGCGCCTCATTGTTCCCCATGAGACCCGTAGCCTGATGACCTAGCGCCACGACGCACGCCCCCGTGAGCGTGGCGATATCCACCATCGCCTGGGGCTCGTAGCGCGCCGCGTAACTCAACGCGTCCGCGAGAATCAGTCGGCCTTCCGCGTCGGTGTTCACTACCTCGATCGTCTTGCGCGAGCGCGACCCGATCACATCGCCAGGACGCAGCGCGTGACCCGACGGCATGTTTTCCACCGCCGGGATCAGCCCGACCAGGTGGACGGGGAGCGCAAGCTCGGCGACGGCCTTGAACGCGCCGAGGACCGCCGCCGCGCCCGACATGTCAGACTTCATGGTCTCCATGCTCTGCGGGGACTTGAGCGACAGACCGCCGGCGTCGAAGGTCACTCCCTTCCCCACCAGCAGCAGCGGCCCGCGCTTGGCCTCGGCGCCATACTCGAGGGCGATGAACCGTGGCTCTTCTTCGCTGCCCGCCGCGACCGCCAGGATGGCTTCCATGCCATCCCGCTTCATCGCCGCCGGGTCGAGGACGGTCACCCGCAGCCCGTGCTCTTCGCCGAGATGACGGGCCTCATCCGCCAGATATCGTGGGTTGACGATATTGCCCGGACGCACCGCCAGCTCCCGGGCATAGTTCTGTCCCTCCGCCGTCACCCGCCCCAGCTCGGCTCCCCGCTGTACCGCGCCCTTTGCCTTCGACTGCAGCAGGTGAAGCGTAACGCGCTCGAGCGGGGGCCGATGATCATCATCCGCTGGCTCGCTGCGCAGCTCGTCGAAACGCCACGCTCCCAAAACCACACCTTCGAGCAGCGACCGGGCGGCCGCCTCCAGGTCGAGCGCGCCGCCCAGCCACGACGGTGACAGGGCCACGCCCAGCTCGCCGACTCTCAGCTCACCGGCGCGGCGTGCGGCCTGTCCGCCGACCTCGCGCAGACGCTCAGCGCCCAGGTCGCCTCGTTCGCCCGTCCCCACCAGCAGCACCCGATCGGGTCCACTTTCGCCCTGTCGGTACAGCAGCGTCAGTTCGCCGCGACGGGCGCGGAAATCGCCTCCGGTGACGGTCCGCGTCAGCATGAGGCCAAGCGTCTGATCCAGGGCGTCCAGATCGGCGCCCGGTCGCTCGGCCAACTCCTCTTTGCCCTGGCACCAGGGCAGCACAAGGAGCGGGGTCTCGAGCTTGGCGAGGGGTCCCGTGGTGACGTCGATTTTCATCGGGCCACCTCGTTCGCTAAGGGTGGCGCGGGGGTGAGAACGGCGGGAAGCGGGGCTGGGGTGTAAGGCAAGTGACGAGCTAAGCGGGAGTGTGGGCGAGGGTCCACTCGATCGATCGTTCGTTCCATCACCTCACCTCTCGGCTCACCCCTAGCCGGGACCCAGACCCCGGCCGCTTTCCACTCACCCCCCTTTACACTCACGCCCCGCCTCATCTCAGGGTCATCTCCCAACCGCGTCGCCGGGACCGCCTGGCCCATGCCCTGATTGGCCTCGCCCGCCGCCGCCTTGATCGGCCAGCGCCCTGCACCATGCGCTCGACGTGTTGCGCCTGGGCATTGGTCCCCGGTCCGACAAGCTGACAAAGACGAGGGGCGCACCCGTTGTCAACAGCGTCGTTGCAAGACCTGGGCCCCTGATTCTGGGTCGCTTGGACCCCGCCGAGGCCAGGAGCCAGCCCGGCGCTGGCCCTCTCACCGTGTCACGTGGAACCCGGACGCCCTGAGCCTTATCCGGCCCGCCTACAGGCCAACGCCAGCGTCGACAACCACTTGAAGTGTCTGTCAGGATCCCGGCGACACCTGTGCACGCCAATGCGCTAGCCGCTCCGGCTTCAAGAATAGGTAATACAGTCCACCTTCCGCGTACTGGCGGCCGGCGCGTGCTTCCGCCGACGGGCCGATGCCAAAATAGATGTCGGCCCGGCCCGGTGTGCGAATCGCACCCCCACTATCCTGGTCGAGCATGAACTGGACGAAACGCCGCTGCACGCCGGCGTCGCCTGGGGCCGGAGCCTGAGTGACAACCAGGACGACACCTCCGGGTGGGAACAGCGCCTTGTCAGCAGCCAATGAGCGCAGCGGCGTGACCCGCACGCCCAGCGACCCGGCGGGCCACTCGGAGCCCTCGCTCTCGCGGAAGAAGACAAACCGCGGGTTGCGGTGCAGATAGCGCTCGACATCCTGAGGGTTTGCCTCGAAGTAGCCGCGGATCTGATCCAGGCTCAGCTGGTCCTCCCGAAGCTTGCCATCGGCGACCAACTCTCGTGCCACGCTCACGTAGTCGTGGCCGTTGTTGCCCGCGTAAGCCACATGAAACGTTTTTCCATCAGGGAGGAGCAGCGCCGCAGAGCCCTGCACGTGGATCAGGTACGCCTCGAAGGCGTCGCGCAACCAGACCAATTCGGTGCCCGCCAGCATGCCGCTCTTCTCGATATCGGCGCGGGTCGGATAAGTCACGACCCGCTGGCCCACGCGACGACCCTTCACCTCCCCGGTGCCAGCGTCGACGACCAGGTCCGGCGGAGGCCGATAGAGGGGGTGTTTGAAATGGCCGTCCGCTTGAAGCGAAGCTTCGAAGGCGGGCGAGTAGTAGCCGGTGAAGAGAACCGTGCCGCGGCCGTCACTCCCGACGCTTCGGTGGAAATCGAACTCGGCTTGCAGGCGCCGCGCCAGCTCGCGCGAATCGGCTATCGCTCCGGCGAGCTGGCGGAAGGCGTAGAGGCTCGCCCGAGCCCACTCATGGGTGACGCGTCCCACCGGAAAGCGCTCCCGGCTCGAGCTGCGCTGGAACCAGGCCAGGCTCGCGTCGAGCGCCGCGATCAGGCTCTGCCGGTCGCCGCTCAGCGCAACGGACAGGTCAGGCAGGTCGCCCGGGTCGGTGGGTACGAGCGCCGAGGTGATGGCGGTCCGCCCCGAAGGTGGGGCCACCGCCCCAGGGGGTGCTGCGACGGGCCCCGCGCCGGTGGGCGGCCGGCAGGCCGAGAGCAGGACGAGCGCGGCTGCGGCCAGGCGCCACACCCTCGACGTCCGCTTGGGTGATTGCCGTAACTTCAACTTTCGCAGTTACTAGCAGTGATTAGCTGAGAGAGCGGATCAGGTCCCGCAGCAGGTGCTCCTCGAAGGCCTGCGCCCGCTCGAGCACCTCATCATAGCTGCCCTCGATGAACAGGTCGGCCGATCGAAGCTCACGGCCCTGTGAGCGGAAGAGTATTCGACCTCGGAACAAGCGATCGGCGCACTCGCGCGTCTGCAGCACGACCGACCACAGCTCTCCCTGGTGCGCGATGGAACCGACCTCATCCTCCCGCGGCGATTCATCGAACATCTGAAACTGCGGGTCGATGCGCCCCTCCGAGCCGACAATCTCATCGTTCCCTGATGATTCCATAACCCGTCACCGCCCCCGTCGAATCGAGAATGACCCACACTTTGGCGCCCGGGTGCCGGAGAAGTTCCGCCGGGGCGCCTCTGGCCTCGACGCTATCCCCGCCCTCGGCTCGCAGCATGACCCTGTTGCCTTCGACCTCGACCATCCCCACCAGCGGGGTGTGGCCGGCGATCTCCAGGATCTCATAGCTCTTCACGAGCAACTGCCCCGCGGACGACATCGCGCCGGCGGCTCGTACCGTCGCACCGCCCAGGCGTTTGAGCTCGTCCCGAAAGGGGCCGCGCGCCTCGATCGCGGCCGCCGCCGAATCCGGCGGCTGGATCACCACTTGCTCGAGTGGCGTGGCGCCCACCACCTGGACGCGCCCGGTTACGCTCACTGCCTCCTGGGCAGGTGCCGGCGTCTGGCCGCCCCGTCCGCAGCCGGCGTGAGCCAGCGCCGCCAGGACGGCGATCACCAGGGCGGATCGACGCGCTGGGCCTGGGATAGAGCCACCTCCAGCTGGTGATCGTCCACGGTCTCCAGATACCCTGGATGGACCGTCAGGAAACGCTCGCCGCCGCCCGACTCGTCCAGCGCCCTGAACACGATCTGCTTCATCGTGATCATGCCTCGCACACCCGCCTCGGTGTACGAGACTCGCCAAGCTCGGCCGGACTTGTCCGTGAACTCTCTTTTTACCGACACCTGCAACACCTTCTCTTCTTCCCCGTGTCTAGCCCCGAGTATGGAATCGCCCGCCGTTCATTATAACTTTCCCCAACAGCCCCACGCACGATCGTAACGGCCAACCGGCTACGGCAGTCACAGCGCCTGGAGGATACATGGCCCGGAAGTTCACCGATCGAAGCGGCCAGCCCTGGATCGCCGAGCGTGAGCATGGCCGCTCCGAGATCGTTTTTCGCCCCGTCGACGGTAGCCCGGGGGAGGAGCGCGTCGCCCCCCTGCCGAGCCAGAGCCACACCCAAGACCCCTACGAACTGAGCGACTCCGAGCTGCAGCGTATGCTCGAGCGCTCGCGTCCGCGCTACCGGAAGCCGAAGGGCCCAGCACCGTTCTGAGCGGCGAAGCACGCCGCCGCGTCTCAGAGAAAAATCACCGCCGCCGCGGTCGCCGCGACCACGGCGACCAAGAACGCCTGGAAGAACCAGTTGCCCCGGGGGTGGACGCCGCGACAGTGCGGGCAGCGATGCGAATGATCCGGGATGAGGATCTCGCAGTAGCGACAGTTTTTCATAGGACCCAAAGCGACAGGAGCCAGACGACCAGGCCCGTGGCCAACACCGGCAACACGGTGTACAACAGGACTAAGCGGGCGGCCCCGCGGAAATAACGCCACTCGTCCCGCTGGGCTTTGCGAACCGCCAACCAGCACGGCCGGCACAGGTGCTCGATAGCTTCGGTGAGGGTGTTGACCCGGTAGTACCGCGCCGCCGCCTCTCGCTCTGCGCACAACGGACACTTCATCGCGCCGCCCCTCCTCTGTGTTCCGTCTCCAATATGCCCGCCGCGCGCAGGCTACGCCACCCGGATGCGGGCCGATCGGCCCGCGGCGGCAGGTCTCCGTTTCAACCTGCAGACGGCGAATCCGGAGGACCGAGCTGGGTGGACTTAGCGAGCTGGTGCACCGCTTCGCGGATCTGCCGGCTGAGTCCTTCGGCCAGCTCCCGCGTGCGCCGTTCGCCGCCTCGCGCCATTCGCCGCCAGATGGTGCGGGCCGCCAGATAGGCGCTCCCCCAAACCGCGGCGATCACGCCCACCTCCAGGCCCAGTGCGGCGTGCATCTCGGTTCCGGCCACCACCGACCCCACGGCGGCAGCGATCGCGGCGCCCGTGTACACCCAGCTCGCGTTATTGAAGTATCGAGCGGTCACCTCGATCAGCGTTCGTCCCCGCCTGGGAGAGATCGCCACATGCGTCGCCGCACCTTCAAAGCTGTCCTGGCGCCACTCGAGGGAGCCGAGCAACTGGCTGACCTGGCCTTCTTGCCCGGTGAAGCGGCGGATGGCGCGGACGATCTCACCCAGCTCGCTCTCGGGCACCTCACCGTCCACGTAACGCTGGAAACGGAAGGTCGTGGGCGCGCCGAGTAGGATGGATGCGCCCGGGCGCCTCTGAGCCTCCAGCGCAGCGGCCGCCTGGATCACCAGATCGGGGTCGATCCCGGCCTCGGCGGCGATCTGCTGGATCTCGGCGAGCGAGTGCCCTGCCCCGCCGCCGGCGCCCCGCTCCAACTCGACCGCGAGCTTCAGGATCAGCGCCAGCTCTTTATCGCTGTAGCGACGCTGGTCTACGGGAGAGCCGGGCACGCCCAACGCGTCGACCTCACAGAGCGGGGCAAACCCGCCCAACGGCGCGGACAGGGTGGCGGCGCCCGCCCGCCGCGAGCCCGGACGTCACTACTTCCCCTCCATGAAGGGATAGCGGTATTCGGTGGGCGGCGTGTGGTTCTCCTTGATCGAGCGCGGCGAGACCCAGCGGACCAGGTTGAGTCCCGACCCCGCCTTGTCGTTCGTGCCGCTGGCGCGGGCACCGCCGAAGGGTTGCTGTCCGACCACTGCTCCGGTCGGCTTGTCGTTGATGTAGTAGTTACCCGCCGTGTAACGGAGCGCCCGGTCCGCTTCAGCGATCGCCTGGCGGTCGCGGGCGAAGATCGCGCCGGTCAGGGCGTAGTCGGACGACGTATCGACGAGCTCGAGCGTCTCGGCCCAGCGCCGGTCGGGATAAACATGGAGCGTCAGCACCGGCCCAAAGATCTCCTCACACATCAGGCGTGAGCGCGGGTCATTGCTCAGCACGACCGTCGGCTCGATGAAGTAGCCTTTCTTGTCGTCGTAGCCTCCACCCGCGAGGATACGGAGGTCCGGGCTGTTCTTAGCCTCCTCGATGTACTCGGTGATACTCTTGAAGGCGCTGCGGTCGATCACCGCGTTCATGAAGTTCCGGAAGTCGCGTGGGTCGCCCATCTTGATGCTCGCCACCATCTCGACCAGCTGGGCCTCAATTTCGGGCCAGAGTGATTCGGGGATGTAGGCCCGCGACACGGCGCTGCACTTTTGACCCTGGTACTCGAACGCCCCCCGCACCAGGGCGACGGTCAGCGATTCGACGTCAGCGCTGGCGTGGGCCAGCACGAAGTCCTTGCCGCCCGTCTCACCGACGATCCGGGGATAGTTCTTGTAGGCGGTCAGGTTCTCGGTGACCTTACGCCAGAGCATCTGAAAGACGTCGGTCGAGCCGGTGTAGTGGATGCCGGCGAAGTCGCGATGTGGGATAATCGCGTTGGAGAGGGCCGAGGAATCGCCGATCACGAAGTTGATCACCCCGTCCGGCAGCCCCGCCTCCTGCAGCACCCGCATCACGAAGTAGTTGCTGTAGATCGAGGTGCGCGACGGCTTCCAGAGCGAGACACACCCCATGATCGCTGGTGAGGTCGGCAGGTTGCCGCCGATTGAGGTGAAGTTGAAGGGCGTGATCGCGTAGACGAACCCCTCCAGCGGCCGGTGGTCCATCCGGTTCCACATCCCGGCCGATGACATCGGCTGCTCCCGATAGATCTTCTCCGCGAAGCAGACGTTGAAGCGCCAGAAGTCGATCAGCTCACAGGCCGCGTCGATCTCCGCTTGGTGGGCCGTCTTGCTCTGGCCCAGCATGGTGGCGGCGTTGACGGTGTCGCGCCACGGGCCCGCCAGCAGGTCCGCCGCCCTGAGGAACACGGCGGCCCGCTCTTCCCAACGCAGATG
>CAYGCC010000014.1:0-5034 GCA_964348165.1 uncultured Gemmatimonadota bacterium | reverse complement strand
GGAGCTGGGGCACGAAGCGCGGGGCGCCTTCTACTTTTTCGCCGAGTCGTTCAGCCTTTTCATGATCGCCCGGACTCAGAGACGTCTCGCCCACGCCGAGCGCACGCTGCCCGAGGAATCGGGGATCGTCTCGTCGCGGAGGCAGCAGCGAGAGGACTGGATCGCTCTGGCCGTCTTCTGGGCGTTCTTCAGCGCCGCCGACGCGTGGATATCGGTGCACCTTTTCGGCTTCGAAGAGCGCACCGAGATGGGCCCCCAGCCGGTGACTCTCCAGATGCGGTGGGAGGACTCGGGGTTGCAGATAGGCTGGAGGATCCCAGTCGGGCCCTGATGGCGCACCGGACGCGGTTCAGCGCCGGCGTATCCTGCCTTGAGTCGAGATGCTGCGCTCAGCCGCCTTCGAGGTCTGAAGCCTCCCGCCATTCCAGCTGTTCGAGGCCGTGTTCGCTCACCACGGTGTACGTGCGGTTGGTGACCCAGTCTCCCGTGTTCACATAGAAGCGCGCGGGCGCCACCGCCTTGACGATGGGCGTGTGGCAGTGGCCGAAGACCACCAGGTCGAGGTCGCTCCGCTCTTCCAGCAGCTCGGTCGCATAACGCTCCAGGACGGCGGCGCGCTGGCGCGCCTTGGCAAACCCCCGGTCCTGCCGGTCCCGGGTACGCGAGACACCACGGGCGACGCGCGAGGCCAAATCGGGGTGGACCCAGCGCATGGCGCGGCGCATGGGCCGGGAGCGCAGAACCCGACGTAGAGCCTTGTAGCCCAGGTCGCCCGGCCCCAGACCGTCGCCGTGGGCGACGAAGGCCCGGCGCCCGGCCATCTCCATCTCCAGGGGGCCGTCGGCCAGCTCGAACCCGATCTGTCGTTCCAGGAAGGGGCCGCCCCAGGCGTCGTGGTTCCCGCCCACCAGTATGAGGCGCACGCCGGACTCCCGGAGCTCCGCCAGGGCTCTGAGCGTGTGAAAGTGCTGGCTGGGGATGACGGTCCGGTACTCCCACCAGAAATCGAACAGGTCGCCGTTGATCAGCAACGTCTCGGCGGCCGAGTGCCAGCGCCGCGTGAAGCGCACGAAGGCGTGTTGCACGGCATCGGGCACGGCGCCGAGGTGCAGGTCGGAGACGATGACGGTGGGCTTGGACATTCGTTGGGGAACATAGACGCCAGAGTCGCCGTGACAAGCGGAAGCGCGGCGCCCCGGCGGGCCGCCTACGGCTTTGACCGTGGCCTCGGCACGGCGTAATGTGTCGAGGCCCCAACCGCCCGCCGGCCGGCGCGGATCGGGTTCGAGCCGAGGCCGAACTTTGGACGCGTGGGCTGTGGCCGGTCCAGACAGGAGGGAAGGTGCTGGAGAGCCAGATCGAGTTCAGGGTGCGCTATTCGGAGACGGACCAGATGGGCGTCGTTTACCATACCAACTACCTGATCTGGTGCGAGATGGGACGCACGGAGCTCATGCGGAAGTTGGGGACGAGCTACGCCGAGCTCGAGCGGCGCGGCATCTTTCTCGCCGTCTCCGAGGCCCGCGTCAGCTTTCGTGCGTCGGCGCGCTACGACGACCTGATCCGAGTACGAACGCGACTGTCGCGCTTACGTAGCCGGGTGGTGACCTTCGCCTACACGGTGGAGAACGCCGAGACCGACACGGTGCTGTCGCGAGCCGAGACCGACCTGGTCTGCCTGGATGAAGCCGGGGTGACGCGCAAGCTGCCCGCCGAGGTTCAGGCGACCCTCAAGCGGGCGCTGGATACGGTCGCCGAGGAGGGAACAATCGACGCCCTGTCTGGTGTCTAACCCCGTGTGACATGAGCCTGTCTACACCTCCTATCACGACCGGCGGCCATGGCTGCGGCCGCTGGCGAACCGCTCTCATCGCCGCAGCGTGGATCAGCGTCCTCGGGACGGCGAATCCGCTGACGGCTCAGTACGTCCCCTTCGGGAAGAACAAGGTCCAGTACACCGACTTTCAGTGGCACGTCCTCTCGGGCGACCATGTCGATGTCTATTACTACCCGGAAGAGGAATTGCTGGCCAAGGTGGCGCTGAGCTATGCCGAGGAGAGCTTCGACACGCTCTCCGCCCTGTTCCGCCACCTGCCGTTCCGCCGCGTGCCGCTGATCATCTACTCGTCACACCAGCATTTCGAGCAGACGAACGTCACGCCGGCGTTCTTGCCCGAGGGGGTCGCGGGCTTCACCGAGTTTCTCAAGCGCCGCATCGCGCTTCCATTCAACGGCAGTTACAAGGACTTTCGCCACACGATCCGGCACGAGCTGGTGCATTTCTTCCAGCTGTCGAAGCTGAGCCGTACCTACGCTCAGTATCCCGGATTCCGGCCGCCTTATATCCCGCTCTGGTGGACCGAGGGGTTGGCCGAGCGCTGGAGCTCGGAGCAGGACAGCGAAGACGACATGTTCATCCGCGATCTGGCGTTGAAGGGAGACGTCCCGACGCTGCCGCGGCTCACCTACATGTACGGATTCATCGCCTATCCGCTGGGCGGCCAGATCCACAAGTACCTGGGCGAGCGTTTCGGCTATGGGCGGGTTGCGGATCTGTACGAGAGCATCTGGAAGTATAACAGCTTCGAGGAGGCGTTCGCCGGCGTCTATGGGATCTCGTTGGAGGAGCTGGATCGCCAGTGGCGGTTCGAGCTGGAGCGCACCTACTTCCCGCTCTACGCCGACCGCCAGC
This sequence comes from uncultured Gemmatimonadota bacterium, assembly GCA_964348165.1. Classification (GTDB taxonomy): domain Bacteria; phylum Gemmatimonadota; class Gemmatimonadetes; order Palauibacterales; family KS3-K002; genus CAYGAJ01. The sequence continues at coordinate 2,342 of CAYGCC010000014.1, read as the reverse complement.
CGGTATCGGTCGACGCGCCGCCGCTGCTGAAGGACGCGCCGCTCAATTTCAAGCCCGCTGTCTACCAGGCGCCGGACGGTCGCGTCGAGGTGTTCTTCATGTCGCCGCGTACCGGGTACACGTCGATCTATCGGGCCGAGATCCGCGGGGGCAACGGCCGGGTCCGCTCCGTCGTGCAGGGTAACAAATCCGAGGAGTTCGAGTCGCTGCACTTCTTCAGTTCGGCGCTTGACGTGTCGCCAAGCGGCAAGCTGGTCTTCGTGTCGAAATATCTGGAGAGAGATGCGATCCATATCTACGACCTGACGCGGGGTAAGATCGTCGGGCGCTATCAGTTCCCGGAGCTGGTGGGGCTGTCGTCGCCGGCCTGGTCCCGCGACGGCCGCAAGGTGGTCTTCGCCGGTCTGCGCATCAGCGGTCCGTCCGATCTTTATATCCTCGATTTCGACACACAGGAGCATTACCCGATCACCGATGACCGCTACCTGGAAAACGATCCGGACTGGTCACCGGACGGGCGCTACGTCGTCTTCTCGTCGGACCGTACGGTGGCGGGGGCCGACGGGAGCGAGAACCTGTTCCTCTACGACCTCGAGACGGGTGAGGTGCGGTACCTGACCTACGGCCCCTGGAAGGATCTCGATCCCGCCTGGTCGCCCGACGGTCACTGGATCGTATTCAGCTCGGACCGAACGGGTGTCTTCGACCTGTATCTGGTCGACCCGGAGGGTCGTGGCGGCCGTCTGACCAACTACACGGGAGCCGTCTTCGACCCGGACTGGTTGCCCGACGGCCGCGGTCTGGTCTTCAGCGCTTTTGAAGAGGGGACGTTCAACCTTCACCTCAAGAACCTGAACGGCGGCGAGTCCGAGCTCGCAGCCGAGCTGACCGACCGCTTCGAGCCGCCGGTGGCCCCAATCGCCCAGGGTTGGACCTGGAAAGAGCTGGATCGCCCGGCGATCGGCCAGGCGAACCGCCGGCCGTACCGGGCCAAGTTCGGCCTCGACTTCGCGGCCGGACAGGCGGCTTACGCGCCGGGGTTCGGGTCGGCGCAGGGCGCCCAGTTCCTGGCCAGCGACATGCTGGGCAACCACCTGCTCTTCTTCTCCATCGTCGCTCAGAACTTCGGCGGGCTAAACGACATCTTCGATTCGTTCGCCGGACAGGCGATCTACCTAAACCTCTCGCGGCGGGTGAACTGGGGGGTCGGCGGCTTCCGCTGGAACGGCCGCTTCATCGACCAGGCGTTCAACAACGTGTATCAGGAAGAGGCGTATGGCGGCTTCTTCCTCGCCAGCTATCCGTTCTCGAAGTTCCGCCGTCTGGAGGTCCAGACCAGCCTGGAATACTCGGATCGGGTGGACACGGATGATTTCCTCACCTTTGCGAACCGGAGCCTGTTCCAGGACACGCTGTCGCTTACCCGCAAGGGCGTGATCGCCACCAACCTCGTGTCGTATGTGAAGGACAACACCCTGTGGTTGCAGACCGGGCCGATCGACGGCATGCGCTGGAACGTCACGGGTGGTGTGGTGACCGACCTCAGCAACGCCCGGGTCGAGAACTACCAAGTCTTCTTTGACCTGCGACGCTACTTTCGCACCTCGCTACTCAGTGCCTACGCCTTCCGCCTCTTCGGCTATTACAGCGACGGGGCGATCCCGGGGCGGGTGGCGCTGGGCGGCCCCTACACGCTTCGCCTCTACCCCTTCCTCGGGTTCATCGGCAGCCGGGTCTGGATGGTGAACCAGGAGTGGCGGTTCCCGATCATGCACGGAATCGCGCTGGCGTTTCCCTTCGGCACGATCCGCTTTCCGGGGATCCAGGGCGGCCTGTTCCTCGACCTGGGCCAGGTCTGGCTGGAGGACCGCAAGCCGCAGGGTGTGTGGGGGAGCTACGGGTTGGGGTTCCGCATGCCGCTCATCTTCCCGATCGTGCTGCGGCTGGACATCGGCAAGCGCTTCAAGACGGGCAGCCTGCCCAGCGGGCTGATCGAGGACTTCCACGGGACCGAAGTCGACTTCTTTATCGGGTTCAACTACTAGGGCCGCGCTGCATCGGGTTCACCGTCGATCGCCGCGAGCCCGATATCGATGGGCGTCGTGCCGTCAAGACCGCGCCGTTTGCTTGACGCCCTCGAAAGCCGCCGGTATTTTCGCCACCATTTGAGAGTCACGAGAGCTTTGGCTATTCTAGCCGCGGTCGCTGCCTGCGCCCCGCGGCTGCCGGACCCGGTGCCTGTCCCCGAACCCGGCGAGCTGGAGAAGCGTCTGCAGGTGGCCGGAACGCCGGACCAGCCTCAGCTCATCGCATTTCAGTGGCGCTATCGCGGCCGCGAGGGC
>CAYGCC010000013.1:0-7071 GCA_964348165.1 uncultured Gemmatimonadota bacterium | reverse complement strand
ACACCGATGTTCTCGAACGTGAAGTCGGTGAATAGAGGCGGCTGACCGCCCGGCCCGGGAACGTGGCTCACGTGACACGGTGAGCAGTACTCGCCGAACTCGATGAGGCCGTCGAACTCCTGCTCGGACAGCACGCCCTCGGGGTCGAGCACTGCCTTTTCGCCCTCCGCCAGACCACATTCCTCGGGGGTGTTGCCGGCATCAAGGCAACGGGTCCAGTACACGTCGTACTTCGAACTGAACGGACTGACCGCGGTGGAGGCTTCGTAGGCGGCGATCGACAGGCCGATCCGATCGTACATCGCCTCGACTCCCGTCGCGCTGCAGTCGAGCGATCCCGGCCCCCAGACCGCTTCGAAGAGCTCGGCGTACTTCGAGCTCTCCACCTCCTCACAGACGGCCTGCTTGCTGGGCATGTTCTGCTCCACCGGAGACAGGAACGGCCCCAATGCCTGGTCGGCTGCGGGGTTACCCAGCACCTCACCCGTGGCGCGGCCATCCCAGAAGTTGCCGCCGACGAACTCCGTCCCGTCGAAATGGAAGATCGGACTGAAGGTGACATAGGCATTCGAGGGTGGCTTCCGGTTTCCGAAGCGTTGCGGAGCAGCACCACGATAGACCGCGCCGTGGAGGTTGACGCCGGCGATGCCACCCGTCCAGCCCGCTGCCGGCAGGTGGCAGCTGGCGCAGGACTGTGCCTTCGCCGGCTGCGAGATCTTGTCGAAGAAGAGCTCCTTGCCGAGCTCCTCAATCGGTGTGAGGTCCTGCGTCTGGCGGGCGGCCTGCGATGAATTCACGGCGACAGGACCTTCCTCCAACGGCGTCAAGGGTTCCTCGCTGCAGGCGCTGACGGCAAGTCCCACGGCTACAAGCGACGGAATTACGCGTTTTCTCATCGCTTTCCTCCTCGTTGGTTTGAAACTTGTCGAGGTGCTCAATTACTCGCCCTGTATAATCCACCCATAAGTTGGAACGATGTGCAAATACAGGACTGTCGAACGGATAGGCAATTCAGAAGGCTTGTCGCACGCGGCTCAAGCAGGATAGGTGGGTGAGAGGAGGTGCGCAAGCCGGGTTCGACGGGGTGAGGAAAGGGCGCGAGGGAGAGGCGCGAGGGGGTTTGGGTGGGGGATCGAGGCTCGAGTCATGCGCCATACACGGACGGGCCACGGGGATGACGGGATGGGCAGCCGAGGGAATAGCCGACAAGGGCGATAGGTAGAAGCTTGGCGTGTCGCAGCTTGGACCTCCCGGGCGGCGAAATGGAGAGTCTTTCAGCAAGAAGGAACAGCGAATCCGCAACTCTGCTCTGCATGAGTGTGTAGAGCAAGAACGCCAGAGGCAAGCCTGTCACGCCGGCAGTCACAGGATGAGGTGGAGTTAGGGCTCGGGGCGCCGCCGTCCCAACGCGACGGATAGGTGCCAATCAGGGGTGGGTGCTCAGTAAGGCTCGGGAGCGCCCGGAATCAGATTCCTGACCCCTCCACGTGGGTCACTGACATCACCCTGGTACCTTGGGATGACGTGAAGGTGGAAATGAAATATCGTCTGGCCGGCGGCCGCTCCAGAGTTTGCTCCCACGTTGTAGCCGTGCGCTTCGGACTGCCTGTCGATCAACGCTCTTACGTCTGCAAGGATAAGGCCGTGAATCTCGCTAGGCGACAGGTGGGCGAGTTCTTGGGCGAGATCTGCCACATCAAGACGCCGAAATAGACCGGGGGCCGCACCGCAGGACGCGGTGACGCCCCCCATGAAGATTGACCTTTCGACGTAGATCGGCAGAATTGCGGACCGGTTTTAAGTCCCTTGCGTCTGCCATTCCGCCACCCCGGCGATCGCTTTCGATGCAAGCGTAAAAGAACACTGCCAGATAGCGGCGTGTTCGGGTCGCTGGTAGGCTCGATCGGGCTGTCGGCCTCGACGCGGCGAGCTGCCGAAGGGACAAGCGCGCAGGCGAGCGCCCGCACCGAGTTCTGGCATGTCTTGAACAGCATCGCCAGGGCGCGGACCGGACCGAGATAGCCCACGGCTAGAACCAGGCCGCTGAAATTGACCGGCAGCGGTTTGCTCCTATCGGAGCCGGGGGGCAACTACCCCGGCCCACCGCGCACCTCATGGTCCGACCCCGCCGCTACGGTGTAGCGGATCAACACCTCCTCGACGAACTCGGCCTCGACGCGCCGATCACCATCGGCGAATGAGCAGATCGACACCTTCAGGGTCCCTTCCATCCGCTCCCACACCGCCGTCGGCTGGCCTAACAGGGCCACCACCTCGTCCCAGACGAGGCCTTTACGCAGCTCGAGGATGGGGTCGGTCGCCGGCGATGCTGATGCAGTAAGTGACGCGGAAGCCACGCCGAACGACTCGGCCGGGAACTCCAGGTACGCGGCCAGCGCCGCCATTACCGACTCAGGCGTCGTCACGGCGGGTGTGAGCGGCGACTCGTAGCGGATGTTGAAGCGCGAGCCGGCGTCCAGCGCCATCGTCCGCACGCGCGTCTTTGCCTGCTCGGTCGCAGCACTGGCCACCACCTCCTGCAGCTCGTTCGCGCGCTCCCGCTCGCGCTTCAGCTCATCGCGCTCCCGCTCAAGCTCCGCCCGCTTTTCGGGACCCTTCTCGGTCTTGATCGCCTTCTCCAGCTTCCGCTCCCGCTTGCTCGGGTGCTGGTAGTTGGGCGAGACATAGCCCGACTCGTCCCCGAACGTGCCGTAGCCGCCACCACCGAGCTGAAACTCGATGTGCCGCTCCTTGAGCTTCACTTTGGTGATCATGACCCGATCGCCCGGCCTGAGCGCGGTGCCGTGCTCCTTGAGTCGCCTTGCGTACTTGCTGTAGTTGATCGGCTGCGCCCGCTCGGGGTGGACATCCACCCCGTTTTTGTGAGCCGGCATGTCGATCCGCACGACGGCCATCTTCCCCTCGAAGAAGCGCTCCAGCTCGGCTTGTGTCTGTCCACGCAACGGCGCCGCGGCGAACAGCAGGCTGAAGGCTGCCAGAGCGGCTGGGATAGCGCGCAGGTGGCCGACGAGCTCAGCGGTCTCGCGTATGGACTGCAGCTTGGACATCGCCCTCCTACCTCCGGTTTGGAGCCTGACAGGCTGACGTAGCTTGCCATGGCGGAGTCAAGCGGGACTCAAGTCCGGCCGGCTGGGCCAGGGCGGCCGGCTACGGCCCGGGCGGGCGCGGTGCCAGATCTCTTGCAGGCTGCAAGCGCCGATCGCGGCGCCCTTCCCGCAGCAGCCCCATGCCCGCGTGGTGGCGGCACCACAGCGTGCCAAACGGTCGAACCCCGGCGACCCAATCGGCAAGAACAGATGATTCCGCTGGCATGTAGTTTGCCCTACGGCACACTGGGGCTCAAGCGGACGCGACGACGTCTTCGCTCCGCAGGACAAAGAAAGGCTCGGGAAGGCGGCCCGAGCGGACTACGGCAGGCCAGCGATGCACCCTTCAGCGCTATGCTCCAGTTGCGATGAGGAGTTTGCCCTTCCCGATCGCGATCTGTGTCCCGACTGCCTCCGCGAGCAGAAGCAGGCCAGCCTGCTGGACGAGATCCAGGCCGAACGTGAGCGCCGGTCGCGGCTGCTGGGTGAGATGGCCGGCGGGACCTTTCAGCGCCTGAACGAGATGGTGGCCACGGCCATCACCCTCGAACTCGGGCTGGACCGCTGCGCAGAGCTGGGCGCCGGCGGCCTCGAGTGCTTTTGTGACTACTGCAAGGCTTACTGGTCGCGGCTTGAAGAGGCCCAAAACGGCGGGTCGCGCCGCAAGACGGTCCAGCCGCGACGCGCCGCGCGTCCGCTGCGGCGGGCCGGCTGAGCTCCGCGGCAGCGCCTACCCCCTACCAGAGACCGCACCCCTGCTCTTGGGCCGAGACTGACCTCTCGGCCTTTTCAATCAGCTCTCCATTCATCGCACCAAGCTGCGCGGCTCGATTCCGCCGGCCGGATCGTGAGTTGGCTTCAGCTACTGCCGGAACCCCCCACTCCGGGCCCGGGTAGTCTAGAGGCGATCGGCCCGTTCCCCTGCCTGCATCCAACACCGGTCGCAGTTGAGAGAGCTCGCGTCTTTCACCCTCATCCTCGTTCCTGCGGCCGTCGTCTGGTGGCTGGGGCGGGCGCTGGCCCGCCGCGCCGACGACCCCGCCTTCCCCGAGCTGCGCTTCGCCCGGGGCCAGCGGATCATGCTGGCCGCGGCGGTCTGCGCGGTGGCCAGCCTGACGGTCAGCACGCGCTACCTGGCGTTGAAGCTTCTGCTGCTGGCGCTGGGGGTGCTGATCGCCGACTTCCCGGCGCGCCGCCGTATCTTCGCCGAGGGGTGGGGGCTGTTCGGATACCTCTCGCACACGACGCGGGTCTGGTTCGGCTTTCTCGGCCCCTGGCTGCTGCTGGCGCTGCTGCCGGCACTCATCATGGCTTCGGGTGCTGCGGCGCTTCCCGCGGCGGTGGGCCTCGTGGCGCTCACGCTCGTCTGGCACCACCTCAACGCCCTGATCCTTCCCCGCATCGTGCGCGCCGCACCCCTTCACGTACCGGGGCCCGGAGCCGAGCTAGAGATGGTGTTGCGGCAAGCGCGTTGCCCGACGCCGCGCTTGTTCAGAGCCGACGCCCGTGACGGACACTGGGTGAACGCCTTCGCGCTGCCGTCGCTCCAGCGGCCCGCCGTCTTGTTTACCGGCGGCCTGATCGAAGCGCTGACACCCGCCGAGACCCGGGCGATCCTCGCCCATGAGGTGGCTCACCTGGAGTACTTCAATCGGCGACGGATGCTCATCCGAGCGCTGATCGTCGCTGTCCTGGCCGCGGTGCCGCTGGTGGCGGTGATCACATTCGGAGGCGAATCGGGTGTGGTGGGTGTGATGGCCTGGGTCTGGCCACTGGTGGTGCTGATCACCCTGGTGGCGTTAGCGGCGCGCAACCAGGCGCTGGAACACGAGAGCGACCTGCGGGCCCTGGAGCTGGTGGGCGACCCGGAACCGCTCATCTCCGGGCTCACCAAGGTGCACACGCTGCTGAAGATGCCGCGCCGCTGGCGAGCGCGGAGCGAGGGGCGGATGTCGCACCCGAGCCTGGCCCGGCGGCTGCGCGCGATCCGCGATGCCGCCGTCGCCCAGGGGCTGGCGGCCGACGTCGGCGTGCCGATGACCGAGCTGGTCGTCTGGTCGGTCGACGACGCGAGCGAGGCCGTGGTCCTCGACGCCGAGCGGCTACACTGGCTGCGCGGCGTCGATCCGGCCGGCGCGGAGGCGGCGTCGGCGCTGCTGGCCGCGGCGCCTGACCGCCGGTCCGTCCATTACCACGACCTTCAGGACCTGCGGCTGGAGGTCGAGGGGTCGAAGCGCTACCTGACCGTGATCGACGCCCGCGGCACGGCGCAGAAGCTGTCGATCGCGGCAGCGGACGTCGAGCGCGTCAAGGCGGCGCTGGAGCGGCTCGACCTGCAGGTGCAGGGCACCACGCTGGAAGCCTCGCGGCGACAGTCGCGTGAATCGGCTCGCCAGCGAACGGCACGCCTGCTCGGCATCCTGGTCTGCCTGCTCGCCGTGCTCCCGCCCGTCTCGCTGCCATTCATGGTGACCGGCGTCCTGGTGCTGGCGCGACCGCAGCGAATCACGCTGGCGGCGGCCGGCGTGATCGGGCTGGCGGCGGGTGTGCTGGCGCTCAGTCAGGCGAGCGGGTTCGCTTTCGCGGCGTCGACCCCGGTGCTCATCCCCATAGCTCGGGCGGTCGCCGGGGCGCTGCTGCTGTCGCTGGCCGTGCGGCTCGCAAGGAAGGATGATCCGTCGGCGATGCGGGTGACGCTGGTGGCGCTGGCGGCGCTGGGCCTCGTTTACCTGATCACCGGGCTCGTGCGATTCGGCGCGGCCCCGCCGCTGATGCAGCTTCACCTCTGGGTCCGACAACAGCCGGGGCTGGCCCTGACGCTGCTGGGGCTGACGGCGGCGCTCTGGAGCGCCGGCGGTCGCCGGGCCCGGGTGCCGGCGCTGGCCTTGCTGGGGCTGGCGGCGGCGGTCGTGTTCGCGGGTTCGCTGGTCTTTCGCGGCGCGTTCGGCGACGACGCGCTGGCGATGCGGCAGGCGGAGCTGGTCGCGAAGTCCTTAACGGCGGACAAGCTGTTGGAGCGCGCGGTCGACGGTCAGGCGATGGCGCTGAGGCTCGCGCCGTCGGGGCGCGGCCACGCCGTTCAGGTCGGATACTGGGACGAGGACGAATACCGACAGCAGGCCAGGAGCTTCCTGGTGGACACGGGTCGTGACCGCTACGACGAGCTGGAGCTGCTCGACCTGGCGTTCCTGAGCGACGGCCGCATCGCCGGCCTGCGAAGGGGGCCGACGGGCACGATACATCTCCAGGTGATGACCGCGGATGATCTGACACGACCGACCCTCGACCTCGCCTTGCCGGAAGTCAGCGAGCCGACGTTGCGGGTGGACCCGGCGAGCGATCGCTGGGAGGTGATCGATTCCGACTTTCTGGATGGCCGCGCCCTGTTGCTGTCCGGTGATTTCAACTCCAGCGATGTCGCGGAGTCACGCTGGAGCTTTGCCGAGGCGGAAAGTTCCTATCTGAGCGACGTGCAGCTTAGCGCAGCGGGCGGCGCGCTGGCCGTACGCACCCACTACGCGGACCAACCGCTGGCCGAGCTGATGACGATCCTGGCCCCGCTCGCGGGCTACGCCGCCACCTACCGGCTGGAGCTCGTCGGGAAAACCAGGCGCCACGAGCACGTCACGGCGCTCTTTCCCTATTGCGCGGAGCCGGCGGCGGGCGACAGCGAGTTCGTCTGCGCGGCCCACGACCTGGCCTCAGGCACGGCGCTCTGGTCGTTGGACGCCGAGAGCGGCGGTATCAGACCGCTCGGCTCGCTCCGCGGCCTCTACTATCAGGTGCAAGCGGTGCCGGGGGGTCGGCTGTTGCTGGGTGGAGCGGGCCTCGACCCTCTGCTGATCGATCGGGCCCGCGGAAGCGCCTGGTCGCTCGAACCGGAGGCGCCCACCGACGACCGGGGCGAGGGGGAGGAACGGGGAGATCCGGCCGGTGATTGGCTGGCGCGGGCGCTGTTCGGTCT
>CAYGCC010000012.1:0-8606 GCA_964348165.1 uncultured Gemmatimonadota bacterium | reverse complement strand
CACGTTTGGGATCTCGTCGATCTGTCCGCCGCGCTGTCGGCGCGGGATGCGCGCGGCATGGACAACGCCTTCCGCCGCCTGAACGATGCCGGCCGCCAGTCGGAGGTCGAGGAAGCGCTGCTGCAGTCTTACCTGTTTCTCGGTTTTCCTGCGGCGATCGAAGCGTTTCGTCGCTGGCGCTCCCACGGCGTCGAGGCGCCGGCCGCCAACGATGCTGACAGCGAGGGCTGGTGGGCCCGCGGTGAGGCGATGTGTGCCAGGGTCTACGGCGGAAGCTACGAGCAGCTGCGCCGCAACATCGCTCGCTTTCACCCCGAGCTCGATCGTTGGATGGTGGAGGAGGGGTACGGAAAGGTGCTGGGCCGCCCCGGTCTCGACCTGGCCGTGCGCGAGATGTGCATCGTCGCCATGCTGGTCGTGCAAGGGGAGAGCGGTAGGCGGCAGCTGCGCTCTCACCTGCGGGGGGCGCTGAACGCGGGCGTCGATCCGCAGGATGTCGAGCGGACGATCGAGCGGGCGGCGGCGTTCGCCGGCCCGGGCGCGCTCGACCTGGCGCGCAAGCTCTGGTCGGCGGTGGGTGCGAGCGCGCGGGGCGGGCGGAGCACCCGGAGCGGTGGGAGCGGGGGTAGCGCGGGGAGCGGCTGAGCCGATGCTCATCGATCAGGCGATCATCCATGTCAAAGGTGGCGACGGCGGATCGGGCTGTCTCTCGTTCCGGCGCGAGAAGTTCGTGCCTCGCGGCGGTCCGGACGGCGGTGACGGTGGCCGGGGCGGTGACGTTGTGTTGATAGCGGACGCCCAACTTTCCACCCTGCTGGACTACCACTACAAGCAGGGTTACCGGGCGGAGCGAGGCCAGCATGGGCAGGGGAAGAACCGGACGGGCGCCTCGGGGTCGGAGCTGACCCTGCATGTGCCGCCGGGCACGGTGGTGAAGGACGCCGACGGCGGCGCGGTGTTGGGCGAGCTGCTGCGCCCGGGTGATCGCTGCGTCGTGGCCCGGGGTGGGCGCGGCGGTCGCGGCAACGCGGCGTTCGCGACGCCGACGCACCAGAGCCCGCGCGAGCATGAGCTGGGAAGTCCAGGCGAGTCGCGGCGCATCGAGTTGGAGCTGAAGCTGATCGCCGACGTGGGGTTGGTGGGGCAGCCCAACGCTGGGAAGAGCACGCTGCTGGCCGCACTCTCCGCCGCCCGGCCGAAGATCGCCGACTACCCGTTCACGACGCTCGAGCCGCACCTGGGTGTGCTGCAGCTATCGAGCGGGCGCACCCTCGTCATGGCCGACATCCCAGGGATCATCGAGGGGGCGCACCAGGGGAAGGGTCTGGGTCTGCGCTTCCTGCGGCACATCGAGCGGACGCGAACGTTGGCCTACCTAATCCCGGTCACGGGAGAGGACCCGCAGGGCGAGTACGACCTGTTGCGTCGCGAGCTGGCGGAGTACAGCCGCGAGCTGGCCGGCAAGCCCCACTGCATCGTGCTGTCGAAGGCCGACCTGCTGGCCGCCGGCGACGACGCGCCCCAGCTGGAGGCGTCCGAGGCGTTTGCGACCTACCGGGTCTCGGGTGTCGCCCGCACGGGTCTGCAAGAGCTGAGCGAGGGCTTGTGGGACGCCGTCCGGCGCGCCATCGCCGAGGAAGAGTCGGCGGACGGCTTCGAGGAGGACGGGCAGAGTTCCGCGACCGTCGGTTGCTGACCGCGTCACTCAGGTACGAAAGGCTTTGGAGGCGTACGCTGAGATACCGATACGCTTTTTCGACATGGAACTGCTCGACGCCTCCGAGCTGGCGGAAAAGCTCAAGATCTATGCGTACGACGCTTACGGAAGCCCGGCGTGCGGGCTCGGTCCGCATTCAGCGCAAAGACGGCAGGTGTTCGTGCTGCGTCCTGAGAAGTCTGAGAGACGACAGCCGCTCGCCCGTCCGCTGCTGGCCAAGATCTCCTCGGCCGCCGATGTAGCCTCCGTCGCACTCTGTTCGAAACACGCGAGCGCTTCCCGGCTTGAGCTGGTGACGTTGTGTTGATAGACGTCGCCCAAGTTGCAGCCATGAGCGAGCCGCGCACCCTTGAGCTCGCGGACCGTGAATTCCCGGCGGTGCTTCGTAACCTCTCGCAGCCGCCGCCCAGGCTGTACGTGCAGGGACGAGTGGAGCTTCTGGAGCGGCCCGGCATCGCCGTGGTCGGCACCCGCCAGCACTCCGTCTACGGCCGGGACGCCACCGCATCGTTCGTCGTTGGCCTCGTCCGGGCGGGCTACACCATCATCAGCGGACTGGCCCGCGGCATCGACAGCATCGCGCATCGCACGGCGCTGGAGGCGGGTGGCGACACGGTGGCGGTGCTCGGCACCGGACTGGACGTGCCGTATCCTCCGGAGCACGAGGATCTTTTCCGGGCCATCGTGGAGCGTGGCTGCCTGGTCACAGAGTTTCCCCCCGGCACACCGCCGCTCAAGTACCATTTCCCCCAGCGCAACCGCATCATCGCCGGGCTGGCCCGAGGCGTGCTGGTGGTCGAGGCGCCGGAGAAGAGCGGCGCCATGATCACGGCGGAGTACGCACTGGATGAAGGCAAGGAGGTGTTCGCGGTCCCCGGACCGATCCACAACCCCACCAGCGTGGGCACTAATCGCTTGATCCAGGACGGGGCCGCGCTGGTGACCTCGGTGGCCGATATTCTTCACGTCCTGGAATCGCGGACCGGAGAGCCGCTCCCCGAGCCTCTACGGGCCGGCCTGGACCGGGATCTGCTGGACGAGCGGCTGCACGCCGAGCCCGAGCCCGGCGCCTCGGCGCTGGCCCGGCGGCTCTGGTCGGTGCTGGAAGACGGAGCTTGCGACCTCGAGGAGCTCGGCGCCCGCGTCGGCGCGGACCCGGCGCCGTTCGCCGCCGCCCTGCTCGAGCTGGAGCTGGCCGGCCTGATCTGCAAGCTGCCGGGGCCACGCTACGTGCGGGCCGCCCCCCGAGCCCAGATGAGCACGCTCGAGCCCACATAGGCACGCCCGAGCCGCCGCAGCCCGCAGGACGGGGCGGTTCGGAACCGTTCCCGGACAGCCCGCGTAGTCTTTCCGTGAAGCGGGATTGCCAAGAGCCTCAGTTCTGCGAAGTTTTGCAGCGATACCCGGCCCTCGCGGGCGTCGTCGCATTCGGCCGTCTGCCGTCGGCGGAGCCGGGAATCGTAGCGCAAGCGCGGTTATTAGCGGTTATTATATGAAGCGGGACTATTACGACATACTAGGCGTATCGCGGGACGCCGACGGGACGAGCATCAAGAAGGCGTACCGACAGCTGGCGCTCAAGTACCACCCCGACCGCAATCCCGAAGACCCAAACGCCGAGGAGAGGTTCAAGGAGGCGACGGAGGCCTACGAGGTTCTCCGTGAGCCCGAGTTGCGCGCCCTCTACGACCGCTACGGACACGAAGGCTTGAAGGCCGGTGTGGGTGGCGGCGGCGCCGGGTTCGGAGGCTTCCGAACCTTCGACGAGGCTCTTTCCATCTTCATGAGGGAGTTCGGGGGCTTCGGGTTCGACGAGTTTTTCGGGGGCGGCGCGCGGCGGCGTGGCACGCGGACGCGGGGCGCCGACCTCAAGGTACGTCTCAAGCTGACGCTCGAGGACGTCATGCGGGGCGTGAAGAAAACGATCCGCGTGCCGGTGCTCGACAGCTGTCGCGAATGCGGAGGCAGCGGGGCGCGAGGCGGCGCCACGCCGTCCACCTGTCCGCACTGCGGTGGAACCGGCGAGCTTCAGCAGGTGCAGCGCTCGCTGTTCGGCCAGTTCGTCCGGGTCGGGCCCTGCGCCGCCTGTGGCGGAAACGGTCGGGTGATCACCGATCCGTGTCCCGCCTGCTCGAGCGAAGGCCGGCAGCGGCTGGAGAAATCGCTGGAGATCGAGATCCCGCCGGGCGTGGCGAGCGATGACTACTTGACAGTGCGCGGGCAGGGCAACGTGGGACCGCGCGGCGGCCCGCACGGCGACCTGCTGGCGGTGATCGAGGTCGAGCCCGACCCCCGTTTCACCCGGCGCGGACCGGACCTGGTCTACGACCTGCCGCTCACCTTCAGCCAGGCGGCGATGGGCGCGACCGTGGACGTGCCGACGGTGACGAAGTCGGTGAAAGTGAAGGTGCCGGCCGGGGTGCAGACCGGGCACGTCATTCAGCTCCGCGGGAAAGGCCTCCCCCATCTGCGTCGAGGTGGCAGCGGCGATCTCTACGTGCGGGTGGTGGTCGTCACACCGCAAAGTCTCAGCGCCGAGCAGCGCAAGCTGTTCGAGGAGCTGGCCAAGATCGAGCAGCCGGCCAGCGCCAGCGAAGATGGCGTGGGGTTCTGGCAGAAGGTCAAAGAGGCGTTCTTCGACTAGCCGGCGATCGGTCCGTCGAAGCGGCGAGTGACTAGGAAGCGACGGGGTGACCGAATGGCAACCGATTGTCTGTTTTGCAAGATCGCCGCGGGCGAAATTCCCTCCGAGATCGTCAAGCAGGGCGACGACTGGGTGGCGTTCCGCGACATCAGCCCGCAGGCGCCGACCCACATCCTGATAATCCCGCGCCAGCACATCCCGACCCTGAACGATGTGAGCGGGGACGGGGCGACGTTGCTCGGGCGGTTGCTGCTGGCGGCCAGCGAGCTCGCCGTCGAGGAGGGGATCGCCGAGGACGGGTATCGAACCGTGTTGAATTGCAACCCCGGCGCCGGCCAATCGGTCTTTCACGTTCACGTTCACCTGCTGGGCGGCCGGGCGATGGGATGGCCACCCGGGTAGCGTTGACGCTGCTCTTGGGCGGCGTGTAGTATCAGATGGAGCAGAGTGAATCGGGTTTCGGTCGGTTGGGTGGCTCGGAAAGGGGTACGGCTGAGCCAGAGGAATCGAGCCAGGAATAGATGGCTGATCGCAAGCTGAAGTCGAGAGTTCGGGACGACATGAACGACGCGCGGCGCAGCCAGGACAAGGACCGCGCGCGTTTGCTCTCCACCCTGCTGGCGGACATCCGCAATCGCGAGATCGAAGTCGGCCACGAGCTGGACGACCCGGAGGTGATCGAGGTTCTGGCCCGTGCCGTCAAGCTGCGAAACGAGGCGGCGGAGCAGATGGCGTCGCGGCCCGAGTTGGCGGCGAAGGAGCGGGGCGAGGTCGAGATACTGCGCGAGTATATGCCGCGACAGCTGGGCGCTGAGGAGATTCGCGAGCTGGTCATTCAGGCGATCGAGGCGGGCGCCGCGGATATCGGGTCGATCATGGGCCGGGTGATGCCCGAGCTGAAGGGGCGCGCCGAGGGCCGCGAGGTCAACCGCATCGTGCGCGAAGAGCTCGAGGTGCGGCGGTCGGAGACTTGAGTATGCTTGTGCGCATGTGGCGCCGACAAAGCGTGCGAATCCCGGGGGGTGCTGGCGGGCGAACGTCAGCGCCCCCCGCTGCTTTTGAGCGATGAATCGCCACGCGCTGGAGGCGCTGGAGTTCGATCGCGTCCTGCAGATCGTCGCCGGCCACGCGACCAGCGAGCCAGGGGCGGATGCGGTGCTCGCGCTTCGACCCACGCCAGACTCGGACGCGGTGGCGGCGGCCCTCGATCGCGTGGACGAGATGGTCAGCTGGCTGATCCAGGACGAGAACTGGGCGCCGCCCCTCATCCCCGACCTACGGCGGCCGTTGAACCGGTTGGCGGTGGCGGGCAGCATCTGGTCGGTGGGCGAGCTGATCGGCGGCTTGCAGCTGCTCGGCGGGGCGCGAGCCGTCGCCCGCGCCATCCTGCCCCAGTCGGATCGCTTTCCGCGGTTGGCGAAGCTGGCGGCGGGTCTGCTGACGGACGAGGCGCTGCAGAAACGCTTGCAGGCGGCGCTCGATGAGGAGGGCGAGAGCCTGAACGACGGGGCGTCGGCCGAGCTGAAGCGGCTGCGAGGCGCGATCCGCTCGGCCCGCGCCGAACTGGTGCGTCAGCTCGAGGCGGTCATCGCCGGCCTGCCCGAGCGCATCGCGGTACCCAACGCCTCGGTGACGATCCGCGCCGAGCGCTACTGCATCCCGATACGTCGCGAAGGGCGCTCCGAGGTGGGCGGGATCGTACACGACGAGTCGGCCAGCCGCGCCACGCTGTTCGTCGAGCCGCCCTCGGCGATCGAGCCGATGAACCGGCTGCGTGAGCTGCACGTCTCCGAGGCCCGCGAGGTGGAGCGGATTCTGCGCGAGCTGACCGATGCGCTGCGGGCGCGGTCGGCGGAGCTGGAGGAGACCTTCCTGAGACTGATCGACCTCGACACGCTCTTCGCCCGGGGTCGCTACGCGCTGGCGCGCGGCTGTACTCGCCCCAAGCTGACCCGCTGGGAGCGGGAGGGTTACCGCGTCGTCCACGGGCAACACCCACTGTTGCTGGAAGCGCCCGAACCTTTGGTACCCTTCGACCTTTTGCTCAACCCCGGGGAGTACACCTT
This sequence comes from uncultured Gemmatimonadota bacterium, assembly GCA_964348165.1. Classification (GTDB taxonomy): domain Bacteria; phylum Gemmatimonadota; class Gemmatimonadetes; order Palauibacterales; family KS3-K002; genus CAYGAJ01. Next base: position 2,179 of record CAYGCC010000012.1, on the reverse strand, counting down.
GCTGATCACCGGGCCCAACGCCGGTGGTAAGACGGTGCTGATCAAGGCCGTCGGGCTGATCTCGGCGATGGCCCAGGCGGGCATCCTGCCACCGGTGGGCCCCGGTTCGGAGATCCCCGTCTTCGGCGAGATCTTCGCCGACATCGGTGATGAGCAGTCGATCGATGCGTCGCTCTCGACCTTCACCGCGCACCTGCGCAATCTCACCGAGATCCTCGAGGGCGCCGGCCAGGAGTCGCTGTGCTTGATCGATGAGATCGGCGGCGCCACCGACCCGGCGGAAGGCACCGCCCTGGCGCGTGGCGTGCTGCTCGAGCTGTCCGAGCGGCGCTGCATGACGCTGGCGACCAGCCATCTGGGGGCGCTCAACAGCTTGCCCGGCGAACAGCCGGGCATCGTCAGCGCCGGCCTCTCCTTCGACCCCGAGCGCATGGAGCCGCTGTATCGCCTGGTGAAGGGACGTCCCGGCCGCAGCTACGCCCTGGCCATGGCGCAGCGCGTCGGCTTTCCCGGAAGGGTGCTGGAGCGGGCGCGGGCCGCCCTCAGCCCCGACGAGCTGGACGCGGCACGATTGCTGGCGGAGCTGGAGGGCAAAGAGGCCGAACTCGAGACGCGGCTGGCCGAGCTGTCGCGACGCGAGGCCGAGCTGGAAGAGCGTTGGGCTGCACAGGAGCGCGAGGCCGCCGATCTGACCGAGCGGACTCGCGAACGGGAGCGAGAGGCGCATGAGCGCGCCCGCGAGTTCCTGCTGAAGGCGCGGCGGCAGCTGGACGAGGCGCTGAAGGCGGACCGCAAAGCGGCGCGGGAAGCGCGCGGCGCGCTAGAGGCCAGCCTCAGGGCTCATTCGGAAGCGTTGCGCGACAACGCGGAGAGCGTCGCGGCGCCGGCCAGCGCTCCCTATGAGCCCGGCGACGAGGTGTGGATCACGACGCTGGAGCGCGAGGCGCGGGTGGTGGAGCGGCGCGGCCGAGAGGTGGTCGTCGAGACGAGCGGGGTCAAGCTACAGCTGCCGGCCGCGGCGCTGACCCGCAAGCGGGGCGGCGCGGCGCCGGCCGAGCGGGTGGCCTTGCACACCGCGCCGGAGATCGAGGCCAGGTCCGAGATCGACCTGCGAGGCATGGTCTCCGAGGAGGCGCGGATGGAGCTGATCCGCGCCCTGGACGCGGCGGTGCTGGCCGGTCTGGCCGAGCTGCGGGTGATCCACGGGAAAGGGACCGGCGTGCTGCGCGAGACGGTGGCCGAGTACGCCCGCGCCGATCGACGCGTCAAATCGTTTCACCTCGCCGCCGCCTACGAGGGCGGCAGCGGCGTGACGGTGCTCGAGCTGGAGTAACGGTGGTTTCCGACGAGCTGATCGAGGAGATTCGGGCCCAGGCCGACATCGTGGCGATCGTCGGCGAGTACGTGCAGCTGCGTCGCAGCGGGCGTACGTATAGAGGACCGTGCCCGTTGCACAAGGGCGAGGGGCCGAACTTCTCGGTCGACCCGGCGCGCGGCATCTACAAGTGCTTCGTCTGCGGCGAGGGCGGCGACGTCTTCGCCTTTCCCATGAAGTTGCTGGGTCTCGAGTTCATCGAGGCGGTCAAGTTCGTCGCCGAGCGCTGCGGCATCATCGTGCCCGAGACCGATACCCGGCGCGCCGAGGAAGATCCGTATCGCGACCTGCGCGAGGCGGTGGCCTTCGCCGCCGACTGGTACCAGCGCCAGCTGTGGGATGAGCCGCACGGTGAGACGGTGCGGCGCTACCTGCTCGAGCGGCGCGGCTTCTCGGAGGAGGCGGTTCGTCGTTTCGGCTTCGGCTACGCGCCGGAAGGGTGGCGTGGTCTGCGTGAGGCGGCGGCGGTGCACGAGATCGGCGACGAGGTGCTGCTCAAAGTCGGCCTGATCAAGCGAAGCGAGCGGGCGAAGGAGCCGTACGACCTGTTCCGCGGCCGTTTGATGATCCCGATCTACGACCTGCGCGGGCGGGTGATCGGTTTCGGCGGCCGTCTGCTCGCCGAGGACGCGGACGCGCCCAAGTACATCAACTCCTCCGACTCGCCGATCTTTCACAAGGGAAAGATCGTCTACGGGCTCAACTGGAGCCGGCACGCCATCCGGCGCCAGGAAGTGTTTCTGGTGGTGGAAGGCTACATGGACTACGCGGCGCTGGTCGCCGCCGGGATCGAGAACGTGATCG
>CAYGCC010000011.1:0-10303 GCA_964348165.1 uncultured Gemmatimonadota bacterium | reverse complement strand
TGGTGGGCCGTCTTGCTCTGGCCCAGCATGGTGGCGGCGTTGACGGTGTCGCGCCACGGGCCCGCCAGCAGGTCCGCCGCCCTGAGGAACACGGCGGCCCGCTCTTCCCAACGCAGATGCGACCACTCCTTCCAGGCGTGCTGCGAAGACGCGATCGCCGCCTCGATCTCTTTGGCGCCACCCTTGTTCCAGCGGGCCAGCATGTGCCCGTGGTCGTGCGGCATCACGTAATCGACCTTCTCGGCCGTTTGCACTTCCTTGCCGTCGATGATTAGAGGAATCTCGATCTGCTGATTGGCCAGCTCGTCGAGCTTCTTCTTGAGGCTCTCCCGCTCGGGCGTGCCGGGCGCGTAGGAGCGTACGGGTTCATTGACTGGAATCGGTGCTCTGAACAAAGCGTTCGACATGGCCTTCCCTCGTGGATGGCTGAAGGTGCCGCTAAGAAACCGCGTTCGGTTAATCGTTCGGTAGCATCGCGCCAGTCTGGTGGATTGGCAAGTGTCGCGTCCCGGGCCGCCACCGTGTATCTTTGGCGCTTCGTTGAACCATCCCACTTGGCAACTTCACGACGGGTAAGCCCAAAGACGCGGAGACAAGCCCATGCGATTCCTCGCCAACGTCACCCTGTCCCTCCTGGCCATCGTCGCGATCGCTCCCGCCAGCTCGAGCGGTGAGAGCCGCCCGCTGACGGTCGATCAGGAGCCGAAGCTCGAGTGCATCGTCATGACCGGCGACCGTATGCCGCCGGCCACCCGCACCAGCCCCCTGGACTCGGTGCGCTTCGAGGTTGCCGGCGCGCCGGTCAAGATCTGCTACGGCCGCCCGTCGGCCCGTGGCCGCAAGATCATGGGCGGGCTTCTGCCCTACGGCGAACTCTGGCGGACCGGGGCCAACGAGCCGACGATGATCCACACGGCCGCGGCCCTCGACATCGCCGGCCTCCGCGTCGAGCCCGGCACCTATTCACTCTACACGGTCCCCGGAGAGTCGGAGTGGGAGCTCATCGTCAACCGCTCCATCAGCCAGTGGGGCCACGAAGGCCGCTACTCGGACGAGGTGCGCGCGCAGGAGGTGGGACGGGCGAAAGTCAAGTCGGAAAGCATGGACGAGCCGGTGGAGACCTTTACGATTCGCGCCCTACCGACGGAGGGCGGCGGCGCAACGGTTCTGCTCGAATGGGAGCGGACGCGGGTGAGTATCCCGATCAGAGCGGTCGCGGGTTAGGAGGGCGGCTTGCGGGCGACGAAAGCTAGGCCGGCCCCCGCTCGAGCACGCGCCGGGCCCGGCGCTCGGCGGCGGCCAGCGGCGACTCGCCGTTTTGCTTCGCTTCCTCGAAAATCGAATTCAGCGTATCGCGGATCGACAGGATCTTGCGTACCACGTAGTCATCCGACATCCCCAACGCCTCCATCCCGCAGAGGGCGATGGCGCCGCCCGAGTTGATGATGAAGTCCGGCGTATACAGGATCCCGCGCTGGTGGAGACGCGCGGCGTCCTCGGGCTCGCCCAGCTGGTTGTTGGCCGAGCCGACGATGGCGCGACAGCGCAGCTGCGGGATCGTATAGGCGTTGAGGATTCCGCCGACGGCGCAGGGGGCAAAGATGTCGCAGGGCTCGGCATACACCGCCTCGGCCTCAACGGCTTCGGCACCCAGCTCGGCAGCGACGCCTTTGGCGCGATCGGCGTCGATATCCGCAATCTTCAGACGCACGCCGGCCTCCGCCAGCTTCTTGCACAGGGGCACACCCACGTTGCCAATGCCCTGAACGAGCACGGTGCGATCCCCGAGATCCGAGGTTCCGAATAGTTCCGCGGCAACGGCCTCCATCCCCGTGAACACGCCGAGCGCCGTGTAGGGGCCCGGATCACCCGCGCCCCGTAGGCCGAAAACGTGCGTCGTCTCCCGACCGATGACCTTCACCAGTTCGGGTCCCACGCCCAGATCCGCACCGGTCGAGAACGAGCCACGCAGCGACTCGACCAGCTGGCCATAGCGCTCGAGCAGACGGTCCCGCTCTTTCTCGTCAATCGCTCGCGAGAGGGCGATCACCCCTTTTCCGCCACCCTGGGGGAAATCGACACCGGCCCACTTGTACGTCATCCCCGCAGCCAGCCGCTGTGCGTCCCGCAGCCCGTCGGTCGGGGAATCGTAAACTTGCATGCGAGAGCCGCCCGATGCGTTGCCCAGAACTGTCGAGTGGATGGCGATGAACATCCAGGCCTCGGCCTCGCGATCGTACCGGACCACGACGTACTCACCGTCCCAGCTACGAATCAGATGTTCCATTTCCGTCTTCTTTCCGGAGAATAAGCGCACCTGTTCAGGGGCTACGGCACCGGCAAAGATACATGAAGATGATCCGCGGTGCCCACATGCCGCAAAACCCGAAAACCCATCAACCGGAAATACCCTTTCATCGCCAGGTTGCGCCACCGGCTGTGACCCAGGGTTCTCAGGTCGACCGCGTGCGCGTATCCATCGGCCTGGATGAAATGCAGCGAGTTTTCATAGACCGGCAGGCCCATCCGCCCATAGTCTTCCGGCCGCCTCTGCAGGTCGGTGATCACGAGATCACGGTCGAGCAGGATGAACGTGCTGGTCGCTATCCGCATCAAAGGGTGGAGCGAGCGGTAGTGATCCCTTAGCCCTTCCTCCTTGACGTTCATGCTGGACAGATAGACCAGCCCGTACAGGCAGTAGGCGCCGACTACGGCAAGGGAGATCTTCGCCACGGGGCGCGCCAGGCGCCGCCGCCCCACGACACGCCGAGCCAAGCGAGAGGCGTAGAGCGTCAGGACGAGCGCAGTTAACACGACTCCGCTCAGCAGCGCTGGCCAGGTGGAAAAACCTGAGTGACGGTAGAGGAGTACGGCGGCGCCGACGAGCAGGTAGAACGGCAGCGCGAGAGCGGCGATGATCAGCGTGGCTCGGGTCGCCCAGCGTGCTAGCGCCCGCCGCGTAACGACGGACCGAGCCGCGGCATCGCCCTCTGGGGGCGCAGCTGCCGTGCCTTCGATTCGGGCGAGCAGCGCCTCGTAGTCGGCGAACGGATCAGTCATCTCCGTTCTCCCGTACGAAGCGGGCTGCGCCGCGGTTTCCTGGGGTCGAAGCTGCCGCCCTTACCCCCTAGTACGGCCCCTTCTATCACTGTCCGCGTATCGCCGGCTTTTCGCCGCCGCTCAATGGAAAAGAGCCTGGCCCCGGTTGAAGAACTTCCACTGCGACCATCTCGTCCTGCCTTTACCCCCGGGACACCGCTTTCCCTTGCGCAAAGGCAAGAGCGACCTGGACATCGGATTGCCAACGGCACGTGAGGGGCGGCATATCTGGATGCGCTGAGGCAAGGGGCTGGAACGGTCGCTGGGCGATGCCCGCCCCGACCTGGCCATCTATGGCTGGCGCCGATCCCTTCGAGAGAGTCCGCTAGCGCAAGCTCGCACTCACGACCGAGGATCTCGCCGAGCGCGACCGCTTCGTCTTCGAGCGCTGTCGCGGCGCCGGGCATTCGGCCGCCTCACACCTCAGGCCGTCGAGAACTTCGCCTGGTCGATCGCTTGCAGCTCCTCGTCGTCCAGCACCAGCTCGGCGGCGCCGGCGGAGTCCCGTGCGTGTTCTACCGTCCGGGCACCCGGGATGACGATGACGTTGGCCGAGCGGGAAAGAACCCAGGAAAGCACCACAGCGTGGGCCGAGGCGCCGTGGCGTCGGGCGATCGGGGCCACGACGGGGTGATCGGGCAGCTTCCGGTTGAGCCGTCCGCCGCCGACGGGACTATAGGCCAAGAAGCCTATCCCATTGTCGGCACAGTACTTAACCACTCCGGTCTCAAGCGCCTCGCGAAAGAACGGGTTGAGACGATTTTGAACTGTGACCACCTCGACCCGGCGTCGAGCCTGCTGAATCTGCTCGACCGACACGTTCGAGAGACCGACCCAGCGCACCTTTCCCTCCTCCTGAAGCCGGCCGATGGCGTCGACGCTGTCGGCAAACGGGACGTGCGGATCCGGCGCGTGAAACTGGTACAGATCGATGCGGTCCACGTCGAGCGCTCGCAGGGAACGCTCGCAGGCTTGCCGCAGGTGCTCGGGCCGTCCGTCTCGCTCCCAGCGGCCGCCCGGCCGTGTGAAGCCGCCCTTGGTGGCGACGAGGATCGAGCCGCGGTCACCGGACCAGGCGCCGAGTGCTTTGGCGACCAGGCGTTCATTTGCGCCGATGTCTCGATCGTCGAGGCAATACACGTCCGCGGTGTCGATGAGGGTCATCCCGGCGTCCAGGGCGGCCTGGATGACAGCGATTCCCTGCTCTTCCCCGGGCCGTCCCTGTGTCGACAGCGGCATGGCGCCGAAGCTAACGGCGGAGACGGCTGAGGCACCGGGGCCCAGGGGACGTCGATTCATATTTCGGTTTCCTCTGGCTCTAACCCTTGCACGGCGACTAAAGCCTCATAGGCCGCGCGTAGCACCCGCTGGATCAGCTCGCGATTTGTTGGTCGGATGTGCCCTTCGTCCAACCAGACCAGCTTCTTCGGTTCACGGGCGGCGGCGTACAACGCCTCCACGCTTTGCCGGGGGATCGAGGTATCCCGTTCGCCGTTGATCAGGATCAGCGGCCGCGGTGAAATCGATCCTACATAGTCCAGTGGCTCCAGTGGAGTAATCAGCGCGGCGCCCGCGCTGGCGAGCAGCGACCGCAGCCAGGACGGCTTCACTTTCAGGTTCGCCTTCAGTAGTTCCGCGTAGTCGCCACCGCCGAACACGACCAGCACGGCACTGGCGCGCTCATCCACGGCCCCCGCCACCGCGGCCAGCTGACCTCCGAAGCTTGCCCCAGCCAGCACGATGGCGGACGAGTCCACATCGGGGCGCGTTGTCAGATAGTCGATGCCTAACATGGTGGCCGAAGGGGTGAGCAACATAGCCCGACGTATGGCAAAGAGGCGAGCCAGGAATTGCCAGGCGCTGAGCCGTGTGGGACCGTCCCATGGATAGTCGAGACCCAGAATGATATAGGGCGTGTCAGGCTCGATCAGTTCGGCAGCCATCCGCCCGGTTCTGACTCCGGCCAGGTTGATGATAGCCGGCCAGCGCCCCTCCTGGTGCGGAACCCTCAGGTGTCCACGCACCCGGTAACCCGCGTCGCTTTCGAGGACTACCGCGAATGACTGGTAGAGCGAGTCGCTGGCGACCGGTTCCAACTCGACCGAGGCCAAAGCGCCTTTCTGCAGCCAAAACTCCTCGGGCGCGTCGAAGGCGAGAACTCGGCGCAGCACGACGACCCCTGTCACCACGAGTAGAGTCAGGGCCGCCGAGATCCAGATGAGCGCTCGCCGTTTGCCTGTCCGACCCAACTTTTCCTCTTTCCCCACAGGTCGTGCTCTCGGGCCGAGAACGACTCTTTCTCCCCTCGGAACCGGGCGTCCGAGATCGCCGCACCTCGCGCCGTCCGCCGAGCAACTTGATCGTCCGGGGCGGTGGCGTTTACTTGGCTCGTCCGCCTCGTTGGTGTTGAGAGCCTCGAGATCGTCGCGACGACCCGATTCAAGGATCGATTATGAAGGGTGACAAGATCGTTGTGCAACCTCAGCACAAGGTCGCCACCCGGCATATCGCCGAGCTGGTCCTGCCCGAAATTAGCTCCGCTTCCGGGGCCTACGTGATCACGATCGCCGGCGAGTCTGGGGCCGGGAAGTCGGAGATCGCCGCGGCCCTGGCCACAGAACTCGCTAGCGCCAGCGTCACCAGCGCGATTCTACAGCAAGACGACTACTTCGTGTACCCGCCGAAGACAAACGCGGCCATGCGTCGTAAGGACATCGGCTGGGTCGGCCCCGAAGAGGTTCGCCTGAACGCTCTGGACGAGAACCTGCGGCAGATCCTTTCAGGGAAGACCGAGGTCGCGAAACCGCTGGTGGACTATGACGCCGACTCGATCGGTGAGGAGACCGTAGACTTGAGCGATATCGCCGTGGTCTTGGTGGAAGGTAGCTACACGACGTTATTGAAGAACGTACACCGGCGCGTGTTCATCGATCGAACGCATGAAGACACGCGGGACGCACCGCTGAGAAAGCGCGAGCCGCAGGACGAATTCCTCGAGCGGGTGCTCGCCATCGAACACGGAATCATCTCCGCGCACAAATCGCTGGCCGACATCATCGTGACCCGCGACCACGCCGTCAGCTGGAATGAGCGCGACTGAGCGATTCCGTAGCATCTGCACGCTCACCAGCCACGGCCACTTGGATCCGATGCCGAAGCTGGGTCGGACCGACACCGGCGGCCAGGTGGTCTACGTGCTCGAGCTGTCGAAGGCGCCGTCCAGGCTGGGCCACCATGGCACGGCGGAAGATCTGCGCATCTTCCAGTCGGTATGGACCGATCATCGAAGCTAAGGGTCTGCGCGACCTCGTCCGCCATATCCCCGGCCACGTCAAGCGGCAGGGCGCCAGCGCGCGGCGGCGCGCCGATCGGCCGGCGGCCGCGGAGAGGTTCAGTCGGGCGTCACCCGGAAGACTTCGTCACCACCCCGCACTCGCTCGGTCACCTTGATGGCGACCTCCGTGCCAGCGGCGGCGTCTTCGACCGCGGCATGCTCGACCTGCATCGAGTCTATGCGCTGTTGGAAGTCGGTCGTGTGACCACGAAAATGAAGGGTCTCGCCGACCTTGATCGCCGCGGTGAGCTTGACGACACCCACCTGCGGCTTTGGGAAGTAGTGCGTGATCGTGCCGACGGGTTCCTCGGCCATGATGCCCTCCTGGAAAGACGGGGCGGCCGCGAGATGGGTCGCGCCGAGCCTCCGGCCGCTCCGCTCGCTTGAGAGTTTGGGTTAGTGATCAAGCTACCGTCGGTGGAATGTGGGGTAAAGTGGAAGAGGGCCCTTTCCGGCCGAGCGCGGGCCGGTTGAGCCCTACCGCGGGCGCTGGGCTGTATTATACTGACCGCATCGTCGGAGCCAACTCAGCCGAACGACCGGGGTATCAACGGTCGGGTTGGTGAGAGTGTAGCCGGGGAGGCGGAAAGCCGCACGGGGGTAATCGGGCGTCGGCAGCGTGGTGGGAAGGAGCGGGCGGGTATGGCAGATTACACAGGTACGATCGGCATCTTGACGGGCGGCGGTGACGTACCGGGTCTCAATCCGGCGATCCGTGCCATTACGATTCGTGCCCTGCGCGAAGGGTACCGCGTGCTGGGAATCCGGCGCGGCTGGGCCGGGCTGGTCGACATCGTCCGCGACAAAGAGGCGAACAACTCGCACTGCGTGACCACGCTCACCGAGGAGGTGGTCAACCGGGCGGGCCGAACGGGTGGCACCTTTCTCCATACGTCGCGCACGCGCCCCAGCCACCTACCGAAGGCGGTCGTTCCTCCCCATTTGGCGGACACGTACACGGACGAGATCAACGACGTGACGCCCGAAGTGTTGAAGAACATCGAGTTCCTGGGCATCGACCACGTCATCCCCATCGGCGGGGACGACACGTTGAGCTACGCCCAACGGTTGCATGAGGAGAAGGTCAAGGTCGTCGCGATTCCGAAGACTATGGACAACGACGTGCCCGGCACCGACTACTGCATCGGCTTCAGCACCTGCGTGGCGCGGACCATTCAGTTGACCCACAGCCTCCGAACTACCGCCGGCTCGCACGAACGCTTTCTGGTCATCGAGGTCTTCGGCCGCTACGCGGGTTACACGGCGCTGTTGCCGACCATGGCCGGTGCCGCCGACCGCTGTTGCATCCCGGAGCACCCCTTCGACATCGAGCGTCTGCTGGAGCTGCTGGTCTACGACCGTAACCGCAACCCGAGTAAGTATTCGGTCGTGCTGGTCTCGGAAGGCGCCCGCATGAAGCACCAGGAGGAGATGTCGTTCGAGAGCTCAGAAGAGGATCAGTACGGGCACCGCAAGCTAGGCGGTATCAGCGACAAGGTGGCGGCGCTGCTCAAAGAGCTGTCGCCGAACGTCAACGAGGGCCGCCGCATCAACGTGGTCAATCAGCGGCTCGGCTACCTCGTCCGCTGCGGCGACCCCGACGCCCTCGACGCCATCGTGCCGATGGCCTTCGGCAACCTCGCCCTCGACCTGATCCTGCAGGGCAGCTTCGGGCGGCTGGTCAGCCTGCGAAACGGGGTGTACGACAGCGTCCCGATCGATGTCGTCATGGGTCGCAAGAAGGTCATCGACGTCCACAAGTACTACGACGCCGATCGCCTGCGTCCGAAGTACAAGACGTTGCTGCGGCAACCGCTGTTCATTATGACTTCGGACGTCTAGTCAGCTCGCGCAACGCCAGCCGGGCCGCGCCGCGGGCCGCGTTCAGCGGGATCTCGACCACCTGGCAGTCGTAGTCCAGGAGCGCCGAGAGAATTCGATCGCGCAGCGGGCCGCCGGGAGCGATGAGGCCGCCGGTCAGGGCGAGTCTGGGGGGCGCGCTCCAGGGCCCGAGGCGTGAGAGCAGCGCGGCCACTAGAGCGAGCAGCGAGGCGATGGACCGCTCGATGATGTCGGCGGCGATGCCGTCGCCGGCCACCGCCAGCTGACTGACCAGGGGAGCCAAGGCGGCGATCTCGGCCTTGCCGGCAGCCGCGCTCCACCCGACCAGCTCTTCCGGTTCAACCAGTTGCAGATGCCCCAAGATATGTGCGAGCAGCTCGGTCTGCTCGCTCCTCCCGTCCGCCGCGCGCACCGACGCCCGCAGTGCGCTGAGCCCGATGTCGTACCCGCTCCCCTCGTCGCCGAGCAACATTCCCCAGCCGCCGGCCCGGGCTTCACGGCCGTCCTCGGCGCGCCCCCAAACCATCGAGCCGGTACCCGCGATGAGCAGCAGGCCCGGCCCATCGGCGAACGCGTCGTAGAACGCGGCCTCGGCGTCCGTCACCACCGACACGGTCAGAGCCAGGCCTCGTCCCCGCAGCTCGCTCTCCACCACATCGCGCTCCGGCGCGCGCCCCACCCCCGCCAGCCCGGCGCACAACGCTGCCGCGGGTAGTTCGATCGCCGCGGTGTGTGCCGCCAGGCGTCCGGTCTCGATGATGACCTCGATGTCAAAAGGTGACTCGGGACGGCCGGTGAGTGCCGGGCCACCCTGCCGGCGGCCGAGCACCCGGCCGTCCCGCGCATCCAGAACGATGGCCCGCGTGACGCTGGCCCCACCATCGATGCCGATGACCGCAGTTGCGCTCACACGCCCCCCTCCGTAGCCGGGCGCTTCCTGGCCTGCAGCGCCGCGCCGATCCGGCCCACGCTGAAGGTCACCGCCGTTCCGATCAACGCAAACCAGGGCCAGGCCACGGAGCCCCGAGCGAACAGCCAGAGTGCCGTGACCGAACCGATGCCGGTGGCGATCGCCACGACCGCCTCCCGGGGGCGCACCGCCGGCGCGAATAGCGCGAGGGCGAACGCGCCCAACAGGCCGCCGTAGACCAGCGAGGCGACGCCCAGGGCCACCTCCACCGCCGCCGTGCCACGGCTCAACGGGATGAACAGCAGGGCACCGCCAATGAGCAATGCCGACCAGAGCAGCGTGAACAGCTTGCCGACCCGCAGAGTGCGGGCATCGTCCGCCTCGACGCCTCGCGCCGGCGCCCAGAAGTCATAAGCGCTGGCCGAGGCCAGCGAATTGATCGACGACGACAGGCTGGACATCGCCGCGGCGAAGATGCCGGCGACCAGCAGACCGGAGAGGCCCGCTGGCAACTCGTCGACGATGAACAGCGCGAAGATCTCATCCGGCCGCTCGAACGACCGTCCGCTATAGAAGGCCCAAAGTCCAACGCCCAGCGCCAGGAAAAGCGCGAACTGGAGCATGACGGCGAAGCCGCTGCCGACGAGCGCCCGCTGGCTCGCCCGCAAGTTCTGACAGGTGAGCAGACGCTGCACGATCAACTGGTCGGTGCCGTGAGAGGCCATGGAAAGAAACGCGCCGCCGAAGAGGCCCGCCCAGAGCGTGTAGGCCGAGCTCAGGTTGAACGAGGTATCGATCACCGAGAGTTTCCCCGCAGCGGCGGCCGCGCCGGCGATCGAACCCCAGCCCCCGGGGACCAGCAGGTGCAACGCCATTGCGGCGGCGATGGCTCCGAGCAGGTAGAGGCCCATTTGCAAGGCATCGACCCAGATCACCGCCTTGATCCCCCCGAAGTAGGTATAGACCACGGTCAGCAACCCGATCACCGCGATGGACACAGGATACGGCCAGCCGGTAACGAGGGCGAGGGGGATCGCGGTGGCGAACAGTCGCACGGAGTCGGCGAGCAGCCGGGTGACCATGAAGATCGCCGAGGTAAAACGGCGCGTACCCCGGCC
>CAYGCC010000010.1:0-2599 GCA_964348165.1 uncultured Gemmatimonadota bacterium | reverse complement strand
CCGGCCGCCGCTCTGCCCTTTGGGAGGTGCTCGCCCGGCTGGCCGCCAAGCCGCTGGCGCCGGTGGAGGGAGAGGCGGCGCGGTATTCGGCTCGCTTCACCGCTCGCGGCGAGCGTTCGGAGACGAAGGAAGCGTTGAACGGGGCCGCTCACGAGTGGCTTCGCGACCCGAGGGGTCGCTCAGTGTCAAGGCGCTCCGACGAGCGCCTTGACCGACGCTCCGCCGAACAGCGCGCCGCCTCACAACACCGGCATCCGCAACTGAGAGAGATGGACCCGGTCGAGTTGATCGCCGCCGACTACATGACCACGGGCCTCTGCACCCACGGCCACCCGATGGAGTTTCTGCGGGAACAGCTGCGCGCCGACGGCGTGCTCTCGGCGGAAGACCTGACGCGGGTGAAGAGCGGCCAGCGGGTGCGGGTGGCGGGCGTGGTCATCTGCCGACAGCGGCCGGGCACCGCCAAGGGCGTCTGCTTCGTCACCCTCGAGGATGAGACCGGGTTCTCGAACTTCGTGATATACTCCGACACCTTCGAGCGTTATCGCCGCACCATCGTCCGTTCGCCGGTGCTGCTCATCGAGGGGACCGCCCAGAACGAGCAGGGCGTGATCAACGTACAGGCGCGGCGCATCGAGGCGATCGCGCCGCGCGCCGGGGCCGAGGTCATCGAGAGCCACGACTTCCACTAGCGGGTGTCACTGCGACATGGCTGGGTCTGAACTCGTAGCTTGGCGCGGCCAGTTAGCCCCGAACGTCGCTCCAGACGCTCGGGGCTCACCGTTGAGATCTGCCCTCATTCACCGGAGTGACCAGGTCACTCGCACTGATTGAAGGTGAACTTGCGCGAGACCAAATCGCCGTTGGCATTGACGGTGTAGTGGTTGGTCAGGTGAATCTTGAAGTTCGGCGTCTGGTTTTCTCCGACCAGGTTCACGTGCCAGAGTAGCGTCGCCTCATCTTGTCCCGGCAGCTCTGGGGCCCAGTTGGACGACCAGTCGAAGTGTTCATTCCATTTCCAAATCTCACCCGTGGTCCGCCCCACGCCGGTGAGCTTCCAGGTTTCGTGATAACGGGAGTGCCACCCGCCGGCTTCATCCTGCCAGGAGCCCTTTCTCACGACGTGTCCCATCCCGGAGAAATCCACCACATCGTATCCACAAAGGTCCCAGCCTTCGAGGTCGATCGGTTCCCAATACTCAGTGGCTCCATCCCCACCTGCGCTCAAGAGCGCCTCGCCGATCTGCGCGGTGGGGGTCGTCGGCGTGTCTTGGCAAGCCGTTAGCAGTGCAACCGCGCTCGCTAGCGCGAGCAGACTCGACCTTTTCATAATCATTGCCGCCTGTTGTGCGCAGCTTTTGGTGGGCGCCCCATTCCAAAGTCTACCGCAGCGCTCGAATCCTGTCCGGCTACGGGCAAGCGCCTGTGAACTTCTCCACTGCCGGCTCACCGTTGGGTTTGAAGACGACCTGGCTGTGGTATGAGAGCACCAGGCGTTCCCCATCGGCCGAGATGAAGTGTGCGACCTCGGTGACGATCACGACCGAGGCAGGGCCAGTTATCTGGGTGACCCGAGGCCTCGTCGGAGGTATCTCCGCGTAGTAACGGACACCGTTGGGTCGCTCCACGAAAAAGCTGGGGTCGATCTCGAAGACCAGCCGGGCTACCGTGACCCCCGACGGTGTTTCGAGGATGTCGGCGGTCATCACCCCGGGACCCTCGTAGTGGACCACTTCATCGAGGCAGGTCAGGTAGAAATCGGCGTCTTGGTAGAAAGGAACTTCGAAGTGATTTCGCGTTACCGCGAGCTCGGGTGGTTCTACCGGCGGACTGGCGGTAGGTGGCTCGGCGCAGCCGACAAGCAGTAAGCCGGCGGCGAGGCTCAAGATGGAATGATCTGTGCATGGAATCGGTGTGCGCATGTTGTTCACCCTCCATTTGGTGTCGGTTTGTGATGTTTGGCTTCAGCGAACTTGGGCCGGCCTGGGAGGTTAGCCTGCGTGGCGTCACCTCTACAAAAGCGTGGGCACCTCCTTGTTCCATCCGACCGACGGCACCGCCGGTTCCTGCGACCCAAACGGATTCCCGGGAGAACGTGTGGCGCTGCTTAAAGCGTCAGAGGTATCTTAGGCGGGCGCGATCATCGCCTGATCCTCACTCGATCCACTGTCGATCACACCCGGAGCGGTAAGCGGTGTACAGACTTCGGCTCCTCGGCGGCATCTCTCTCGAAGGTCCTTCGGGCCCGTTGTCCGGACCTGTAACCCAGCGCCGGCGACTCGCCGCACTGGCGCTGCTCGCTGCGACGCGGGGCACCGGTGTAAGCCGAGATCGCCTGGCAGGTCTTCTGTGGCCGGAAAGCGACGAGGAGCACGCCCGCCACGCGCTGGCCAACACCGTTTACGAACTACGGCGGGCGCTCGGCGAAGCGGCGGTGCTTGCCTCGGGCGAGTACCTGCGCTTGGGCGTCGAAGTCGTCTGGTCGGACGTGGCGGCATTCGAGGAAGCGCTCGAAGCGGGCGAGGAAGAAACGGCCACCGAGCATTACGGCGGCCCGTTCTTGGAAGGTTTCTATCTCAGCGGTTGCCGCGAGTTCGAG
>CAYGCC010000009.1:0-1962 GCA_964348165.1 uncultured Gemmatimonadota bacterium | reverse complement strand
ACTGTTCGGCTGGGGATAGCGAAATTCTCGAATCGGGCTCGCGGAATCGGGGAGTCGTGAAGTGCTGGAAGCTGAGCCCAACCCGCGCATCTTCACACACCGGTAGAAAGCACAGTTTGCCCCAGTCCAACTGAGCAATCGACAAGCTAGTGTTAAATGCAGGCTGTTATCGGCCGAAGTTGCGTTCCTGATCTCGGGCCTCAGCGCCGACGGCCTGGGCCCGAATGAGGCGCACGCGGCTCACTTCGTTCGGCCTGAACGTGCTGTTGACCACGGCGATCGCGCCCGACCCGTTCACCGCGAGCTTCCTCATCAACAACCCCTGCAGGCTCCCGTTGAACCCGAGTTCGGGACCGGATGTGCCGGGAACGAGCGAAGGCGCTGTGAACGTGCGGCCGCCGTCGCGCGACGTGGTGAACCCCAGTCCCCGCGGCCGGTCGCTCGGGTCGGGCAAGATTTCCCAGACGAGGTAGGGATCGCCCTCGCCATCCAGGCTCAGCGACGGGAAGCTCACGCTCTCCAACTGCCGGGAGTCCGCGTCGGAGATCGATCGGGACCCCTCGAACGTGGCCGCGCCATCGGTGGAGCGTGCGTACCGTATCTCGTACCGCTGGAAGGGGCCCTCGGGACTCTCCGCATAGACCAGGTGGACGGTCCCTTCGCCGTCCACGGCGATCTTCGGCGCGTCGGCGTGCCCGCGGCTCTGGAAGACGACCCACGGCTCGCCGAAGGATCGGCCGCCATCCTGCGACTTCGCGATGCGGATGTCGGCGGCTGGGTCTTCGCCGACGGTCCAGGCGAGATAGACGACCTCCGCGGGGCCGACGGCGAGGGCGGGACCCCGTGCGGGCTCCGCGCCGCGCCCGGCCACCCGCAGCGGATCGGCGAAGCTCGCGCCGCCGTCGGTCGAGCGGCGGAACCACAGGGCACCCTCGTACTCGGTCCAGGCGGCATACAGGTCGGCCTCGGGGCCGATGGCGAGGTCCAGGCTACCGTTGTGCCAGAGGCGCCGGGTGAGACGCCCCTTGCCGGCGCCGGCAGGCGTGTTCGAGAGATTCATCGGCTCGCTGAAGCTCCGGCCGCCGTCGGCCGAGCGCGCGAAGAAGATCTCGCCGCCGTGCGAGCCCCCGGAGAACACGATCTCCTGCCACAGCACGTACACCCGGCTCGCGCCGCCGGGGCCGAACGCAATCCGCGGAAGCCAAGAGAAGGTGCGTGGGCTCCGGGAGACGTTCACGGGTTCCTCGAGCCGCGCCTCCCCATCGGGTCCGTAGGCCTGGAAGAAGATGTCCTTCCGCGCCTGATCGGCCCAGGCGACGCCAGCGACGGCCTCGCGATCGATCGCCACGGTGGGGGCGTCCACGTAGCGAAAGTCCGACTCGTTCATGCGCCAGGGCCCCTGGTACGCCTCGCCGGAGGCGACCTCGATGATCCCCGTCCAGCTCACCGCCGGCTGCCCGTGCCGCGCTGATCCCATCGCCGGATCCTTCCCTTGGGGAACCCGCTCCGGGTCTCCCCGACTTGATAGCGCCGTGGCGATCGCCAGCGCCACCAAGAGCAGAAAAAGGCCGGAACCTATCCAAACGATACGAATCCGCCGCTTCGTCCCGGTCAACTGGCGCCGGCCCCGACCCCGGCCCGGCGCGCCGTCTCCTCGTCCGGGATGGGGCTCACGTTGCGTCCCGTCATATCCTAAATCTCTTGTTGCACGATTCCGGTGTCCACCACCGTCCCATCAAGAGACAGGAGCGAGGAGCACACCCGGTGCGGAGAGGCGGGTGCTAGATGAAAGCGGACGGACATGCCTGTTGACGAGAAGAGCATCCGCGAAGGGCCGAACGCACCTCCAAAACGAAAAGGTCCGGCACGGGACCGGACCGGAACGCAGTGGCAGGGGCGAGACTCGAACTCGCAACCCACGGATTATGATGCGGCCCACGGCTGGCACCGTTTACTGGAATA
>CAYGCC010000008.1:0-3499 GCA_964348165.1 uncultured Gemmatimonadota bacterium | reverse complement strand
ACGGCGCTGACGATCCTCGGGATCACCTGGGGGACTGTCGCCGTCGTCGTGCTGCTCGCCTTCGGCGTCGGCCTCGAGAAGCAGACCCGCAAGCGCATGCACGGCCTGGGCGAGCGCATCGTCATCCTTTTCGGCAACCGGACCACCAAGGTCTACGCGGGCTTCCCCTCCGGCCGCGACATCCGCCTGCAGGAAGAGGACGTGGCGCTGCTGCAGAACGAGATCAGCGACATCGTCGAGATCAGTCCCGAGTACAGCACCTGGCGGGCGCCGGCACGCCGAGGCCGGAACAGCGCCAATCCAAACGTCACCGGCGTCTACCCGGTTTATGGCGAGTTGCGCAACGTCATCGCCGACTGGGGCGGCCGCTTCATCAATCAGGCGGACATCGACGAGCGCCGCCGCGTCGCTTTCCTCGGGAACGAGCTGCGCCAGCTCTTGTTCGAGGACGAAGACGCCGTCGGAAAAACCGTGTTCGTGGGTGAAGTGCCGTTCACTGTCATCGGCGTGCTGAAGGAGAAGCAGCAAAACTCCTCGTACAACTCGCGGGACCGCGACCGCATCTTCATCCCCTCGAGCACGCATAAAGCCATCTTCGGCCAGCGCTACCTTGCCAACATCATCTACCGGACCCGATCGCCCGAGGTAACCGAGGCGGTGGAGCGGCGCGTCAACGAAGTGCTGGGCCGCAAGTATCGCTTCGACCCCACCGACGAAGACGCCATCTGGGAGTGGGACACGAGCGAGTTCGAGAAGGTCATCAAGGCGATCTTCATCGGCATGAACACCTTCCTCGGGATCGTCGGCGCTTTCACGCTGACGGTCGGCGGCATCGGCGTCGCCAATATCATGTATATCGTGGTGAAGGAGCGGACGCGGGAGATCGGAGTGCGACGCTCCATCGGCGCCCGCAAGCGCGACATCATGCTGCAGTTCTTGGGCGAGACCTTTGTGGTGGTTGCCGTAGGCGCGTTGTTGGGCTTTGTCGTGTCGCTGGGATTGATCAAGGTCGGCGCTCTGCTGCCGCTGCAAGAGTACGTGGGGCGGCCCACCCTCTCCCCGCTGGTGCTGGGGGCGACCATCGCGCTGCTGGCCGGCGTCGCCCTGCTGGCCGGCTACTTCCCGGCCCGGAAAGCGGCGAACCTGGACCCGGTGGAATGTCTGCGCTACTGAGGCGGTCCTGACGAACGATGTGGAGAATACTGCTGGGCGAGTTCTTGGGTGACCTGCGGGCGCAGAAGACGCGCGTGCTGCTCACCACGTTCGCGATCACCTGGGGCACGATCTCGGTGGTGCTGCTGCTCGCCTTCGGCGAAGGGCTGCGCCGTGGCATCGTGAGCGGCCTGATGAACGCCGGCGAGCGCATCTTCATGGTCTACGGGGGCACGACGAGCCTCGCCTATGAGGGGCTACCCAAGGGCCGCCGCATCCGACTCGCTGAAGAGGACCTCGACATCATCACCCGCTCCATCGAGGAGATCGACCGGGTGAGCCCGTCCTACGGCCGTTGGGGCACCACGCTGGAGGTCGGCGACACCCGGACGACCACCTACATGGAGGGCGTCTACCCCGCCTTCGAGGAGATGCGTCGCATGTTCCCCCGCGCGGGCAGCCGCTTCATCAACCATCGCGACGTGGACGAGAAGCGACGCGTGCTGTTCCTGGGGAACGATATCGCCGAAGAGCTTTTTGGGACCGAAGAGCCGGTGGGCAAGACCGTCATGCTGGACGATCTGCCGTTCACCGTGGTCGGCGTCATGCAGAAGAAGTCCCAGGACAGCATCAACAACGGCCCCGATGCCGACCGGGCGATCATCCCGTCCTCTACGTTCCGAAGCATCTACGGCCATCGCTTCGTGAACCACCTGCTGCTGCGGCCGCGCGATCCGTCGCGCGCCGAGTTCGTCAAGTCGGAACTGAACCGGGTTCTGGGCCGCCGCTACAAGTTCGACCCCGAGGACGAGCGGGCGCTACCGATGTGGGACTTCATCGAGGACGAGAAACTGACCAGCCAGATTGGCTTTGGCATCGAGGTTTTCCTCGGGCTGGTCGGCGCGTTCACGCTGCTGGTGGCCGGGATCGGCGTCGCGAACATCATGTACGTGGTGGTGCGGGAGCGGACGAAGGAGATCGGCGTGAAGCTGGCGTTGGGCGCGCGCAAACGGCACATCGTTTCCCAGTTCGTCTTCGAGTCGCTCGCCCTCACCTTGATCGGCGGCGGCCTCGGCCTCGCCTTCTCGACCGCCGTCGTGAAGATCGTGGACAGCCTGCCCGCCGAGGAGGGCGCGGCGGTCTATCTGGCCAACCCGAAGTTCTCCTGGCCCATCGCCCTCGTTTGCGTGCTGACCCTGGTGGTCATCGGGCTGCTGGCCGGCGTGCTGCCGGCGCGGCGTGCGGCGCGTGTCGACCCGGTGGAGTCGTTGCGCTACGAATAGCGCGCTGTCTCCCCGCGACTAGATTCAAGCTGACCAGCCATACGCCAAGACTAACTTCACATATCGTGTGAGGGGTGAGCCATGATGAAGAGGGCGATCTCGTTCTTCAGAATCGGCGCCAGCCTGCAAATCGTGACCGCGGGACTCCACATGATCGGTCACTTCTCCGCGCGCCAGCCCGCCAACGATACCGAAGCGCAATTGCTGCATCTAATGATGAACTACCATCTCGACGTCGGCGGGGTCGAGCGGACGATGATGGACCTGTTCCAGGGGTTCAGCCTGTCGTTCGCCGCGCTACTCGTTTACGTCGGGCTTCTCAACCTGATGTTGGCCGGCCATCTTCGCTTGAGCGCAAAGGGCTTTCGCGTGGCGGCACTGGTCAACCTCGTCCTGACCGGTCTTCTGGTCGTCGTGGGCGCGTTGACGTTTCCTTTCCCACCCACAATCTTGTTCGCGCTCTCCGGCCTCGCCTTCCTGACGGCGCTGGCGTTGGGGCGCACCGCGACGGCGTGACGCTGAGGCGGCGCCTCGACGGGCCGCCTGGGGAACTCGCCGTCTAAGCGCATCCGGTCTGGCCCCTTAGTGAGACGGCGCTGGTCGCTAATCGAGATCGTTCACGGCCCCAGCGAACGCGGAACCACGCCGACCATACGCAGCGGACCGCCGCTGCCGCCGCCGATCTTCATCGGCAGCGCCACCACGTAGGCACCCGTGGCCGGCAGCCGATCGAGTGCGGCCACGTTCTCGAAGCCCGGGATGTTCTCGGCGTAGAGAATCTGGTGCGTCTCGTAGGTCGTCGACTGGCCGTAGTCGATGCTCGGCGTGTCGATCCCCAGCGCGTCGATCCTCCGGTTCTCCACGAGCCAGCGCGCCGCGTCGGGGTGCAGCCCGGGAAAGTGCAGCTCGGGTACCGCCTCGGGGCCGCTACGCGCTGTCCCCAGATAGGCCGCGCGGTCCGGCCAACGTTCGCCCCAACCGGTTCGCAGCAGCAAGATCGCGCCGTCGGCGATGCGGCCGTGCTCGGCCTCCCACGCCTCGAGGTCGCTCACGCCGATCAGGTA
>CAYGCC010000007.1:0-2245 GCA_964348165.1 uncultured Gemmatimonadota bacterium | reverse complement strand
GGCCCACTCAAATCCGCACGCGGCGCGAAGCCGGTCGTGCTCGGCACCACATCAACCACCTCGATCTGATCGAGCCCCTGCGTAACCCAATCCGCCGCCATGCGGCCCAGGGGGTCGAGGTTCGGGTCGCCCGTCTGATTGTCAAAGACCGCCACGACGACACGTCGCTCCTCCAGGCGAGGCCGACCGGCGCCCCTGGAGCTGAACGCCCATACGATGCCGAGGCCGATGACCAGGGCCGCGCCGGCGACCAGACCGAGACGGAAAGCCCGAGTATTCATTAGGCGAGCCGTCGCGCCGCTGGCGACGCCGCCGGTGACCTCCACGGGTGCGACCAAGGTTGACGGTGCCAGCGACTCGGGAGCATGCACGGCCGCTGTGCTCGCAGGCCCACCCGCAATCTCGCTTGGCTCGGCATCGTCGCGAGAGCGTACCGATTCGATGAGCGCCCGTGTCTCCGCCGCTGGCTCCAGCTCCAGCTCCTCGGCCAGCCGGCTGGCGAAGGCCTCGTACTCGCGCACCGCTCCGGAGCGGTCGCCCAACCTGCCGAGCAGCTCGATGACCTGCCGCAACAGCTCTTCATCCAGAGGCGCCAGCCGTAGCGCCTGCCGAGCCCAGCGCGCGGCGTCCGCGGCGTTCCCCTCGGCCTCGGCGCCCTGCGCCGACTCCCAGGCGGCCACTCGCGCCCGCTCCCGCAACTCGTCGCGCCGCCCTTCCAGCCAGCGCTCGAACTCGGAGGCGCCGTGCACGAAGAAGCCGCGCAACAGATCTCCCCGGTAGAGATCGAGCGCCTCCTCAGTGGCCCCCCGCTCCAGCGCGTCCTCGAAGGCTGCGACATCGGACCAGAAGAGATCTCCATCCAGGCCCACCTCCTCGTCACCCCGGGTGACCACGACGCCCTCACCGAGAAAACCTCGCAGGTGGTACAACGCCTGTCGAAGCGCGCCCCGCGCCCGCTCCTGGCTCAGCTCGCCCCACAGAAGTCCCGTGATCGTATCGCGGCGCTGGAAGCCTCGGGGGGTCGCGGCCGCCAGGTACGACAGGAGCGCCAGAAGCTTGGGCCGGGCCAGTACGGACCGCAGGGTGTTGCCCTCCGGCGCTTTGAGGTCGGCCGCGCCCAGCGCCTGAAACCGGGTAACTCGTTGGGAGGAATGGCCCATATCGAACCGTAACATGGGAGGTGACGCCGACGTGTCGGTCAGGAGACACGCCCCGCCCTAGAGTGTCGCATGAAGCTACGCGGGACCGAAACGGCCGGCAAATCGGAGGTTCTCATGACGAACGGCAAGCGAATGATGCGTGGCTGGGTGGCGCTCGCCGCGCTACTCCCAGGTTCCTTCGGGCTCGCCTGCAGCGACCCCGCCGGTGTCGCGAACGATGTCTCCAACGGGCTCGCCGATTTCGAAACCGCCTGGTCGGCCGTCGATTCGGTCTACCCCTACCTGGAGTTCAAGGGGATCGACTGGGATGACATCTACGCAGCCTATCGCCCGCGTGCGGAACGGGCCAATGGGACCGATGCCTACCTCGTGTTGCTCGAAATGCTGGGTGAGTTGAAGGACGGGCACGTCTGGCTGAGGCCGCCTGGCGGAACGCACATCCCGTGGCAGCAGGGATGGTTCGATGGGGACGATGGAAAGATCGTTCCGTACATCGGGCCGCGGTTCTGGCGCGATACGGATGTCTGGAGAGCCGATCTGCTGTTGAACTACCTGGATCCTGACAGCATCCACGTCCCCGGGGACTCACTGATCGGCTACGCGATCCGAGACGACGGGATCAGTTACCTCCGGGTCACCGAGTTCATGCCGCACGAAATCACACAGACCTTTGACGCGGCGCTGAATTACTTGCGGAGCACCCGGGCGATGATCGTAGACGTGCGGCACAATCCCGGAGGAAACCACGACACCATCCGGGAGTTCGTCGGCCGGTTCCTGACCGAACCGATCGATGCCATCGACGTCTACGTGCTCGGGGAGCGCTATCCCTGGCCCCCCCTTCAACCGCGAGGACCCTTCCAGTACACGAACCCGGTGGTGGTGCTCATCAACGGGCGCAGCTTCAGCGGCGCCGAACTGTTCGCGGAAATGATGAAGCAGGTGCCGCACGTCACCGCGGTGGGCGATACCACGGGAGGCGGCTCGGGCGCCGCGGACGATAGCGCTCCGGGGATATTCCGGCTTCCGAGCGGCGCAGAGATCGGGGTCCCCACGGGGGACGCGCGCCGCTACGACGGATTGCC
>CAYGCC010000006.1:0-3093 GCA_964348165.1 uncultured Gemmatimonadota bacterium | reverse complement strand
GGCATCGGGCGGGAGCTGGCGAGCTGCTGCATCATGAGCAGCGGCAAGGCGGGGTTCTCGTCCAGGTAGCGAAAGAAGGTGCGGACGACGCGCTCGATGCGGTCCAGAGCGGGCCCGGGCTGGGCGGCCGCCTCGGACAGCCGCTGAGTGGACGGCCCGGCCACGGCGGCGAACACCGCCTCGTAGAGCGCCTGCTTCGAGCCGAAATGATAGGTGATGGCGCCGAGGTTGGCGCCGGCGCGGCCAGTGATGGCGCGGACCGAGGCCCCGTCGTAGCCGTGGCGGGCGAAGAGGTCGAGGGCGGCGTCGATGAGGGCGGACGCCGTGGCCGGGGGGGTTACTTCATACGTATGTTTTGTATTCATACGACCGTATTATACCCCCCGCTCACACCCTGTCAACTCCCCCGCCCCCTGGACATCGCGCCGACCCCGCCGCCCAGCCGCCCGCCGCCAGCTCGTCGACCCTTTGCCGGCCCCACCCGCGCGACCCTATCTTTTAGGCGATCGAGAGCAGTTTGCGAGGACTTCTTCCCCCCTCCCTCCGCGGAGACCGCTAATCCGGGACTCGCAGGCTCGAATGCAGACGCACGTCATTCGACGGCAGATCGCGCAGGCGATCGCTCACGAGAGCTTCAGCGGCAGCGCCGCCCAGACGCTGCGACAGGCCAGATCCCAGCACGGTGCGCGACCGAAGGAGAGCGATATCGAGCAGACCATCTCCTTCATTCGCGACTACATCGAGCAGGTCCCCGACCTGCTGGACGCGTGCGCCGCCGCCTCCCAACAGGTCGGGATCTCCAACTACGCCATCCCCATCCTCGAGGCGGCGCAGCAGTACTTCGTCTCTCCCCTCGATGTCATCTTCGACCACTTCGGACTGATCGGGCTGATGGACGACGCCTACTTCGCTCAGCGCCTCCTGCAGTCGATCTCCGATTCCTATCGGCTCTGGACCGGCAGGCCGCTGTTGCCGTTCGACCTGGGGCCGATCAACGCGGCGATCCGCCAGCTCATCGGGGAGCCGCAGGCCAGTCAGCTCGATACGGCGGTCGAGGCCACCTTGCGGCAGGCGAGCGTCAAGCGGGCGTTCCACGGGCTGACGAGCTATGCCGACACCCTTCCGCTCACCGGCCCGGCCCAGGCGGCATCTCGATTCGGCGGCATGATGGAGGGCGCGCGAACCGCAGACGCCGCCCTCGAGCCCGCTGAGCGGGAACAGGTTTCGAAAGCTCTTCGACCGGAATCGCTGAAGCTGGAAGACTCGGCGGCCGAGGATGAAGGCGAGTTGACGGCCGGCTATCAGGTGCTGCTGGAGCTCTTCCGAGAAAAGGTTCGGGCGGGCGAGTTCTCTCCGGAGCGTCAGGAGGCGCTCGCCCCGATCGTGGAGGAGCTGGGCGCGGTCATCAGGGAGAGGCCGGAAGATGTGGCCGGCATGATGGGCAGGGAAGCTCGCGTACGCGACTTGATGGGACGAATGACAACCGCCATGGCGGAGCCTACGCACGAGGAGGGCGCGAAGCTGCCCCCGGGCTCCCGAGCCGAACGGGTCAACCGCCACCTCCAGGCCGTCAAGCGATTCCTGTTCATCGAGGCGGGTCGGGCGCACAAGGCGGAGGGAGAGAATGAGGCCATAGAGAAACTGTATCTCAGGTCCGCTCGAGCCGGTACGAGCCTTCACCAGCTTGCCGGGGAGGATGACGCAGCCGCCGTGGCTCTGGAGCGTGAGACGCTTCGCAGGCTCGCCCTGGACACGCGCCACTACGCCATGCGTCACTACCTCACCCTGGCCGAACCGATCTGGTCTTCGCCGCCGGTCGCCCAGGACGTCAACGCGATTTTCTTCAGCGGCGGCGCCGAGGTGAGCGACTGGGTAGCGCAGGGCTGCGCCAGTCGGCGGCTAGAGCTCCTGCTGGGATCGGCGGGACGGGACTACGCCCAGGCACGTTGGGACAGCCTGCGGAGCAGCAACGTCGCGGTCTTCGACCTCACCACCACGGCCACGGTGGAGCTGGCCGCCGTGTGCTACGAGCTGGGCATCGCGCTGGCGCTCGGTCGGTCGATCGTGATCATCGCGCGGCACGACGCCGACCTACCGTTCGACGTGGACCTCGTTCCCGTCCTGCTGCAAGATGATGGTGAGGACGCCGAGCGAGTGGGTGTGGCGATCGACGACGCGCTCTACGGACAGCAGCGTGGCGGCGGTGACTCGTCTATCGAAGAGACGCTGGCGTACGCGCGCCGTCGCACAGACCGGGATGACGCCAGCTGGGAGATCAAGCACACCCTCGCCTCGCTCGACGAGGCGTCCCACGATCCCATCAAGGTCGGCTCTCTCATCGACGGTCTTCTCGGACTCGTCGGCGCAGGGGCGCCGATAGCCCTTCAGCCCGCCTGGCCGGGCAGCTACCCGGAGCCCGGCGCGCGCCGCTGCTTCCACGTCATGCCGTTCGACGCGGGCGGCTCGGGCGAGGTGATGGGCGCGGTTCGGGAGGCGTGCGAGACGGCAGGCTACGAGTATGTCGGCGCTGATGCCGTCGGGGATCGCGGCATTATACGGTCCATCTGGAACGAGATCTGTCGGGCCTCGCACATCGTCGTCGACCTGACGGGCTTCGACCCCAACGTCGCGCTGGAGCTGGGGATCGCTCACACCCTGGGGCGTGCGACGCTGATCGTGGGAGAGGGCGATACGGTGGAGCGCCTCTTCGCTTCCCTGGTCGAAGTGCGCGTCCTGGAATACGGCTGGAACGGTGAGGGCCCGCAACTCAGAGAGCTGACCGAGAGATTCCTGTCGTGAGGCCGTGATCGCTCGGCTTCCTTTGGATGCTGGACACGAACATGAGGATGATGCTTATAGGCCGCCAGGGTGCCCAGGATCACGGCGATGACGCCACCGTAGATGATCGCCAGCTCCGCAATGCGAAAACGGCTTTGAAAGCGGATAGCTAGCTCGTCGGCTTGACGGTACGTGGGACCCAGAATGCGATCGGCGGTTCCGATATCGTCGCGCAAGCCAGTGGGGCGATCGTCTCCCGACGCAGACGTGTCGACTTCCGTAGTCACCTCAGCGGATCTCCTGCAATCGGTATGT
>CAYGCC010000005.1:0-25233 GCA_964348165.1 uncultured Gemmatimonadota bacterium | reverse complement strand
GCCATCGGCCTCTCCGAGGAGACCGACGCCGTGGTGATCGTGGTGTCCGAGGAAACCGGGGACATCTCGCTGGCGCAGCGCGGGCGCCTGGAGCGGAAGGTGAGCGGCGAAAGGCTGCGTGAGGCGCTGGGTGTGAAGCCGGCTCGGGCCAAGCTGACGGCGGCCCCGCCGGCGGCGCAGCCGGCCGAGTCGGCGGCGGCGGAGTTGAGTCTCGTTGACAGAAGCCCCTCGGCGCCGTAGAGTTTTCCGCAGAACAACTGGACAAATCGGGTCAAGTACAACGAAGCGACAGCGAGGTTCGCATTGCAGACCGAAGCCCAATACGCTCTCATGGAGCTGTTCCGGGACGGCGGAGTCATGATGTACTTCCTGGTGCTCTCATCGCTGCTGGCGCTGGGGGTGATGATCGCCAAAGGCTATATCCTCTGGGTGGCGCACCGCGACAGCAAGCGGCTGTTGGACCAGATCTCCGATATCGCGCAGCGGGCCGCTGACCTGGATTCGACGATCGAGCTGGCCGATGAGACGCAGGGCCCGGTGGCGGCGATCGTCTCCGCGGGCTTGAGGCGGTTGCGGGAACGTCGCCATGGCAGCAAGGACATCGAGAAAGCGATCTCGACGACCGGATCGATCGAGCTGGGCTTCCTGGAGCGGGGTCTGGTGGTGCTGGCCACCGTAGCGAACGTGGCCCCGATGATGGGCTTCCTGGGCACGGTCGCTGGCATGATCGCCGCCTTTGGGGCGGTGGCGGAGGCGGGTCAGATCGAGGCCTCGCTGGTGGCGGGCGGGATCAAGGTGGCGCTGATCACGACGGCCACCGGACTGACGATCGCCATCCCGGTGAACATCGCCTACAACTTTTTCGTGTCACGTATCGACCTCCTGATTATCGATATGGAGAGGGGCGCCGAAGCGGTACTGGACATTGTGCCGCGGGCGAGTCGCGCAACCAGTTAGAGGTGATCCCATGCCCCTGCTGCAGAAGAAAAGCAAGGTCAGCGACGAGATTCCCACCGCCTCGATGGCGGACATCGCCTTCCTGCTGCTGATCTTCTTCCTCACCACCACCGTGTTCGAGGAGGAGAAAGGGCTGCCGATCGTGCTGCCCGAGGCGGCGGCGGAGCAGGTCGAGGTCTCCCAGAAGAACATCATCCACTTTCTGGTTCGAGAAGACGGCGCGGTGGTCATCCGACGTGGCCAGAGCCAGGCCGAGCAAGTGGTTGCCTTCGCCGAGATCGAGGGGATCATGCGGCAAGAGATCGCGGACAACCCGGAGATCATCGCCGCGGTGAAGACGGCGCCTGAGGCACCTTACCGTTACATGATCAACGTGCTGGATGGCCTGCAATCGGCCAGCGCCCAGCGGATCTCCTTACAGCTCTGGGAGAAGTAGCGAGCATGGCGAGAAAAAGCGGCGCGTTCGAGCGAAAGTCCAAGGTCGCGAGTGAGATACCGACGGCATCGATGGCGGATATCGCCTTCTTGCTGCTCATCTTCTTCATGGTCTCGACGACGTTCCGGCGTGAGCAGGATCGTCGCCTCACCTTCCCGAAGGCCGAGGCCACGCAGAAGATCGACGAGAAGCGCAAGAACATCTTGCATGTCTGGCTCGAACCGGACGGTGCGGTGTATATTAATGATCGGCGGATTCCGATGGACCTGGTGGCGGAGACGGTGCTGCCGCTCTATCGCGAAAGCGAGCGTCGGTTGCTCATAGCGATCCGTGGCGATCGCGAGGTCCCCTATCGGTTCATTAACTCCGTCACGGAGCAGTTGCGGGAGGCGAACGCCGTTCGGGTCTTTTTCCATACGGACCTGGAGAGCCGACTGACACGCGAGAGGAGGTAGAGCGGCCATGCCACAAGGACAAGGGTCAGCGGCCGGCTGGGTAGGCGGTGCCTATCGCCAGACCGCTAACGACCGCTTCAAGAGAACTGCGGGTCCCTGGCTCTGGGGCAGCGTGGTAGTCGCGACCGTGTTCCATTTCGGGTTGTTCAAGTTCTTCCCGGAACTGACGGCCTCCGATGTCAGTTTCGGGGTGAATGAATTCGAAGCGATCGAGCTGCCGCCCGAGGTGGAAATCCCGCCGCCGCCGGAGCAGATCACCCGACCCGCCGTGCCGGTCGTGGCCGCGGCGGAGCTGGAAGAGGACATCACGATCGCGCCGACGACGTTCGAGGAAAACCCGGTGGAGAACCTTCCGCCGCCGCCCAGCGACGCCAGCCGGCTCGGCGATCAGCCGGTGTTCACGCCCTATACGGTCAAACCCGAGCTCAAGAACCGACGGCTGGCGATGCAAATCGTCGAGCGTAACTACCCCAAGCTGCTACGCGACGCCGGAATCGGCGGGACCGTCAACGTCTGGGTGTTTATCGACACGAATGGCAACGTCAAGAATGCTCAGGTTCAGAAAGGCTCGGGCAATAAGGCGCTGGACGAAGCCGCTCTGACGTCGGCGCAGGA
Organism: uncultured Gemmatimonadota bacterium; assembly: GCA_964348165.1. Lineage (GTDB taxonomy): Bacteria > Gemmatimonadota > Gemmatimonadetes > Palauibacterales > KS3-K002 > CAYGAJ01. The sequence continues at coordinate 22,770 of CAYGCC010000005.1, read as the reverse complement.
GTTTAGCTTCACACCGGCCCTGAACCGTGACAAGACGGTGCCGGTGTGGGTCGCGATCCCGATCACCTTTAGTGTAAAAGGCTAGCTCAAGCCGGTTTGGCTGCTCCGCGCCCGGCGCCGCGAAAGCGGCGCCGGGCCTTTTTGTCTTGATTCGGGTGGTTTAGGGGCGTAACTTTGCGTGATTATGTATCTTGAGCGACTCGAGCGCGCGCTGCCCGAGGTCCGCGCGCGGATCGATCGGGCCTGTCAACGTGTCGGTCGCTCGGACGCCGATTCGATCAACATCGTGGCCGTGACCAAGGGCCACCCCCTCCAGGCCCTCTACGCCGCACGTGAAGCGGGCTTGCGGGTGATCGGCGAGAGCCGGGTGCAGGAGGCTCGGGAAAAGTGGGAGGTGGTGGGCGACATCGGGTTGACCTGGCATCTCGTGGGCCACCTGCAGCGGAACAAGGTACGTCAGGCGCTGACGCAATTCTCGCTGATTCAGTCGGTGGACTCGGTGCGCTTGGCCAAGGCGATCGAGGCAAAGGCGGCGAAGCTCGGTCGATCGGCGCCGATCCTGGTGCAGGTGAACGCCTCGGGGGAGGGAACGAAGTACGGCGTGCCATTGGAGGGAGCCGGCAAAGCGATCCGCCGCATCTGTGCGCTCGAGCATCTGCGTGTGGCCGGCTTAATGACGATGGCGCCGTTCACAAACGATGAGACCGTGTTGCGCGAGACCTTCCGGCGCACGCGTGGACTTTTCTTGCAGTGCCGGGACGCGGGGAAAGGCTTCGAGGGTCGCTGGCTCTCGATGGGGATGACGGGCGATTTCGAGATCGCCGTTGAGGAGGGGAGTAACATGGTGCGGCTGGGCACTGTGCTGTTTGGGGAGCGGCCAAAATGATCGACCTGACGCCACTCGATGTTCGCAAGAAGAAGGGTGACTTTCGGCGCAGCGTGCGCGGCTACGACCCCGAGTTGGTCGACGACTTTCTCGATATGGTCGCCGAACGCCTGGAGGAACTGGTCAAGCAGAACGTGGCGCTGACGGAGCGGGCGGAGCACCTGCAGGAGCAGGTCGCCTCGTACCGCGAGCGCGAGAAAGCGCTGAACGAGGCGCTGGTCACCGCGCAGCAGCTGCGCGCGGAGGCTCAGGCCCAGGCGGACCGTGAGGCCGAATTGGTGCGGCGCGAGGCTCAGGGCCAGGCCGAGCGGATCATCGAGGAAGGGCAGCGTTCCTACCGCGAGCTCGCCCGCGACATCGAGGGGCTCCAGGCGCGCAAACGCCAATTCTTCCGGGCCTTCGAGACGATGCTCGAGCGTTTCCGTGCCGACCTAGAACTGGAGGAGAGCCGACTCGAGGACACGGTAGCGGCGGAGCTGCCGCTGGTCAGGCGCTCGGGTTCGCCCGGCGCTGCGGTCCCCGAGAAGCCGAAGGGTCAGTCGGCCAAACCGCCGACGCCGGAGGGGGAGGCGAAGCGTGAGCCGGCGGAGGCCAGGCAGCAAGACTGGCTCTCGTCGTTGGTGGGCGAGCGCGAGCCGGAGGAGAGCAGCGGATGACAGCCGGCGCGACGGACGAACGACTCGCGCAAATCGGCGCGGCCGTTGACGTCGTGCGCGGACGGATCGATCTGGAGCCACGCATCGCGATTATTCTGGGCACCGGCCTGGGGGCTCTCATCGGAGAGATCGACACCGACGTCGTGATCCCGTACGATGAGCTTCCCGGGTTTCCGGTCCCGACCGTCGAGACACACTCGGGCCGCCTGTTGCTGGGCCACCTCGCCGGGAAAGCGGTCGTGGCGATGCAAGGCCGGTTCCATCGCTATGAAGGGTATACACTGCAACAGGTGACCTTGCCCGTCCGGGTCATGCGAGCGTTGGGTGCCGAGACCTTAATCGTCTCCAACGCCTGCGGTGGCATGAACCCGATGTGGGATGTGGGCGATCTCATGTTGATCGCCGACCACATCAACCTGCTCGGCGACAATCCACTGATCGGCGGCAACCTCGACGCGCTCGGCCCTCGCTTCCCCGACATGTCCGAGCCCTACGACCTCGAACTGCAGCGGTTAGCGCTCGACGCGGCGCGGGACGAGCGGATCACGCTGCGGCGCGGCGTCTACGTGGCGGTACCTGGCCCCAATTTGGAGACGCGCGCGGAATACCGCTTCCTGCGATTGATCGGCGCCGACGTCGTCGGGATGTCCACGGTGCCCGAGGTCATCGTCGCGGTGCACGGGGGGATGAAGGTCCTCGGGATTTCGATCATCACCGATAGCTGCCTGCCGGACGCCCTGAAGCCGGCGAGCGTCGAAGAGATCATTCGGGTGGCGAACGAGGCCGAGCCAAGACTGACCCAGCTGATCAAGCATGTGGTGGCCCGTGTGGGCCAGTGAGCGATATGAGCCGCAAGCCGTATCCAGAGATTCCGGACAATCCGACGGAGCTCGAGGAAGAGGTCCTCGCGCTTTGGGACCAGGAGGACACGTTCCGGCGCTCGCTCGAGCTGACCGCAAAGGGACAGCCGTTCGTCTTCTATGAGGGGCCGCCGACGGCCAACGGGCGTCCCGGTATTCACCACGTCATCTCCCGCACACTCAAGGACACCTTCTGCCGCTATCGGACGATGCGGGGCCGTTTGGTCACACGCATCGCCGGGTGGGACACGCACGGGCTGCCGGTGGAGGTCGAGGCGGAGAAGGCGTTGGGCATCTCCGGAAAGCCGGAGATCGAGAAGATCGGGGTCGAGCGATTCACGCAGGTGAGCCGCGATCACATCTTCACCTACAAAGAAGAGTGGGAGAAGCTTTCCAGACGAATCGGGTTCTGGCTCGACTACTCTCGTGCCTACATCACCTGTTCTGCGGAGTACATCGAATCCGTCTGGTGGGCGCTGGCCCGCTTTCACGAGAAGGGGCTGCTGTACCGCGGTCACAAGGTCGTGCCGTATTGCCCGCGCTGCGGTACGGGCCTTTCCAGCCACGAGGTGGCCCTCGGTTATGAAGAGGTCACCGAGCCGGCGGTGACGGTCAAGTTCCCCCTCAAAGAACGTCCCGGGGAGTACCTGCTCGCCTGGACGACCACGCCCTGGACCTTGCCGGGGAATGTCGCTCTTGCGGTGAGCCCGATGGTGGCCTACGTCAGGGCGCGGATCGGAGGCGAGATCTACTACCTGGCGGAGCGCTTGGCGGATGAGGTGCTGGGCGAGGGCCACGAGGTGCTGGAGACGATGCCGGGCGGAGTGCTGGAGGGTCTTCGTTACGATCCACCGTTCCCCTTCCTGGGTCGGGTGGTCGGGGAAGACCGCGGCTGGTACGTGACGACAGCCGATTTCGTGACGGCGGAGGAGGGGACCGGCATCGTCCACACGGCGGTGATGTACGGACAGGACGACTACGAGCTGGGTGTTCGCCTGGGATTACCGATGCACCACCTGGTGGACGAGGAAGGCCGTTTCACCAGCGAGGTGACGCCCTGGGCCGGCGTCTTTGTCAAAGATGCCGATCGCGAGATCATCGAGGAGCTGAAACGCTCGAAGCGCCTGTGGAAGGTGGAGCCGCACGCCCATACCTACCCGTTCTGTTGGCGCTGCCAGACGCCTTTGTTGTACTACGCCCGTGAATCGTGGTACCTGCGTACGACGGCGGTCAAAGAGCAGCTGCTGGCCAACAACGAGGCGATCGCCTGGCACCCACCGGAGATCGGGCGGGGCCGCATGGGCGAGTGGCTGGAGAACAATGTGGATTGGGCGCTCTCCCGCGACCGGTACTGGGGAACGCCCCTTCCGGTCTGGGTCTGTGACCGCTCGGCCAATCATATCGAGGTGATCGGCGGCTACCCCGAATTGAGCGAGCGCGCGGGCATCGAGATCAAGGCGGGTTTCGACCCGCACAAGCCTCTTATCGACACCCTGAGTTGGAAGTGCCGGGAGTGCGAGGGCGCGATGCGCCGGACGCCGGAGGTGATCGACGCCTGGTTCGACTCCGGCTCGATGCCGTTCGCCCAGTGGCATTATCCATTCGAGGCGCAGGAGACGTTCGAGCGCGAGTTCCCGGCGGACTTCATCGCCGAGGGCATCGATCAGACCCGGGGCTGGTTCTATTCGCTGCTCGCCATCTCGACCGTGCTGTTCGACAGGGCGCCGTACCGGAACGTGGTGGTCAACGACCTGGTGCTCGATGCGGACGGCGTGAAGATGTCGAAGTCGCGCGGCAACGTGGTCGATCCCTGGGAGGCGGTGGCTGAGTTCGGAGCCGACGCCATACGCTACTACATGCTGGCGGTGAGCAACCCCTGGCTGCCGAAGCGTCACGACCCCAAGGTGATCGGCGAGGTCCGGCGCAAGTTTTTCGGGACGCTCAACGCGACCTACCGCTTCTTCGAGATCTACGCGAACCTCGAGGGCTGGCGGCCGGGGAACGCCCCAGCAGTCGAGCGGCGGCCGGTGCTGGACCGCTGGCTGCTCTCGCGTCTCGATGCGCTGGTCGAGGCCTGTCGGGCAGACCTGGATGCCTATCAGGTCACACATGCGATCCGTCGCGTGGGCGAGTTCGTGGTGGACGACCTGTCGAACTGGTACGTGAGGCGCTCGCGGCCGCGCTTCTGGGGCACTCGGGCCGCCAGTCGCGAGACGATGGACGCCGCGTTTAGCACGCTGAGCGAGGCGCTGGTGACGGTGTGCCGGCTGCTGGCGCCGATGACCCCGTTCGCGACGGATTGGATCCACCGACAGCTCGCTGGATCCTCTGTTCACCTCGAGCGCTACCCCGAGCCGGGGGATCGCCGCGACCGAGATCTGGAGGCCGAGGTAGAGCTGGGACGTAAGCTGGCCGGGCTGGGACGCTCGGCTCGCGAGTCGGCGGGGATTCGGGTGCGTCAGCCGCTGCGGGGCATGCTGGCCGTGGTCCCGGGCGGCGGTCCAGCGCTCGGCCCCGAGGTGCTGGAGATCGTTCGCGAGGAGCTGAACGTGCGGGAGGTCAGGTTCGTGGATGACTCCAACGAGCTGGTGAGCTTCCGGGCCGTCCCCAGCTTCGCGGCCTTGGGTCCGGAGTTTGGACCGCGGGCGGGCGATGTGGCGGAGGCGCTGCGCAGCCTGGACTCGACGGCCCTGGCTGCCTGGCGCCGTCGGGGCGGCGCCCTGGCGGTGGAGCTGGCCGGCGAGCGCCTCGAGGTGCCGGCGGCGGCGCTGGAGGTGGCGCAGGAACCGCGAGCCGGCCTGGCCGTTCAGGCCGAGGGGGGCATTGTGGTGGGGCTGACAACGACTTTGGACGATGAGCTACGGGCCGAGGGCACGGCTCGGGAGCTGGTGAACCGGATCCAGCGCCTGCGTCGCGACGCCGGTCTCGAACTGGACGACCGGATCCGTTTGGGTATCTTTGGGGCGCCCGAGGTGGCGGCCGCCGCCGTAGCGCACCGGGATTACATCGCGTCCGAGGTGTTGGCGGTGGAAGTCGAGGTGGGGCCGGAGCCACCCGGCGCGGACGCGTACGATCACACGCGGGAGATCCGGCTGGATGGTCGTCAAGCAGTGATTGCGGTGCGGGTCCGCTAACTAATCGGATTTCGGCGCCGCTGGGGCGAGAAACTGAGGGGAACTCAATGACACTGACAAAGAAGGACTTGGCGCACTTCGAGAAGCGGCTATTAGATGAACGGGCGAAGATCGTCAAGCAGCTGGCTCAGTTCGATGAGTCAGTCGCCGATACCCTTCAGGGCTCAGATGGCGATCTGTCCGCCTACAGCTTCCATATGGCGGATCAGGGCACCGACGCGATGGAGCGGGAAAAAGCCTTCTTGTTCGCCAGCAAGGAAGGTCGGCTGCTTTATCACATCGATCAGGCCTTGCGTCGGCTCTATCGAACGCCGGAAGCCTTCGGCATCTGCGAGGAGTGCGGATCGGAGATCGGGTTCGAGCGTCTGGACGCCTTACCGCACGCTCGGCTTTGTATCAAGTGCAAAGAGCGCGAAGAGAACTGTGACTTTTGACAGCTATCCCCAGGTCGAGGAGCTTGGGAAGCAGGAGCTGGCCCATATCGCCGAGTTGCGGGGCAAGTTCGCAGCCTTCGCCGGAACGGCCGGGTTGGTGCTATTGCTGGACCTGCTCACCAAGTTGGTGATCCAGCAAACGCTATACGTGCATCAGCAGGTCTCGATCCTCGGCGACTTCTTTCGCCTGACCTACATTCACAATCCTGGCGCGGCGTTCGGTCTGCATCTGGGGCCGCATTCCCGCTTCATCTTTCTGACTCTCGCGCTGATCGCTCTGGGCGTTCTGGTGATGATGTACCGGCACACGCCGGCGGCGGACAGGCTGAGGCTGTTTGCCATCGGAGCCATCGCCGGTGGCGCGCTGGGCAATGTGATCGACCGGGTACGCTCTCAGCTGGGCGTGGTCGATTTCCTCGATTTTGGGGTTGGGAATGTTCGCTGGCCTGTGTTCAACTTGGCGGATACGGCCGTGACGATCGGCGCGATGCTGCTACTCGCCTCGTTATGGGCAGAGGACCAGCGGCGCGATTGTGAAAAGAGTGGAACGAGTTGACGGACCTGATGGGGAGCTGGCCTATCGCGTCCACGTGAGTGAGCCTTCGCACGAAAGGCTCGACCGCTACCTCGCCGAGAAGCTCCCGCTCACCCGCTCCCAGATTGCAAACTTGATCGAAGCCGGTCGCGTGAAAGTCGCCGGCCGGGTTCCCAAGAAAAGCTACCTTCCCGAGCCCGATGACGTCATCGTCGTCGAGGTTCCAGCGCCCGAGCCGCCCCTGGCCCTTCCCGAGGACATACCGCTGGACGTCCGCTATGAGGACGAGGGCCTGATCGTCGTCAACAAGCCCGCCGGGATGGTGGTCCACCCGGCGCCCGGCCATAGCCGCGGCACACTGGTCAACGCGCTTCTGCACCGTGTCGACCAGCTGTCGCGGATCGGGGGAGGCCGTCGCCCCGGCATCGTCCATCGGTTGGACAAGGACACGTCGGGGTTGCTGATCGTCGCCAAGGACGAGCGTGTTCATCGACGCCTGGCCGAGGCTTTGACGAAGCGGCGGATCGAGCGTCGCTATCTGGCAGCCTGCTGGGGCCACCTGCGCGAGGACACCCTTCGCATCGAAGCTGAGCTCGGGCGCCACCGTCGCGACCGGAAGCGGATGGCTGTGGTGCCCGGGGCACGACCTGCTCTGACCGAGGTGGAGCGGCTGGAGCGCTGGGTGGCGGCCGACTTTCTCCGGGTGCGGCTGCATACCGGTCGGACGCACCAGATTCGTGTACATCTGCGTCACATCGGCCACCCGATCGTCGGGGATCGCCAGTATGGCTCGGGCTGGGAGCGCAGCTTGGGTGGCGTGGGGCGTCGCTGGGCGCAGGAGCTGGCGCGGCGCGTGCCACGCCAGTTCCTGCACGCGGCAGAGCTGGCTTTCGAGCACCCGCTAACGGGGCGCCCTCTGAGCTTTTCGGTCGATTTGCCCGAGGAGCTGGCGCAGGTGGCGGAATGGGCCCGTCAGGCGAGTTGACCATCGCGTTAGTGCTTATTAAACTTATACTTCCGCGTGCTACTGCGCCGCGATCCCTCCCCCAATTCCCACAGAGTACAGAGGGTTGCCGTCGGTGTCGGACTCCGCGGGGCGCCAGCTCCTATTCGAGGTCGGCGAGTACATGTTTTCAGCGGACGCACGGGAGCTACGTGGGGTTTTGGAGCCGTTGGAGGCGACCCCCGTTCCCGGCGCGGTGTCGGGCGTTTCCGGTCTCATCAATCTGCGCGGACAGCTCCTCGTGGCCGGCGTGTTGGGCCCGGTACTGGGTGTGCCCGCCCGCCGGAGCGCGGAGGCGGCGCTCGTCATATTCGAGCGAGAGGGTCGACGCGTAGCCCTCGAGGTCGATCGGGTGCTGGGGATGGCTCCGTACCCGACCGGCGGCCCGGACGTGCCCGAGAAGCTCTTGGAGGCGTTGGGTGCGCGGGAAGTGGTCAGGGGCGTCGGCCACCTCGGCGCTCGGCCCTACTACGAGCTCGACGTTCCTGCGTTGATTGACCGGGTGTTGGAGCCCGCAGCACGCGCCGCCGCCGTGCCGCGCCCGGCAGACACGGAAGGGTAGGGGAGCGATGAGCCACACGGTATTGATCGTCGACGACGCGATCTTCATGCGTACCATGATCGCCGACATCCTCAAGCAGGCGGGATTCGAGATCGTCGGTGAAGCGGCAACCGGCGTCGAAGCCGTGCAGAAGTACACGGAGCTGAAGCCGGACCTCGTGACCATGGACATCGTGATGCCCGACATGGGAGGCATCGACGCGGTGCGCGAGATCATCAAGCAAGATCCGAACGCCCGCATCCTGATGTGCAGTGCCATGGGTCAGCAGGGTTTGGTGGTCGAGGCCATTCAGGCCGGGGCCCGAGACTTCGTGGTCAAGCCCTTCCAGCCGTCTCGGGTGCTTGAGGCTGTGCAGCGTCTGTTGGGATGAGCCCGGACGGGAAGTACGCGGAGCTTTTCGCGGCCGAGGCGCGCGAGCATCTGGCGGAGATGGATCGCGCCCTTGTCGCTTTGGAGAAGAACCCCGACGATCGTGGTTCGCTGGACGGAATCTTCCGTTCCGTTCACACGATCAAGGGCATGGCGGCGGCCATGGGTTACGATGTGGCCACGCGCTTCGCCCACACCATCGAATCGGTGCTCGCTGAATTGCGCGGGGAGCGCCGGCGTGTCAGCGCCGATCTGGTCGATCTGCTGCTCGAAAGCATCGACCTGCTGGGGACCGTGGTCGAGGCCACCGTGGCCGGAGAGCAGCCGCCGGATCCGGAGCTCGTCGTTGAGCGGCTGATCCTGTGGCGGCTGGCAGGGGAGCGCAGCCAGCCGGCCGAGACTGCTCCAGCGAAGTGGTACAAGCCACCTCCGGCGGGGGGCGCCCCGTCGCGCCGCGCCGATGTCACCCGGGTTCGCGTTGATAGTCGCCGGCTGGACGCGCTGATGAACCTGACGGGCGAGCTGACGATCGTGCGCGATCGTCTGCGCTTGTTGGCGGAGGAGCTGCGGTCAGACGCCTTGCAGGAGCTGGTCGAGAGGGCGGGCCGGCTGGTGTCCGAGCTGCAGGTCCATGTGGTCGAGAGTCGTATGGTGCCGGTCTGGCAGATCTTCGATCGGTTCCCCCGGCTCGTACGGGACGCGGCGCGCGGGGCGGGCAAGGAGGTCGAGCTGGTGATCTGCGGCAAGGAGATGGAGCTCGATCGCTCTTTGCTCGATGCCATCGTTGATCCGCTGGTGCATCTGTTGCGCAACGCCGTGGATCACGGCATCGAGTCGGCCGAGGAGCGGGAGCGGCTTGGCAAGTCGGTCGCCGGTCGCGTCGAGCTGGAGGCGCGGCGTGAGCGATCCCGCGTGGTCATTGTGGTCCGCGACGACGGGCGGGGTATCGATCGCCAGGCCGTGATCGAAAAGGCTCGACGCGAGGGTCTGATCGACGAGGCTGACGAGCTGACGGACCAGGAGCTCTTTCGTATCGTCGCGCGTCCCGGATTCTCCACGGTGGCCGAGGTGACCTCGCTCTCGGGGCGCGGCGTCGGGCTCAACGTGGTCGAGGATACCGTCCGGGGATTGGGTGGGTCGGTCGAGCTGCAGAGCGAAGCCGGTGCGGGGACGCGGGTCCGCCTGGAGCTTCCCCTGACCCTGGCGATTGTGCCGGCGCTAATCGTGCGCGTAGCCGGCCAGGTCTACGCGCTGCCGGCGACGTTCACGCGCGAGAGCTTCGAGCTGAGCGAGGCACAGGTCGAGCGAGCGCACGGGGGCGAGTGGGTGACCTGGCGTGACCAGCGTGTGCCCGTTCGGCGGCTGGGGCAGATCTTCGCGAACGGCTCGGCCGGCCCCGCGCCGACTCAGACGGAATCGGCCGGGGTACTAAAGCTTGTGGCACTGGATTTCGGCGGCCGGCGAAGCGTGGTGGTGGTGGATGGCTTTCAGGGTGAAGAAGAAGTCGTCGTCAAGCCGTTCGATACTCCGCGCGGAACGATACCGATCTTTGCCGGCGCTACCGTCCGGCCCGACGGTCGACCGGCGCTGGTCCTCGACGCCGGCCGTTTGACCTGAGGCTTCAGGGGCGGCGGCCCGATCGGCTCCACCTATGTGTGGGACATGCCTATGAGCGAAGCACAGCGTCTCCGCGAACTCGAGCTCGATGCTCTGAAAGAGGTGGCGAACATCGGCGCTGGTCATGCGGCAACGGCCTTGAGCCAGCTGACGAAGCGTCGCGTGATGATCGACGTGCCGGAAGTCGAAATCCGGCCGATCGAGGAGGCGCCGACCGCTGTGGCCCCCGCCGACGGCGTGGTCGCGGCCGTTTTGATGCAGGTGCTGGGGGATCTCACGGGGCGTAGCCTGCTGCTGTTCGAAAAAGGGTGTGCGCTGACCCTGACAGATCTGTTGCTCAATCGGCCCCCCGGCACCACCCGGGTGTTCGGCGAGCTGGAGCAGTCGACGCTCAAGGAAACCGCCAACATCCTGACAGGTGCGTACTTGAACGGGCTTTCCGACTTGCTCGGCTTGATGCTCATCCCATCGGTTCCGAGTCTGGCCATCGACCTGTGTGCCGCGGTTCTCTCGACCGCATACCTCAACTTCGGTCACGAGCGCAGTTTCGTAATCATTCTGGCCACACGCTTTCGCTTCGAGCCAGGCAGCACCGGCATGTCCGGGCACTTTGTGTTGCTGCCGGATCCGGCCAGCCTCGACGTGATACTGAGGGCGGCGCGGTTAGGGTAGGGCATGACCAAATCGGTTCAATCCGAGGGAGATCTGAAAGTTCTCCGGGCGCTGGCCAAGCGGATCGATCCGGGGGACGCAGGGGCGTTCAACAACCTCGGCGTGGTCTTCTACCAGAAGGGGTTGTTCGAAGAGGCGATCGGGCAATTTCAAAAAGCGCTGGCGATCGATGGCAAGATGGAGGTGGCGCGGCGCAACCTGGAGATCGCCTACCACCAGACCGGCTATTACGACAAGCAGATCGCCGAGCTCATAGGACGGCTGCAAGTCGACCCCGCTGACAATCAGTCGCAGTTTCGGCTGGCCGAGTCTTACCTACAGACTGGGCGAACGGAGGAAGCGCTCAGCCTGCTGGAACGCTTGTTCAAGGAGCGACCCGGCGATGAGCGTGTGCTCATGCTGCTCGGCAACGCCGAAAAGAGCCGTGGTGAGCTGAAGCACGCGATCGAGTGGTTCGAGCGGTTGCGGGAAGTGGATCCACAAAACCCCGCGGTTCACTACGCGTTAGGCGAGATCCTCTACAATCAGGGGATGAACGAGGAGGCGATCGCCAATCTGCGAAAGGCGCTGCAGCTCAAGCCTTCCCTGGCCGACGCCCACCGGCTGTTGACCTTCATCTATGGCGAGATCGGTGACTCGGAGAAAGCCGCGCTGCACGGGAAACGGGCGGCGGAGCTCAACCCGGCGGCGGCGCGGGCTCAAGCGAATCTGTCACTCGACCGCTATAGCTCGGCTCAGTACGTAGAGCTCACCGGCGGCCAGCCCAAGCCCGCCACCAACGGCGAGCGCGACTTCGCGCACTACAGTCTGGCCATCGCCTTCCGTGCCCGCGGGATGTACGAGGAGGCTCGCCAGGAGTTCGCTCGGGGTCGCGAGGCAGGAGAAGAGACCAATCTGATCGAGCAGGCGGAGGCCGAGCTGGCCTTGCTGGAGGGTGACGCCATAGGCGCCCTGACGCGCTACGACGTGTTGCTCTCATCGGTGGAGGAAAGTCCGAAGATCTGGAACGAGCGGGGCGTCGCTCTGCATCAGGTGGGGCGGCTGGAAGACGCGGAGAAGAGTTATCGTAGCGCCCTGCAGGTTGATCAGCGTTACGCACTCTCCTGGAACAACATCGGCGTGCTCTGCGCGCACCGAGGCGACATGGCCGGCGCGGAGTTCGCTTTCGAGCGCGCCCTCGAGGCGAGGCCACAGCTGGACGACGCGCAGCTCAACCTGGGTTTGCTCTGGATCCGAACCGAGCGGCCGGAGCGTAGCCTGGAGCTTCACCGCCGGATGCTCAAGAGCGACCCGAGCCGGGCGGACGTCTGGAACGGACTCGGCTATACGCTGATGGCGTTGGAACAGACCCCCGAAGCGCGGAACGCGTTCGTGCGCGCGGTGGAGCTGAACCCGAACTTCGCACCGGCGCGGTACAATCTCAGCTTCGCGCTGGCACGACTGGGCGACCACGAGGACGCGCTGCGCGAGACCAAGCGGGCGCTGGAGCTCGATCCCTACTATGCCGCCCCACGCTACAAGCTCTCCATCGATCTGCAATATGAGGGGAGCGAGGTCTGGGCTCCGGAGCTGGCGGCGCCCGAACGCGTCGAAGCGGAGGGTCCGGGGGTCCGCGATTTCCGCTTCGACCCAGTTGAGCTGGAGACCGCCTTCCGCGAGCTGGAAGCACCGCCGCCGGTCGAGCCCGAGGTCGCGCCGGCGTCGTTGCAGCTGGCTCGGGACTATCTTGCGAATGGCCTCTACGATCGGGCTTTCGAGGAAGCGTCCCGGTCGCTCCGCCAGGGCGCCGACCCGGGTGAGGGGGCACTGATCATCGGCGAGGCGTTTCTCCAGCGGGGCCTCGACGGCGAGGCGTTGGAGCGCTTCGCCGAGGCTCGGAGCTTGCGCCCTCAGGATCCTGGGGCGCTCTCGGGAGTGGTGCGCAGCCTGCTGAGATTGGAGCGGGCGGAGGAAGCTCGGACCGTCGCCGAGGCGCTACTGCCGCTGGCGGGCGGTAACGTCGGTCACCTCCTCACGGTGGGCGAGGCGTTGATCCGCACGGGGGCGGGGGATCGAGCCGCCGAGGTCCTTGCGCAGGCCGCCCGGGTCGCGCCCTCGGACCCGGTCGTGCACCGGCAGGTGGGGCGTGCGGCGTTGGCTTCAGGGAATCGACGGCGGGCCAAGGACGCCTATCGCCGGGCGCTGGCCGAGGATCCCGACTACGCCGCCGCGCGTGTGGAGCTGGGGCGGATCCTGATCGACGAGGGTGCCTTCCGCGAGGCGGAGGCCGAGATTCGGCGGGCGCTCGAGCTGATGCCCACCTACAGCGCCGCGGTCTTGGTGCTGGCGGAATTGATGGCGCGCCAGGGGCGAACGCGTGAGACGATCAATCTGCTCGCGGAGCTGCTCGAAGTGGAGCCTTACAACCTCGAGGCGCTGGTCAGATTAGGCGAAGCGTTGGCGCGGGAGGGCCGCCGGGCCGACGCCGAGCGTGCCTTCGATCGGGTGATGCGCTTCGAGCCCGATCGCCCCGATGTGCTCTATCGCCTCGGCCTGCTGGCGGCGGAGGCGGGTCGTTATCGCCAGGCGCTGGCGCACTGGGACCGGTTGATCGAAGTTGCTCCCGATAGTGAGCACGCGACGCGAGCAAGGCTTCAGGCTCGCCTCGTTCAAGGAGCGGGCTTCAAGCGAGGAGCGCCCGCGGCCCGGAGTGGTGCCTGATGCCGATCGAGGGATCCCTTCGCGAGTTCGCGCTTCACGACATCTTTCAGCTTCTGCACCTGTCTCGTAAGACGGGGGAGCTAAAAGTCGTGGCCGAACCGGCGGGATTAGGGGGGAAGATCGTGTTTCAGAGCGGGGCGGTGGTCGACGCCGATCTGGACGAGGCAAAACCGCGGCTCGGGTATATGTTGCTCAACGCTGGGAAGATCACCGAGGCGGACCTCCACCGGGCCGATCAGCTACACGCCGACTCGCCCGACCGCAACTGGATCGGGATATTCGGTTCGCTCGGCGTCGTGGATCAGGCTGACCTCGACAAATACGCCAAGTTCCAGGTCGAGGAATTCGTTTACGAGATACTGGGCTGGCAGGATGGGCGCTTCTCGTTCAGCGAGCGCGAGGTGGAAGAAGCGCAGTGCGTGACCTGGGTGCCGGTGGAGTCATTGTTGATGGAGGGGGCGCGGCGCGCCGACGAGCTCTCGGCGCTAGCCACGACGATCGGCAGCCCCAGCTCGATCCCGCGCCTGTCCGAGAAGGCGGCCACGGAGGGCGGCGTGCTAGATCTCACGCCGCTGGAGTGGGAGGTGATCGGCCGGGTGGATGGCTTCAGCGACGTGAAGTCGATCGCCTGGACGCTGGGCCGAAGCGAGCTCGAGGTGAGCAAGATCGTGTCCAAGTTGGCGGTTCAGGGCTTGCTCGAGATCGCCTCGCAGCAGGAGGCCCGTGCGAAGCCTCCTCACGAGTTGGCGCTGGACCAGGCCGAGCAGCTCATCGAGCGTGAGGACCTGCGCTCGGCGCGCCGGGAGATCGACTCGGTGCTGAGGGGCAACCCCGACGAGCCTCGCGCGCATTACCTGGCGGCCCGTATCCTGGAACGTACAGGAGATGTGGAGGCGGCGGCCAAGGGCTACGAGAAGACGCTGAATATCGATCCGCTGGCGGCCGAAGCGCGGCAGCGGTTGGGTCTTGTCCGACTCAAGCTGGGCGATATCGATGGGGCGGCGCGAGAGTGGACGGCGTATCTGCGAATGGTGCCCGATGGCGCCGAGCGGCGGCGCGTGGAGCGAGCGATGACGGCCGTGCGGGAGCTACAGACCGTGCTGGGTGAGTTCGATGGGCGGGAACACCCGTAGATCGCTGCAAGAGCTGAGCGCCGAGGTGGCCACGAACCCGAACTCGACGGCGTTTGTGGAACTGGCGGCGGCCTATCGCGAGCGCGGCGACTTGCAACGCGCGCTATGGCTTTGCCTCAGAGGGTTGCAACGCCATCCGACTCATGTGGAAGCCCACTACGAGTTGGGGCGGATCTACGAGGCGCGGGGGGAACGCGAGCTGGCGCTGGACGAATGGGGGATCGTCCGTCAGCTGGCGCCGGAACATCTGCGCTCGCGTCTCGACCTCATCCGACTCTTCCTGGCGGAGCGACGCTTTGTCGACGCGGAGCAGGAGCTGCGGGCAGCGGAGGAGTTCGCGCCCAACGACGAGCGATTGCGGGGCTTCTGGCGCGAGCTGGAGATCGTGCGCGAAGCGGGGCCCGAAAGCGCCCCGGGCGCTCTCTTCGACCGGCTGCTGGCTGATCATCCCGGCACCCGCGGGGTAATGGTGGTGGACAGTAACGGTGGGGTGGTCGTGGGGGAGATCGCGGGACCGGGCGGCGATGAGACGCTGGGCGCCAACCTCGCCGGCGCCCGCAAGGATGCCGAGCGCGTCACCTCGTATCTCGAGCTTGGCGGGCTCAAGCGCATCCTCTTGGAAAGCGAGTCGGAGCGGTTGTCGTTGATCCTCTTGGATGGCGACGTCCTGATTGTTGCCACGGGGGGCGATGTGCCGGCGGGGCGAGCGGTTCAGGTGGAGCAGCGCGCCAGCCAACTGGCGGGACCGTTCCTTCAGGATCTCGAGCGATGACTGGATCGATGTACCGTGACCTGCTCGAACAGGCGATGAGGACGCCCGGCGTCCGAGGCGCTTTGGTGGTCGCGGTGCGTGACGGCCTCGTCGTGGATGGTCGGGTTCACGTTGGCGTACACGGAGCGGCGGTGGCGGCATTGGCCGCGTCGCTTTACCGGCGGGCAAGCCGGGCCACGGCCAGCGATGGGGATGGCGGGCGATTTCTGGAGCTCGATGCGGAACGCGGGCGGATCATGATCGCCGGCCGAGGCGAGCTGGCGTTCATGGCCGTCGTCGACCGTCGCACAAACTCGGGTCAGGCGCGCCTGGCGGTGCGCCGGGCGGCGGACCAGCTGGCGCGGCTGGAAGGGGGCGGTGAGTGGACCGCCTGAAGGTACGACAGATCCAGGATGCCTTCGGCGAGGCGCTGGAGGCGTTTGTCAGAGAGTCGGGCGTGCGTCTGGCTGTGCTGATCAACCGCAGCGGGCAGGTGCTGGGTCAGCGTGGCTTCGATCGGGTCTTCGATCTCATCGGCATCGCCTCGCTGGCCGCCGGGATCAACGCGTCCAGCCGCGCCCTGGCCAGCCAGCTGGGCGAGGACGAGTTTGAGGCGCTTCACCACGCGGGTCGCGCTCGCCAACTGTTCCTGGGACACTTCAATTCGCCGGCGGGCCAGCTCATGCTGGTAGCGGTCTTCGATGAGAGGTCATCGATCGGCCTGGTGCGGCTGTTTTTCGCGGACTTCGTGATGCGTATCAGTGAGCTGCCGTTGCTCGAGGCCGCACGTTCCTCGGTCAGCGCTCGTGACTTCGAGGCGGAGTTAGAGCGGAGCCTCGATCGGTTCTTCCAAGACTTGATAGGCGGGTGACCATGTCGCTGGTGAACTACGCTACGCGCGAGATCACTTGCAAGATCGTGTACTACGGCCCGGGACGGTCGGGCAAGACCACCAATCTGCAGTACATCCACGGTCGCGTGCCCTGGGATCGGAAAGGCGAGATGGTCTCCCTCGCCACGGAAGCTGACCGGACGCTGTTCTTTGACTTCTTACCGCTCAACCTCGGTCAGATTTCCGGATTCACCACGCGCTTTCAGCTTTACACCGTGCCAGGACAGGTCTATTACAACGCGACTCGCAAACTGGTGCTGCAGGGCGCGGACGGTGTGGTCTTCGTCGCCGATAGCCAGAAGTCACAGCTCGAGGCGGACATCGAGTCGTTTCGCAACCTTCAACAGAACCTGCTGGAGCACGGCATCGACATTCGGGATATCCCCGTCGTCATTCAATACAACAAGAGGGATCTGCCCAATGTCTTCAGCATCGAGCAGCTGGACGAAGAGCTGAATTTCAGGACCGTGCCCAGCTATCCCGCCTCCGCCCTCTTGGGTGAGGGCGTGTTCGACACTCTGCGATCGGTGAGCGAGGGCGTGCTGAAGAAGCTCGCCAGCAAGCTGGATGTCTCGACCGAGCCCCAGGCCGCTGGAGGCCGACGGTGAGGGCGATCGATCCCTCGATGACCTTCAAGTCCTTCGTCGTGGGTGCGGAGAACCGTCTCGCCTGGGAGGCAGCGCGCAAGACGGCGGAGAGGCCAGGCACCGCCTACAACCCCTTATTTATCTACAGCGCCACCGGCCTCGGCAAGACGCACTTGCTGGTGGCGATCGCTAACCGCGTCCGGGAGCTGCAGCCCGAGACCCCTGTCCTCTACACCTCGCTCGAGCATCTCCTGCGCGAGCTGGCGGGCGACGCGAAAGCGAAGTCGATCTTGGAAGGGGCCGAAATTCTGCTCATCGATGATCTGCAGTTTCTGGAGCAGGACCAAAAAGGCCACCAGCTCCTGTTCCACCTGCTGGATCGGATGCTCATGTCGGGCCGGCAGGTGGCGCTCGCCTGCGACCGACCGCCGATCGAGCTCGGCGAACTCGATGACCGCTTGCTCTCCCGCTTCAGCGGCGGACTGGTCGTGGACATCAGCCGCCCGGCGCTCGAGACCCGGCGCGCCATCCTCGAGCTGCGCCTCGCCGGCCTCGGCCAATCGCTGCAGCCCGGCGTGATCGACGCCATCGCGCGCCTGGTGATCGAGAACGTGCGACAGCTGCAGGGGGCTCTCAACCGAGTCCTCGCGGCTCAAGAGGTGGAGGGGCGCGCGATACAGCCCGACGAGGTGGACCGACTACTGGGAGATGTGGTGAGCGGGTCCGAGATGCCGTGGCTCAGCGAGGTCAAGGATCGGGCGCGGGAAGAGTTCAGCGATTTTCTCAGCGACGTCTCCTCGGCGGTCGAGGAAGCGCTGGGCACGCCGCGCTGGAGGGAGACTCTGGCGCGGGCGATTCTAAAGTGGGAGTCGGAAGGCTACGTCACCAAGCGTCTGGAGGATTTCCTGGACCAGGACAATCCGATCGACGCCGACAAAGTGACCGCCCAGTTCGAGCGCGACGTCACCACGCTCCGGTCGATCGCCGAGGAGTTGAAGCGCCTCGACGCCAAGGTCCCGGACCACCTCGCGCTCAGAGACCCGGCTCGGATCGGCGCGTTGAGGGCGCTTCTGGAAGACACCCGCCGCGCGCGGCTCGCCGTCGACGATTTCTTCTTCGACCGGGAAAAGGTGGTGTGGGACTGGCCCGCGATCGAGGAACAGCTCATCGAGAGCTGGAACGATGGCGATCAAGGGTAGCCTCAAAGAGGCCAGCCTTACGGATGTGCTCCAGCTTCTGGCGATGGGGAGCAAGACCGGTTGTCTGTCGGTTACGGACCGGCGGAACTTCGGCTACATCTTCTTCGATGAGGGCCGCATCGTTTATGCTTCGCTGCTGAACCGGCGTGATCGGCTGGGCGACATTCTCGTCCGCGAAGGCGTGATCAGCGGCGAGCAGCTTGAGGTCGCGATCGAAGAGCAGAGTCGGGGACGTGACGGACGGCGACTGGGCGAGATTCTGCGCGACCGCGGCGACATCGATGAGAAGACTCTACACAACTATGTGCGGCACCAGATCGAGGAAGCTGTCTACCATCTCTTCACCTGGAGCCAGGGTACCTTCTACTTCGAGCCGGGTGAGCGCCCGCTGCGCGAGCAGATCCGAGTGTCGATCGATCCCGAGAGCTTGCTGTTGGAGGGCGCTCGGCGCGTAGATGAATGGAGCCAAATCGAGAAGAAGGTGCCGTCGCTCGACCTGGTGTTCGAGCTGGATCCCGATCGCTCCAGCTCGATCTCCTCTCTCGAGCTCGCGCCGGAGCAGGAAGAGCTACTCCCCTATCTGGACGGTAAGCACAGCGGCTGGGATCTGATCGAGGAGACGGCGCTGGGCGAGTTCGAGGTGGGGAAGGCGCTGTACGGCCTCGTCTCTGCCGGCCTGGTTCGTCGCGTCGGGCGCCGCGAGCGTGATACGGGCCGGGTGGAATCGCGCGGGCGCGTGGAGGATCACAAGAATCTCGGGGTCGCCTTCTATCGCACCTCCATGTTCGAGGAAGCTGTGCGCGAGCTGAGCCAGGTCCTCGAGTTGGCGCCGGATGTCCTGGAGGCCGAGTTCTATCTCGGTTTGATCGCTTTTCGACGCGGTGATCGGGAAGCGGCGGCTCAAAAGTTCCGCGAGATCAGGGAGCGCGGCGGACGCGGGCCATCGGTCTACAACAACCTGGCCCTGCTGGTCGCGAGCCTCGACCGAATCGCCGACGCGATCCAGGTGCTCGACGAGGGTCTGGAG
Source organism: uncultured Gemmatimonadota bacterium (assembly GCA_964348165.1). GTDB lineage: Bacteria > Gemmatimonadota > Gemmatimonadetes > Palauibacterales > KS3-K002 > CAYGAJ01. The sequence continues at coordinate 3,753 of CAYGCC010000005.1, read as the reverse complement.
AAAGCGCCAGGGCAACCCAGATTGCGGCTCACCAAGGCGTGGCTCCAGCTGAGACAGGGCGACCCGGCCGCGGCCTCGCGCACTCTGGACGAGTACGTGGAGCTGGTCGGTGACGACCTGCCGGCGCTGTATTTCTCGGCGCGGGCGCTGGCCGAGGCGATGTCCGCCGACCTCGAGAAGGCGGTGAGGGTGGCCTCGGATGGCGTCGCTCGACATCCGGCATCGGCCGGGCTCGCCGTCAACGCCGGAGTGATTTTCGAGCGCAAGGGCGACCTGGCGCGCGCCCGCGAGCTCTACGAGCAGGCCTTCGAGCACGATTCGTCCTTACCCCAGGCCTCCAAGAACTTGGGCGATCTGCTTTACCGCGATGGCCGTCATGAAGAGGCGGCCGAAGCTTACGAGCGGGCGCTGCGGGCGGACCCGGAGCTGGGAGACGACGTTTACGCCAAGCTGGGCAACATCTACTACAAGCGGCGTGACCGCCAGCGGGCGATCGATCTCTGGCAGCGTGCCCTGGACATCAACCCCGCCAACGAAGTCGTGCGCACCAACCTGGAGTTCGTGAAGGGCGTGGGCGGTGAGCGCGGATGATGCGGCCTATACGGCGCTGTTTGACAAGATCGAGCGCGAGCGCGGCTTTCGCGGCACCCTCTATCGTCAGAAATGCATGCGTCGGCGCATCGCCGTCCGCATGCGGGCCCGGGGTGTCAGCGAGGTCGAGGGCTACGCGGCGCTTCTCGATCAGGACCCCTCCGAGTACGACCGACTGCTTCGCGCCCTCACCATTAACGTCAGCAAGTTCTTTCGGAATCCAAAGACGTGGGGCGTCATTCGCGCCACCATCTTGCCCGACTTGTTGAAGCGGGACACGCTGCTGGCCTGGAGCGCGGGCGCGGCGGCGGGGGAGGAAGCGTACAGCCTGGCCATCCTCATCTGGGAATGGCTCGCGGAGCAGGGGCGCTCGTGGTGGGATGGCATTCGCGTCGTCGGGACCGACATCGATGGGCCCAGTCTGCAGGCGGCGCGACGAGCGCAGTACACCAAGGCCGCTTTCGCCGACACACCGGCCGAGATCTGTGATCGGTGGTTCGAGAAGGGACAGGTCTGGCGGCTCAAGGAGCCGCTGCGCTCGCGGGTGGAGTTCAGACAGGTCGATGTGCTGGCCACATCGCCCAGCTTCAAGGCGGATCTCATCATCTGCCGCAACCTGTTGATCTACCTGGACCGTCCGGCTCAGACGCGTGTGTTCGAGGCGTTCGCCGATGTGTTGCGGCCCGGCGGCTACCTCGTGCTGGGTCGGGTGGAGATACTGGGTTCAGCCGTGCGACCGCAGTTCGAGGTCGTTGACCTGCGCGAGCGGGTGTACCGAAAGCTATGAGCGTCCACGTGATGGCCGGTCAGCATCGGGTGGGAATAGGCGAGGGCACGCTGTCCATCATCGGGCTCGGTTCCTGCGTGGCCGTCGTGCTTTACGATGAAACCAGCCAGGTCGGCGGCCTGGCGCACGTGCTCCTCCCCGACCCCTCCTATTCCACCGACACGGACAAGCTGGGGCGCTACGCGTCGACGGCGATCCCGGCCCTGCTGGATGAGCTGACCATGGCGGGCGCGGATCGCGCTCGAATCACAGCGCGGCTGGTGGGTGGATCCTGCATGTTCCAGGAACTGCTGCCGCCCGATCAGCCCCATATCGGTGCGCGCAACGTCGACGCCGCCCGTCTGGCGCTGGCTCGCGACGGCGTCTCCATCGTCGCCGAGGATGTCGGTGGCGATTTTGGGCGTTCGATACACTTCGACCTGGAGGACGGGCGCCTGCGGGTCTCGTCGCAATTACGCGGACATGTCGAGATCTGACCTGAACAGGTCGCGCACTTGCGTGCTGGTTGTGGACGACAGCGTCTTCATGCGGCGGATGCTGTCCGACATGATCGCGCAGTTCCCCGGTTATCGGGTCGTCGGCGCCGCCGCCGATGGGGTCGAGGCGCTCCGTTGCATCGACAGGCTCAATCCTGATGTCGTAACCCTCGACATCGAGATGCCGCGACTCGACGGCTTCGGCGTACTCGAGCGGGCCATGTCGACGCAACCGCGGCCCTTCGTGGTGCTGTCCGCCTATACAGGCGAGGGGTCGGCAGCGGCTCTACGAGCCCTGGATCTGGGAGCGGTCGACGTGGTGGCCAAACCGTCGGGACCGATCTCCTTCGACCTCGCCCGGGCCGAAGGCCAGCTGTTCAGGGCGCTGGAGGCGGCCCGCAGCGCCGATATCCGGGCCCTGCTCGCGGTTCGCGCGCGGGAGGCACGCCTGGCCCTCCCGAGGCCCATCGTGCAGGGAGAAGCCGCCGTTGCCATCGCCGCATCCACCGGTGGCCCTCGCGCTCTGGCGCAGATCTTCGCCGCGCTTCCCGGCGACCTGGGGGCCGCGGTGCTGGTCGTCCAGCACATGCCCCCTCGGTTCACCTCGGCGCTCGCCGCGCGCTTGAACGACCTGGCCCAGATGCCGGTCGCCGAGGCCAACGGTGGCGAGCCGGTGGTTGCCAATCAGATCTGGATCGCGCCTGGCGACTTCCACATGCGCGTGCGTCGGGCGGATTCGCGCGTGCATATCGTACTCGACCAGCAAGAATCGCTTTGGGGGACTCGCCCCGCAGCTGACGCCCTCTTCCCCAGCGTGGCCGAGGTGTACGGAGGGCGCTGCGTCGGGGTTGTGCTGACGGGTATGGGGCGGGATGGAGCCACGGGGCTGCGCGCCATCCGCGCGGCGCAGGGGCGAACGCTGGCACAGGATCGGCGGAGCTGCGTGGTGTACGGGATGCCGGGGCGCGCCGTTCAGCTGGGCGCGGCGGAGCATACGGTGCCGCTGGAACGGATGCCTGAAGCCATCCTCGAATGTCTGGAATCACTTCCGCCGGAGGGGTCGGTCTGAGTCGGCTGATCACGTTTCGTGTCGGTTCTTCGCGCTACGCGCTTCCAGCCGAGGTGGTTAGCGAGGTCATCGCGACGGGACCCATCGTCCACCGGCTGCCGGGACCTGCCGGCGACAAGATCGCGCTGGCCCAAGTGCGCGATCGTTGGATCCCGGTCATGGAGCTGGAAACGATCGTGCCCGGAGCCGCGAGCGTCGAGCGAGAAGCTGGCGAATCTCTTCTTCTGGTCGTGGGAGAGGGAAAGGGCCGCGTCGCGCTGAGAGTCGCCGAGATGGGTGCCGTGGCGGAGGCGGATGATAGCGCAAGCGATTCGGAAGAGCTCGTTGACATCGGTGGGGAGTTGGTGCGCCGGCTCGATGCGGCGACCCTGTTACCCATGGACGATTTCCCACGAGGTGAGGAAGGGAAAGCGATGCCTGAAAAGCACGAGGCCGAGCCGATCGAGCTGATAACGTTCCAGGTGGGCGGCGAGGAGTTCGGCATCGATGTGATGCGAGTTTCCCGAGTGGTGACGGTCCCCGAGATCCGTGAGGTCCCGAGGGCGCCCGACTTCGTCGAGGGCGTGGTGGCTTTGGGGGGCGCGGCGCTGCCGGTCATCGATCTGCGCAAGCGCTTCTCGGTTCCGATCACGCCCGGCCGGGGCGTCGATCGGCTGCTCGTCGTGCAGGTGGGCGAGAATCGCCTGGGGTTGATCGTGGACGAGGTTCCCGGCGTGTTGCGCTTACCCTCGGAGGCGGTCAGCCCGGCGCCGGACTTCTTCAAAGGGCTGGCGGGCCGCTACCTCGACGGTATCGGACAAACCGGCGAACGCCTTATCATTCTTCTCAAC
>CAYGCC010000004.1:0-20097 GCA_964348165.1 uncultured Gemmatimonadota bacterium | reverse complement strand
CAGGTGGGTGAGACGGCGCTCGAGCCGCCGGGCCAGGCGCGCCTCGATTGGGAGCTGGTCTGCGAGATCGCCACGCGCATGGGTTACCCGATGCGCTACGACGGCACTGAGGAGGTGTTCGCCGAGTTCACTTCTTTAGCACCCAGCTACGCCGACCTCGATTACCAGAACCTGAAGCCCACCGGCAAGCTGTGGCCCTGCCCCGACCCGGATGCGAGCGACGGCGTGCAGCTGCTGTTCGGCGACGGCTTCCCCACGCCGAGCGGGCGCGGGAAGTTCGTGCCGGCGGAGTATCAGCCGGCGGCGGAGCTGCCCGACGATGAGTACCCGTTCATCCTCAACACCGGCCGCCTGCTGGAGCACTGGCACACGGGGACGATGACGCGGCGCGCCAAGGCGTTGGCCGCCATCGAGCCCGAGGCGTTCTGCGAGATGCACCCGGACGACTTGGCGGAGTTGGGCGTGGAGTCGGGAGGTTATGTGAGGCTGACTTCGCGCCGCGGCACGATCACGCTGAAGGCGCGCGCCTCGACCAGCGTCTCGCGCACAAACGTGTTCGTGCCGTTCCACTTCCGAGAGGCGGCCGCCAACATGCTCACCAACGACGCGCTCGACCCGTTCGGGAAGATTCCGGAGTTCAAGTTCTGCGCGGTGAAGGTGGAGAAGGCGTCGGCGGAATCGGCCGCGGCGAAGTAACCCTCGCGCATGAAGTGACCACCACTACCTTGGGCCAGCGCCCTCTGATGGGCGGAGCCGCTATCTCTAGCGCACTGGCCGCAGGGGTCTTGGCGCTAAAGCGGACGAGGGCGGAGTAGCTGCGCACCGCCCTCGTCCCCTTTCTTAGGTCTTTTCAGCCCCCGTACTACATGACCGGCGCCGGTGCGGCTGGCGCCGCAGTTCGCATCACGGCCAGCGCCATGGTGATCGGTATGAGCACCATCGTCAGGAAGTAGAAGTCGACGCCCGGCAAAAGGACACTCGGTGCAAAGATCTGGATCAGCGAGGCGATGGTCACCGGCGCCAGCCCGATGATCACGCCGGCCAGCATGAGGTTCAGGCCGTAGGCCGATCGCTCCTGAGCTGTCGCTTTCACAAAACTGTGGATCAAGGCGACGAGCGCCAGGCCGAAGTAGCCGACGACGAAGATCCCGGCCAGCACGTTAGCGACGTTGTTGAGTGTGGTGGTGCCCCGCGGCTCGAAGATGATCAGCCAGAGGAAGAAGAGCGCCATCAGTACCGCAGGCGCGTACAGCACCTTTGTCATGTGCGGCTTCTGAAGGATCGCCTTCGCCCTCGGGAACTCCGCCAGGCAGTGGACCAGCGTGGCGAAGCCGAATACGACCAGTAAGAGCACCACGGATTGGACGATGGTGCGCAGCCCGTACGATGCGATGTACGGCCCGCCGAGAAACGCGAGACCCAAGCACAGCCCGGTCAGCGCCAGCAGCAGGGAAGCCCGGCTCGGCGCCCGCGTGTAAGCCAGCAGCCCGAACCCCACGAAGCAAAGGCCGATGATGAACCCCGCCCAGGTTAGAGCCGTGTCCCGCGTCGGCTGCGCGGTGTAGGTGATCGCCACCTCGCGGCTGGGCGGCGTCGCTTCGCCCGCGGCCAGCGTCGTGGCCGTCTCCACCACCAGCGTGCGCGTCTCGCCGATGGCGGCCCGGGGCATTCGGGTCAGCGCCGGCGTGTCTTCCACCGACACGCCGTTGACGCTGGCGATACGGTCCCCCACCACCAGACCGGCGGCGTCGGCGGGGCTACCTTCATCGACCCGGATCACCGTGTAGTTGGGGTCCGTCAGGAACCCGTCGTACGGGATGTTACCCATGTCAAACAAACCGACGACGCCCCACACGACGAACAACGCGCCGACCACCAGCATGGGCGTCTTGTACTTCGCAGTCATATGCTCCCTCCGTTCGGTTGGGGCTTGCACGTCCTTACTCCACGCTGCGTTCGACTGTCTGTGTCGGGAACTGTTTGGAGTAAGATGTTGGCAGGTGCGATCGGGTTCTGCCGGCGGGCCGGATCGGCGGCGCGACGGCTGGGCGGCAGGGATCCGAGGCAACGACTCATGGCCGAAAACCCCCCGTTCAAGGGGTAATGCAGCTCATCCCTTCCACGTTGGTAGATTGATTAACACTGTAGTATGCGCCGGGAGGCGGTCAGCGGGCAATGACCAATCGCCGGTCCTCTCAAATCCGGAGGTGACCGGCACCCTCGCGCGGCGCCCTGCTAGAAAAAGAAGAACGCGGCCGACGGTACCTCGAACGCCACCTTGCGGTGGTGCTTCAGGTCCTCGGCGAGAAAGGGCCTTGTGTTGGGAGGTTGAGAAGTCGGGACGGCGGGATTAGCGCTGAAGCCGCCGGCGGAGCGCGAGTTTCCGTCAGGCCCCACCGCACTCGCTCAGTAGCGGAACACCGCCGCAGCCGGGTCGCCCGAATCGGGCACCTGCGCCGGCTCCACCGCGTAGACCCGCCCGGCGTGCACCAGCGTTTGCACCGCCGCCAGGTCCAGGAGGTCCTGGTCGCCCGGCTCGTGGCTGTCGTGCACGACCACGTCGCCGGCCGAGGCCTCGAAGCGGCCCCAGCGCTGCACTCCGACGGCCACGAACAACGAGTCCACCCGTCCCTGCCAGGCGGCGGGCACGATGTGCCGCAAGTCGTGTGACGCCTTCCCCGTGCCGATCAGCTCCTGGTACTGGTCCGCCTTGTGACGCTGCTCCTTCGCGAAGTGGGGCTCGAGAACCGCCCACGCCTTCGCGTGCAGCTCGCCAGCCTTCAGACCGTCCGGGTTGCCGACGATCCCTTCGTCCATCAAGTCGGCGCAGGTGTTCGCCTCACGGTAGATCGGCAGCAGGTAGTCGACCCCCGCCAGAACCAGCGGCACCCGCTCGCCGTGCACGAGATCTTGCAGCCCCTTGTCGACGCGTCGGAAGTAGCGTAGCAGATCTTTCTTGTGCACCGCCTCGTCGGTTCCGCCACCGCCGTGTCCGTGAAAGATCGCCGCGCCCTGGGCGGCGACATGGAACTGGAGCTGCTTCTCGCGCTCCTCGAAGCCCAGCGCGTCCGCTAGATTTTTCGGCAGGCTGTCCAGGTTGACCTCGGTCACGCTGAAACGCGTACCCTGCAGCAGCCGCACCTGGTTCTGGCTGAGGGCCAGGATATAGAAGCGGCCGTCGCCGCTGAGCAGCGGCAGCAGCGGCTTGATGTGGAAGCGGTCGGTCACCACCACCAGCTCGCTGAACTCGAACGGCAGCCGGAAGTGGCGCGTACCCTTCGGCGAGGCGAAGAGGGCCAAACCATCACTCTGGTGCTGCCAGAAATTCTTATCCACCAATAAGCGCTGCGCCGGCGCCAAGCGCTGCTGGGCTTCGGCGCGACGCATCCCGTTCTTTACCAGCCGCTCCTCCGCCTGCTTCAACAGGTTCTTAAAGCGGATCGGGTCCTGCTGAACCTCGGCACCGGCCCGGTGCGTCGGCAGGTAGAGCGAGACGCACTGGCTGCCACCTTCCTCGATGAGTGAGCGAAGTTCGTCCCGGTTGAGGACATCCATCAGGCTACCTCCCCAAAGGCTCCATCTTCCAGAAGTCGATACCACCCGGCTGATGATGGACCTTGACCGAGGCTACCCGCGCCAGCGAGCCGAGATCGATCACATCCACGGTCCCCTGCACCGCGCCGATCGCCTCGTTCGACACGAAGGCGTAGCGATCGTCCGACGAGATCGCCACGCCATGGGTGATCGGCTCGGTCGTGGGGACACGCGCCAGTTCGCGGCCGGCACGCAGGTCGAAGATGCTGACCGACTGGGCGCCCTTGTTGGTGGCGAGCAGCAGGCGGCCATCGGCGGTCGCCGCCAGGTTGTAAGGCCCCTTACCAGCCTGGAACCTGCGGGTGACGGCCAAAGTCTCAGCATCAACCTCTAAGATAGCACCCTGGGCGTTGCATGCGACATACAGGCGCCGGTCGTCGTGGGAGGAGATGACCCAGGTGGGCCCGCAGCGGCCAGAACCGCCAGCAGCGCTGTTGCGATGGGAAAACGCTTCACGACTTTCCTCCCTCGAAGTTTGATGGGCGCAAGCGCGCGAGCCGTCGCGGCGAACAGCGGGTCAACCTTCAACTACAACGCCAGAAGCCGCCACCGGGTTCGGGCATGCAAAGTCCGTTTGAGGGTGAAGCACACGTCTGGTTAGACGCGCAGAGCGCGCTCAGCAGTTTCACCGCTAGCTTATTCTGCCCGGACGGCCCCAGCTGTAGGTTATGCTACAGCGATCGACTGAGCGGAACCCTCGCAGTACCCCACCGGTAGCCTTAGAAGGACCGAAAGGTATACCTTTATATCACAGCCTCAAGTCGGGCCGGCGCCGCCGCGGTCGAGATGGGGTGAGATCGCGGGTTTGCGGACTTTTTCCGCAGCTGAATCCTCAGGCCGCCACCGCCCGTAGTAGTACTGAGGGCAGAAGCAGTATCCCCGACAGCGGAAATCATGGGTATCGAGTTATTGCTGGCAGGTGGAGCCGCTTACGGCGGCTATAAGTACACGAAGCGCTTCGTGACAAAGAAGCTGCGCTTCATCCCCAAGGCGCGTAAGAAGGCGGCGCCCTGGCTGGCGGGCGCCGGCGCCTTGATCATCGCGGCACCGCTCGCCGCGGCCCTGCCGATCATCGGCGGCCTTACGGTGGCGGCCTTTGGCGCCGGCGTCGCCGGTGGTGTGTTCGCCGGCGACAAAGAGATCGAGAGCACCAATATCTGGGGCGACCGACGCCGATAGCTTCCGCACCTGTCATCGTTTCGCACATGCAACCGGCTCTTCGTTGCGCCCTGGCCCTGGGCGTTTTCTTCCTTGCCTCCGTTTTTATGACCGCGCCGGCGTCCGGCCAGGCGGTTCGCGGGCGCGTGGTGGAGGAGGGGAGCGAGCGACCGATCGATCTCGTCTTCATCGTCCTCATCGACGATACGGAAGTCGAGGTGGACCGGGGGCTCAGCGACGAGTCGGGACGTTTCCGGCTGAAGGCCGAACGCGCCGGCACTTACCGGCTGCGTGCCGAGCGGATCGGCTACCAGACCGTCACCTCGCCGCCGATCGAGCTGGAGATCGGCACCACGAGCGACTACCAGCTGACCGTGCCGGTGGTGGCGGTGGAGCTGTCGGGCGTATCGGTGGAGGCCGAGCGCCGCTGTGTGGCGCGCCGGGAAGAAGGGCTGGAGCTGGCACGTGTTTGGGAGGAAGCGCGCAAAGCGCTGGCCGCGACCCGCTGGACGGAGGAGCGGCAGCTGTTCACCTTCCGTCTTTACCGCTACTCCCGGGTGCTCGACCCCAACACCCTGGTCATCCAGCGAGAGAACTCGGACTCGGTCTGGCGGACCGGCGGCAAGCCGTTCATCACGCCGCCGGCGGAGGAGCTGATCGCCAACGGCTTCGTGCAGCGGTCAGCGCACGGCGAGCTGTATTACGCGCCGGACGCGGAGGTGCTGCTCTCCGATCCTTTCCTCGACACGCATTGCTTCACGCTCGAGCACGAGGACGACGAGCGCCCCGGCCTGGTCGGTCTGGCGTTCCGGCCGGTGGGCGGCCGGGCCGTCACCGACGTCGAGGGCGTGCTCTGGCTGGACGAACGCAGCGCCGAGCTGCGCCAGCTCGAGTTCCGCTACGCCGGGCTGCGCTTCCCGGCGTATATGGATGTTACGCGCACCGGGTTCGGCGGCCGCCTCGATTTCGAGCGCCTGGAAACGGGCGCCTGGATCATCCGCCGCTGGCGCATCCGCGGCCCCATCCGCGAGCCCGTGGGCGGCTACAGCGCCCGGGCCGTACAGGAGGAGGGCGGGGAAGTGGTGAGAATACTCGCGCGGGGTGGCCGCGGCTCATCTTGATGCAAGCACGAGATAGACGTAATGCCCCCCGAGACGTCAGTGGAGGGCCCTAGAGATGATCGAACTTCAGCAGCGTGATGACCTGCGGCCGCTGTGCCCACACTGCTCAACGGAGCTTCGAACGGTGTGGTATCAGCAGTTGAAGGGTGTGTTCGGCAAGCGGTTCATCTACTTCTGCGCTACCTGTCGCAAGGCGCTGGGCGTATCGCACCGCAAGGGCTTCTGGATGGGCTAGCAACACGACCACATGTCGGCCAACGAGACGCTCAGAAATGCGGAAGCGCTATTCCGCCGACAGCTCGAGCGGGGGCGGTTCCCCGGAGGCCAGTTGGTCGTCCTCGCTGGCGGCGCGGAGTTGCTGAATGTGTCGCTGGGAATCGCGCGGGGGGTCCGACCCGGCGAGGGCGAACGGGCCCCGGTCACAGAGGCCACCCCTTTCCAGGTCATGTCGGCATCAAAACCTGTCGTGGCCTTCTCTGTCGCGGTTCTCGAAGATCGTGGGCTTTTGGACGTCGAGCGCCCCGTCTCGCACTACATCCCGCAGTTCAAGCGCGAGGGAAAGGGTGAGGTCACGGTTCTAGAGATCCTGACGCACCGCAGTGGCGTCCTGGTGCCTGGGCTGTGGAACTCTCCCGAGATCTGGGCGGACTGGGATCGTGTGCAGGAGGAGATCTGGAGGTCACCGCCTCGTTACCGCAGAGGCACCCTGGCGTATCATCCGCTGGAGTTCGGGTGGATACTCGGCGAGCTGGTGCGCCAAGTCTCGGGACTGTGTGTTGACGAGTTCCTCGAAGAGATCCTGCCGCTGGAGTTGAGATCGCTTTGCCTGCGGGTCGCTCACGACGCGACGTCGCGGATGGCGCGCACCTATTGGCTGGGGCCGAAGCGTTACCGGCTCGGTGCGGAGGATGTGGCTGCCAGGTTCGAGGAGATCTACAACGCGCCGTCGACGCTGACGAGCCTCGTACCGGGCGCCTCCATGGCAACGACGGCCTCGGCTTTGGCCAGATTCTATGAGATGCTGTTGGCGGGTGGAACCACCGTCGACGGCGCTCGGCTCATCAAGTCAGAAACGCTGGAGCGCTATCTGAGACCGAATGTATCCGGGTTCGATCGCACGCTCCGTTCGTACGTGGTCCTCGGCCGGGGCTTCCTCCTCGGTTGGCTGGGCCCTCACCCTTATGGCTGGTGGAACACGCGCCAGTGCGTGGGCCACGGTGGAGGCTTTTGCGTCGTGGCATTCGGCGATCGTCGCGCCGGTGCGGCGATCGCCATGGTGACAAACGGCAACCGGGGCTTGGGGGACGTGCTCCGCCGGTTCGCCCCGCTCAGCAGCTCGATCCGCAAGTCGCTCCACCGCGATTGAAAGCTCTTGGGGCTGCTGGAATACCCTCGAACCCGGGGAAGCCGCCGCTTCGAGCTAAGAACTCGTCGGCTCGCGCCGACCCTGAAGCCAGCGTTGCCCCAACGTGAACGACGCCGCCACCAGCACCATCAGCAAGACGCCGTAGGCCGCCGCGGCGCCCAGATCGAAGTCGCGAAGCTGCGAGAGGATCTCGATCGAGATCGGCCGGGTGCGGTGCGTGTAGAGCACGATCGAGGCGACGAACTCGCCCAGCCCGGTCACGAACGCCAGCGACGCGCCCGCCGCGATCGCCGGAAGCAGGCCCGGGATCGTGATGCGGCGCAGCCGGCGCCACGGCCCGGCGCCCAGCGACGCCGCCGCCTCCTCTAGGCTGGCGTCGAGCTGACGGTACCCGGCCACCACGGCTCGGCCCGTCAGCGGCAGCACCCGCAGCGTGTAGGCGAGCACCAGGATCGACGCGGTGCCGACCAGCACGACGCGCCCCACCCACGGCGCGTTCACCCCGAACGTCGTGGCCAGCGCGATGGCTAGAACGGTGCCGGGCAGCGCCCAGGGCAGCGCCAGCAGCGTCTCCAACAACCGCCGTCCGGCCACCCGCCAGCGCACCACCAGCTGACCCACCGCCAGCGACAGCGCCAAGGCGATGAAGGTCGCGGCGCTGGCCATGAGCAGCGAGTTCACGATCGGCTGGAAGGTCCGCGCCTCGGCGAACAGCTCGCGGTAGTTCTCCAACGAGTAGCTGGGCGGCAGCGTCTCGATGGTCCAGCTGCCGTCGGGCACGAACGAGACGAGCAGCAGCGTCAGGTGGGGCAGCACCAATAGCAGCACCCCCAGCCCCGCCGCCAGCGGAACGCCGATCGCGCCCCAGCGCGACTTCACCGGCACGCGCGCCGCCCGCGTCCCCTTGCCCGGCGCCACGTACTCGCGGCTTCCCTCCCAGCGTGCCAGCGGCCAGAGCACCAGCAGCGACACGGCGGCCAGCATCACCGTCTCGACCATCGCCATCGCCGTCTCGCCCTGCAGCTTCGAGTTGAAGATTTGCGTGGTCATCACCCGGAAGCCGCCGCCCAACACGTAGGGCGCGCTGAACGACGCCATCGAGGTCATGAAGGTCAGGAGCCCGGCCCCCGCGAGGGTGGGGGTGAGCAACGGGAGCGTCACCCGGGTGAGCGTGCGAACGCGGCCCGCGCCCAGCGAGGCCGCCGCCTCGTGCACCGCCGGATCGAGCCGCGCCAGTCCGGCGAGGGTGAACAGATAGAAGTAGACATACATCGAGTAGGCGTGCACGGCGAGGATCGCACCGGCACCCTGCAGCCGCCAGGGCGGCGACTCGAGCCGCAGCGTCGCCTGTATCGTCCGCGTGGCGATCCCGCTCTCTCCATATAGGAAGAGGATCGCGATCACGCCCACCAGCGGCGGCAACAGCACCGGCATCGCCGCCAGCGCGCCGAGCACCCGCCGGCCCGGGAACTCGAAGCGGGCGAACAGGAAGGCGAGGGGCACGCCGACCAACGCCGAGAGGACGACCGTGGCGATGGAGATCCAGATGCTCGACCAGAGCGCCCGCAGCTCGGCGGCCGTGCCGAAGAACTCGCCGTAGTGGCGAAGCGTGAGCGTCCCATCGCCGCGCACGCTCTCGGCGAGAACCACCAAGTTGGGATAAACGACGGCCCAGAGCAGGACGGCGAAGACGAGCGCGACCAGCAGGCGCGCGCCCAGGCCGCGTGGCGGGCCACGGCGCCCGGTCATTCGTCGGGTGAAGGCCGACGTGGAAAGGCGAACAAACCCGCCGGGGCGGAGCGGGGGCGGACGCCCACCGCCGCTCCCAGGCGCGCGACGTCGCCGTCCGCCTGAACCTCCAGCGCTCCCCCTTCCACCGTCACCGTATAGATGTAGACCGAGCCGGCGAAGCGCCGATCGCTGATCACGCCGCGCAGCGACCCCTCGGCGTCGGGCGGCGCGAAGGCCAGCGCCTCGGGACGGGTCAGCAGGCGCACGTTCGTTCCCTGGGGCAACGAGTCGTGCCCTTCCGGCGCCAGGGCGGGCCAGACCAGGCCGTCCGCCAGCCGGCAGCTCAGTCCGCCGCCCGCGAAGGCCGCCTCGGCGATGCCCGCGACGGCGCCGACGCGCCCCAGGAAGGTGGCGACGAACTCGGTGGCCGGATGATGATAGAGCTGCTCGGCCGGGCCCACCTGTTCCAGGCGGCCTTCGCTCATCACCGCGATGCGATCGGAGAGGTCGAAGGCCTCTTCTTGATCGTGGGTCACGTAGACGCTGGTGATGCCGATGTCCTTGACCAGCGACCGCAATTCGCGACGCGTTCGCTCGCGCAGCGCCGCGTCCAGGTTCGAGAGCGGCTCGTCCAGCAACATCACCTGCGGCTCGGGCGCCAGCGCCCGAGCCAGCGCCACCCGCTGTTGCTGGCCGCCGGAGAGCGAGCCGATCGAGCGGCGCTCGGTGCTTGGCAGGCGGACCAGGTCCAGCGCCCGGGCCACGCGCGTATCGATCTCGGCTTTCGTGAGGCCGGCGCTTTCGAGGCCGAAGGCGACGTTGTCGCCGACGGAGAGGTGCGGGAACAGGGCGTAGTGCTGGAACACCATCCCGAAGCCGCGCTTCTGCGGCGCAAGCCGCGTCACGTCGCGGTCGTTCAGCACCACACGGCCCGAGTCCGGCACCTCGAACCCGGCGATCATGCGCAGCGTCGTCGTCTTGCCGCAGCCGCTGGGACCGAGCAGCGTGACGATCTCGTGCTCAGCGATCTCGAGCGACAGATCGCGCACGGCGTCGGCGCCGTCGAAGGTGCGCGTGAGCCGTTCAAGCTGCAGGAAACCTTTATCGCTCAACCGCTCTCCTCACCGCCTGCGCTTGGCCGAGCCGCGGATGTGCGAGTCCCAGTAGCGCATCCACTCGCGCCCGCGCGTCTCCAGCAGCTCCCAATCGAGCATGATCGGCCGCAACTCGCGGTTCACCTCGATCAACCATCCGGGCAAAGAATCCTCGGGTATGTCGCTGCGGGTAATGTTGCGGAAGGTGACCCGCGCGCCCAGCAGCTGGCCATCGACCGAGCCCACGTACTCGACGAACGACTTCGCCAGATCGAGCCGCCGGGCCCCTTTAACGATGGCGATGCCATCGACCAGCACCGGCGTGCCGCTGGCCGGCAGCACATAGTCGAGCGGGAAGTCCTGCGCCTTCAGCTGCAGCACATCGGGAAGGTTCCAGAGCGTGACCAGCCCCTCGCGGCGGACGAGCTTTTGATAAAGGAGCGTTGGGTTGAGCACGTACTCTTTGGTCTGCCCATCCAGCCGACGCAGCCAATCGTAGCCTGCCGCCGTGTCGCCGGTCGCCTGGAGCCCGCGATAGATGATCATCCCGAAGATCATGCGCATGGTGCCGCTGGCGATCGGATCGCGGATCAACACCTTGCCCTGCCAGCGGGCGTCGAGGACTTCGTCCCAGTCCTTGGGCGCCTCTTCCCGCGAGAGCGCATCGCTGTTGTAGGTGATCACGGCCGGCGTCAGGTAGACCCCGAAATACAGATCGTCCGCCCCCCGGGCCTGTGGCGGCACCGCGTCCGCCCAGCTGGGACGATAGGGCTCGAGCAGCCCCTCCGCCGCGCCCCGCGAGAAGAAGACCTCGGGACCGCCGTACCAGACGTCGGCCTGTGGGTTGGCGCGCTCGGAGCGCACGCGATCCAGCACCTCCTGCGAGCCCATGTCCACCCACTGCAGATCGACGCCCGGGTTCAACGACTCGAAGCGCTGTTCGAACACGACCAGCTGCTCCGTGCCGTGCGGCGAATATACGGTGAGCACGTCGCCCGACTCGGCGCAGGCGCCCAGGCAGAAGATCGCGGCGACGATCGGCGCGGCGGCCCTCATCACTTCAAGCTGAGCAGGTTGGCCAGCAGCCGGTAGGCCCCCGGCACGCCGGCGGGGATCTGCCGGAACAGCGACAGGCCCGTGTACACGTAGACGCCTTCGCCGTAGCGCGCGACCAGCAAGCCGCCGCGCTTCGGCGCTTCGCCCGGGTCGGCGGTCTCGAGCAGCGGCTGATAGCGCCCGTCCCACTCGTTGGCGAAGTAGAGGCCGCGCTCCTGAACCCAACCCTCGAAGTCGGCCGGACCGATGCGGTTCGGAGTCGCGAACAGCCGATACTCCGGGGCCAGGATCGTGATCGGCGCACCTTCATCGGCCACACGATCGTGTGGGAAGCGAGCTTTCATCGGGTAAGGCGCGAAGTCGCCGTTGAAGAACCCGTACTGCTGGTACTGTGAGATGAGCGTCCCGCCCGATCGCACCCAGGCGAGAAAGCGCCCGTTGCTTTCAACCAGAGTCGCGTTGGTCTCATAAGCGCGAATCCCGAGCACGATCACGTCGTAGTTCGAGAGGTCGCCGGCCGCAACGGCGCGGTCGTCCAGCACGTCGACCCGCGCCCCCATCGCCGCGATGGCCCCGGCCAACGCATCCCCGGCCCCCGGCACGTAGCCGACACGCAGTCCGGCCTCCAGCTCGAGATCGAACGCCGCGACGCGGGCCACGGCCTCCTCGAACAGCAGGCGACGCTGGATGTGCGGGTAGTCGATCACGGTGTAGCCCAAGCTGTAGCGGCGGCCGTCCTCCGTTTCCGCTACCGGCCGCAGCTCATATGTGCCCGCCGCCAGCCCCGCCGGCACCTCTACCTTGAAATCGATGCTGACCGAACGACCCGGCCCCGCCAACGCGAACGCCGCCTCGGCCGGCGTCACCACCCAGCCCGCGGGAACCTCGAGGCGCACCCGGCCGCTCACGGGGCGGGGTGACGCGCCGCGCAGGCTGACGCTGAAAGCGAAGCTCTGTGCGCGGCTTCGGGGCGACACCGCGAGCGCCGGCGCGACGCTGACGCCCACGGCCGGGACCACGAACAGAGGACGCCGCATTTCACCCCGCGCCTGGTCGGCGTAGCGGTGAACCGCCGGCACGCGTAGCCGTACGGTTTCACCGCCGACATTCAGCACGACCTCGGCCTCGACCGGCGGCGGCTCGAACGGCTGGGCGCGCCACTTCGGTTCGGCGGGCCAGGCGTAGACGGCGCCCTGCAGCGGCTGGCGCAGGAAGTAGGGTCGGGTGGGCTCGGCGGCGTCGGGCACGGTGAGGCGGAAGCGTTGCCGGCTCAGCGATTCTGGTTCGAGCTGCCGCGCAAGGCTCCCCAGCGGCTCGGAGACCCAACCCTCCGGCGTTCGCAGCGAAACATCGCGCAGCGCCAGTTTCAGTGGGCCGCCGTTCCAGATCTGCACCTCGATCTCGAGGCTCTGGCCGGGGACGAGCAGATCTTCGTCGCTGAACGCATCGACGATCAGACCGGCGGTCTCGGCCAGCGCCGTCTGCAGCATCTTCTCCTCTTCCCCTAGCACGAAGTGCAACGGTCCGGCCTCACGGCCAGCTCGCGCCGTGACCGCACGGGCGCGGCGCAGCGTGCCCAGCGCCAAGCTCAGCTGCGACGCCGCATCCTTCCACGGCAACCGGCCCACGGCCTCACGCGCCCCCTCGACCCGAGCGCCGTAGGCCGCAAGCAGCTCGGCCAGCGAGCGGCGCGCCTCGGGCACCGAGATGGCGGCAGCCATCCCGGCCAAGGTCGTGTCGATCCCATCGAACAGCGCCGTCTCGGGTTCGGAGCCCGCCGCCGTCCGGCTTTCGATCAGCTGCAGCCGCGTTCGCCGCGGACCCAACGCCTCGATGCGCCCCATGTCCTGTGAGCGGTGTTGACTGCGACCCGCCATGGCGATCTGGTGATACGAGCGCCCGTAGATGGGATCGAGACGGCCCGTCTCCACCGACAGCGTCGTCGCCGCGGAGTCGAAGCGGGTCGAACGATAAAGCTTCAGCGGCGTCCAGGGCCGCAGCTCATCGCCCAGCTGCTGCGGGAAGCGCGCCGGATCGGCCGCCGCCGTAAAAGCCTCGCGCGCCAGAACCCCGGCGGCTTGATGCTGGCCGTGCCCGTCACGTCGGGTGCCACTGAACACCGAGACGACGATCTGGGGACGAAAGCGGCGAACGACGTACACCACGTCGGCCAGTAACGAATCCTTCGGCCAAAGGCCGAACGTCTCATCCGCCGACTTCGAGTAGCCGAAGTCGTAAGCGCGGCTGAAGTACTGCTCGGCTCCGTCCAGACGACGCGCGGAGAGCAGCTCTTCGGTTCGCAGAAGCCCGAGGGCGACGCCCAGCTCCGGTCCGATGAGGTTCTGGCCGCCCTCGCCGCGGTTGAGCGCCATGTAGGCCGCGTCCGCCCCCATCCCCCGCACCAGTACCGCCAGCAGGCTCGTGTCCTCGTCATCGGGGTGGGCGCCGATCACCAGAACACGCTTCACGCTGTTCAGACCGCGCAGCTTTCGGGTCACGGCCAGAAGACCGTGATCCGGGTCGACGGTCCCCTGCGCCGCCGAAGCCAAGGGCGTGCCGAGCCACAACGCCAGAAGCACCCGCGCGCTCCGAGTCGCGAGGCCTCGCTTGCGCATCCGCTCACCGCGCCTTTTCATGGTGCGGCAAAGTATCGAGCCCCGGGCGGGCAGGCCAGCGGGCCCGAGCGCTCGTCGTCACACTCCAGCGCCCGCACCAGAATGAGCGAGCCGCAAAACTCGGAAGCCACGGCCCGGCCGTGGGCCACGCCGATTACCCTGGCCCTGATCGCAGCATCTCATCTGCTTTACCCTGTCATCGTCGATCTCCGCGATCTGCCCTCCCTCGCTCCCGCCCTCGTCATGTCGCTCGCCCTGGGCGGCGCTTACGCCTACGCGTCCTGGCGCGCCCGTATCGACAGCGGATACGCGCTCGCCGTGACGCTCATCGTCTCGGAGAACCTGGTCGTTCTCGGGGCGGGCCTCCTTTTCGGTTACCCCTGGGCCGATTACCTCCGCCCCTCCACGCCCGCCATCCTCGCCCTGCAGCTCGCGCTCGCCTTCGCCGAGATCGTGGTGCGCCAGGAAGCGCGGCGCCCGATCGTGCCCGCCACCCGGCTCGCCTGGTTCGTCATCGCCTACGCGCTCGCCTTCGCCGCCTACTCGCAGTTCAAGCCCGGCGGCGTTTGGCCGCTCTGACCGGCGATCCCCGACCCGGGATTGGCGGGCGCGCCCACCCGCTGCCCCGGCGCGGCTGGTCGGGGCGCCGGAATACGCCGAAATGGCGGCCCAACTGGCCTAAAAGGTGCACAATTGTTAGCTTGGGGACGTGACGAGGTCGTCCTGGGGCGGGTTGCTCCTCGTTATTGGAATCGTGATGCTCTGGCTCCTCACCTTTGTGGTGAGCTTGCCGAGTGGGCTCGATTTCATCGCTCTCCTCGTTCTCGGTGTCTTGCCCGCTGTGGTGGGTGCGGCCCTCTTGTGGGCGGGCTATCGGGGCAAGAAGAAGAGCCACAGCCCCGAGGCCGAACGGCTTTCGAGCGTCAAGGACCAGATCGTCTGGCGCGCCATCGCGCAGGGTGGGCGGATCACGGCCGCGGACGCGGCGACGCACTACGGGCTCACCGAGGTCGAAGTCGAGCACGCGCTGATGTCGCTGGTCGCCGAGGGCAAGGCGGCGGCCGAGCCGGGGAGCGCGGGGGGCATCGTCTACCGAATCGACTCACCCCACGCCGGCGGCGTTTGACGCGATAGTCGACTATAAACACGGCCTGTGATGAGCGAGCCGATCTACATATCCGGTTCTGAGATCGCCTCCGCCGCTCCCGCCACACCCGCCGGTATTCGATCACGCAAGGAACCTCTCGGGACGTAGGGACGTGGGAGGATGATGTCCGAGCCCACCACGGTTGATGGGGTCACCCAGGACGAGCTGACGGGCAAGATCGTTCTTCTCATCGAGGAGGACCGGCCCTGGCATGAGACCGAGCTCATGCACCAGCAGCTTTCGGCCAAGGTGAGAAACTACGTGCGCTACATCCGCAGCCCCGACTTCGCCGCGGGATACGGGGAGCGCCCGGAGGACACCATCGTCCGCCTCGTCAGCACCGTCGAACCCGGCGAGGATTCCCTCGAGTTCTTCGGGCGCGTGAGCTGGGAGCTGGCCAAGCATCGCATCGCCTTCGAGCATCAGGTGGGCGAGGAGGGCATCCCCGACGAGATTACCCCGATCGCACCGCGGCCCGGCGTCGCGACCGAGGCCCCGCCCGGCGAAACGCCAGCGCCTGAAGCGAAGGCCGCGGCCCCACCACCACCGGCGGAGACACCCGTCGAAGAAGCAGCGCCGGCCGAGCCTGAAGTTGCCGCCCCGGAAGTGACCGCGGACGAAGTCAGCGTACCCGAGCTCGAGCCGCCGGTTTACGAAGCGGCACCGCCCGCCGAGGAGGAAGCGCCGCCGGAGCCGGTGCTTCCAGCCGCCGAACGGGAGCCAACGCTCGAAGCCGAAACGCCGCTAGTCGAGCCGCCCGACTTGGAAGCCGCCGCCGCGCCGGAAGCGCTAGACCAGGGGCCAGCCCAAGTCGAGGAGGCCAGCGAACTGGAGCGCCTGATCGAGACCGACGCGGAACTCGAGCAGCTGCTGGAGGAGGTGCACGAGGCCGAACCCGCGGAACCGCACGAGCCCGTGGAAGCGAGGGGAGGGCGCAAACCGCGGAAGCCCTCATTCTTCCCGGAGGAGGAGTTCGGCCGCGCGCTTCCCGACATGGACGAGGTAGAGGCGATCCTCAGCGCTGGAGCGGGGACTGCCGAGCTCGGGGAGCCGATCATCGAGACCAGTTCGGGAAAGCGGATCTCGCTGGGAGCGCCCGCCACGGCGGCTCCGGTCGCTCGCTCGTCCAGAGCGCCCGCCAAGCTGGTCCGAGCCGCGCTGGCCGCTGGCAGCGCCGCGCTGGCCGGCGCGGTCATCTGGGCCCTCCTGTCGCTGGGAGCTGGTCACGGCGCCAGCCCGCTGGCCGTTGCCATCGGCCTGATGGTGGGGATCAGCGTGCGGCTGAAAGGCGAAGGCCATACTATGCCGTTCCGTGTGATTGGAATCGCCGGCACGCTCATCGGTTCGGCGATCGGCGCCGTGATGGCGAGCGCCGCGTTGACCACCGTCCAAGACGATCTCGGCATCGGCGGCATCTTTTCGGTGCTCGGCAGCCCGGGCGCGATCTTGACCGCGATTGACCGCTATTACGGCCTCCTCGACCTCATCTCCGTGGTGCTGGCCGTCTACATCGCCTTTCGTCTCGCGGCCTCGAAACCTTCCAGCTAAGTCCAGCGCAACCGTTCGATCATCGCGGGCTCGGACTCCGCGTCAGCCGACCTGGCCCACAAGAGTCGAGCTTGCGTGGGGGCTGAAACGTGGAATTTTTGGGGTCGCGGTATCTCCCTCATGCGCCGCCAGCCGTGGCGCGAATCCCCTGTCCAGAGTTGTTAATCGGCCTCTTCCCCAAGGCGCAGGTCCTCTAACGGCCTATCGAGAGTACTCTGTCAAACAGGGAGGTAGAAGTGAGGAGATTGAAAGCGCTATGGCTCACGCGACTCACCGTCGCGGCTCTGGCTCTCTCCGTCTTCGCCGCGTGCAGCGGCGACAACGGCCCACCCGGTGATCTCGATCCTACGGAAGCCGCAGCGGCTCTGGACAACGTCGTCGCTGAATACTTCGATCAGAACGACGCGCTGAACAGTCTGACCTATTTCGGCGCCTTCCTCGGCGTCCCGCTCAGCCCGGCCGTGGCGCCGGTCGAAGCCATCTCCGCGCTCGATGTCGGGACGGCCGAGGCGTTGAGACTCGGCGCGCTGGCGAGCGTCAACGAGTGGCAGGCGTGGCGGGCGTCGAGCTCGAGCACGCCCGAGCGCATACCGGTTGGCGCGCTGGGCAAGACGTTCCGCTGGAACGAGCTGGCGAATCCCCCGGGCTATGAAATCGACCCGGATGCGACCGGCGCACCGGCGAATGGCGTCCGCTTCATCCTTTACTCGGTCGATCCGAACCTCGAGCCCATCAACCCGCTCACCGAGATCGGTTACCTCGACATCATCGACACGAGCTCGTTCCCGACCATCACCATTTCGATGACGGCGCACGTCAACGGGAAAGGAGACCTGCTCGATGTCGACGTCTCGGGTTCGTCCGGGCCGACGAGCTTCACGCTGACCACTGATGGCATGGTTTCCAACGGCGAGCAACAGCTGCGCTTTGGCATCGACGTCAGCGGAACAACCCAGACCGTCAACTTCAGCTTCGACTTCTCGTTCGCCACCTTCTCGGCCAACCTCACCTTCGAGGGGCAGATCGTCGACGACGAGCTGGGGTCCGGCAGCTTGGTCGTGACGCTCACCGATACCTCGAACCGCGGAAACGCCGTCTTCAGCCTCAGCGTCGATAGCCAGGGCGTCATCGGTCAGAACAGCGGCGTCACCTTGAACGGCGACCTGGTGGCGGTTATCACCGGCACCATGAACGAACCGCTGATCACCAACGCCGAAGGCGACCCGCTCACGCCGGTCGAGTTGCAGGCGCTTGGACAGCTGTTTGAAGGAGTCGGAGACATCTTCGAGATGTTCATGGAGATCTTCGTCTTCTCCTTGTTCCTGATCGCACTCGGAGCCGGCTAGGCTTCGACCGGATGGAGGGATCGGCGCGGGCGACTCCGTTGGGGTCGCCCGCGCTTCGTCTTTTGGGGCCGGCCCAGCCACGCCTTTCCCGCTTGCGGCTCGTGGCGACCGGCGCCGATTTCACCGGCCGTCGGGGGGTGCGATCAAGCTTGCGCCCTCGGGGTATTAGGGGTAGCGATTATAGACAAAGCCTCGATTCGAGGCCGCTTCCGCAGAGAGGATCCATCTATGAGAGTTCAGCTGACGTTGTTGAGCCTGGTGACGGCCGGCGTCTCGGCGGCGGGGCTGTCGGCGCAGGAGCGCGAGAGTCCCTGCCCCTACGTCTACCCGGCACCGCAGGTAGGACAGTACGCAGAGTTGCAATTCACCAACGTGGAGAACGGGACGATGACCATCCGCTTCTCTGTGGTGGGTGAAGAGCCGGTCAAGGGAGTCAAGCACTATTGGGTCGAGGTCGCCACTATCCCGCCCGCCGTGGGCGAGCCGGTCATCGCCAAAATGCTCGTGCCCTATTACCCCTTCGAGTACAACGATGTTAGATCGTACATCGTCCAGATGCCTGGCCAGCCGCCCCGCAAAGCCCCCCAGGAGATGATCGACCTGATGGCCGCCGACGCCGGGCCGGGACCCGGCTGGAAGGAACACTGCGCCAGCGCTGAGGACTTAGGGATCGAGCGGGTGACCGTGCCCGCCGGCACATTTCAGACCCGTCACTTCCGCGCCAAGGGCGACGACAAAGGTGAGATCTGGATCGGCGACGTCCCGTTCGGCATGGTGAAGCTGACGCAAGCCGATGGGCGCATGGAGCTGTTGAAGTACGGATCGGACGCGAAGACGGCGATCACGGAAAAGCCCGTGGAGATGGACCAGCCGCCACCCCTCTGAGGCACATCTTGTAGGCGGCCAGAGTCGTAGCGCTCGGCGAGCGGGACGCGGCGGTCCGGCTCGACCTGGTTACAGGAACAGCAGGTAGATCGCCGCGACCGCCGCGATGACCAGCGCGGCCAGAATCAGGAGCACACGCCGCACCAGCTTCGCCGGCCCGCTCCGCCGCCACCTCTTTCCCTCTTTCATGACCGGCGTCGCGGACGCCGCCACGTCCAGCCGCTCCACACCCTCACTCCTGCGCGACGCCGGAAGCGGCGCCTCCCGCAAGGTGAAGCGGAACTCGGCGCGCCCGAACCTCACCGCATCGCCGTCGCGCAGCGGCTGCGCCACCTGCACCAGCGAGCCGTTCACCCAAGTGTGGTTGGCGCTGTGATCGTAGAGCACGTAGCGGCCGCTCTCGAAGATGATGTCGGCGTGCTGTCGGGAAACCGATTTGTCGGAGATGATCAGGTCGGCGCGCCACTGGCGGCCGATCCGCATGCTGCCAAATCCGAGGGAGAATTCACGGCCGTCGGAGACGCTGGTCAGCGTCCCCATCCGCTCGACTCCCGGCGCGGTTCCGGCCGGGGCCGGGGCCAGAGGCTCACCTTGCTGGCCGCTCATGAACCCAAGTTAGCGAGATCGAGATTCTACCAGCAACGTCGACTCCCGGCGTGGGCGCCTGAAAGCGAAAGTTTGCGATGCCCGCGAGGCTGGGAAAGCGCTCCGCGCGTCGCCAGGCGCGGTATCACGAGTAGGCGGTCGCGCGCTGACCGTGCGGCTTCCGGCGAGCCGCACGGCAGCTACACTCTGAAGATCAGGGGAACTCGGTCCAGACGACGTAGACGTTGCCGGAGAACGTTCCACCCGTTGCGTCGGCTGCTATGAGCTCCTTGTCCTGAAAGCCGTTGACGACCAGACCCGGAATCAAGACGGGTGGCCCGAAGGTGACTGCCGGCACGATTGCCGTCGATTTCGCCACGCCGATGAACGAGTTCCCCGCCGCATCCTGCGCCAGCGTCGCAAAGAAGAAGTTGCCTGCCGCATCCACGGCAAGCGCCGGGTCACCGATGTTCAGCCCGCCCGCAACCGGCGCCAGCACGCCCGCATCGGTGAAGGTGTTGCCACCGTCGAACGAGTAAGCGTAACCGGTCAAGCTGTTGGTTGCGGCAAACTGGCCCGAATCGTTGAAGCCCACGACGACCACCGTGTCCATCCGCGCGATCGAGGTCTCGCTCTGTGTCGTGTTGTTGCCCGGATCGCCGGCCGGGTTGTTGACCTGCACATCGGCGAACAGGGTGACCCCAGGCCAGAAGAACACGTCAGGATCCGGCCGACCGGTCGGGAATCCTGGCGTCGTCACGACGCGCCGGTTATCACCCCAGGCTGGATTCAGTCCGATGGACCAGTTGTAATCGCCCATGTAGCAGGCCACGACGACCGGATCGAAGTTC
>CAYGCC010000003.1:0-2959 GCA_964348165.1 uncultured Gemmatimonadota bacterium | reverse complement strand
GCTCGCCGAGCTGCTGGGTCGTTACAGCCGTTCGTCGCAGCCCGTTCATCACGCCCACGACAAGGGGGTCAGGCATGACGCCGATCGACGGAACCCGGATGCTGCTACTCGCATGCGCCTGCGGCGTATTATGGAGCTGCGAGTATCAGGAGGTGCCCGAGGTGCCGCCGGTGACCTTCCTCTCCCAGGAGCGCATCGACGAGCTGTGGGAGAGCGCCGAGTACCGCGAGCCGGTGGGTGAACCCTCGGTGCAGGAGCTGCCCGACTCGACGGGTACCACGGTCGTCTGCACCCAGGCGTTCAATCTGCGGTTTACGCAGCCGCAGTCGCCGGTCACCGTCCTCAGCTGTTGCACGGGTCGCTGCAAGCTCAAGCCGGGTTCGACGTTCGGGGATTGTCAGACGTCCGGGTGTACGCGCTCCGGGACCAGCTGCACCGCGTTACAGTGCTCCGGCGGCTGCGAGTTGTCCCAGAAGTGCACGCCATGCGCTCGGAGCCCCGTGATCGGCGTGATTGCGCAGTAAGGAGCGGCGCGGCTTGCGCCGGGACGGCCGCCGCGCGACGAGCCGGCGCGCCGTCCTCACGACGCTGACTTGACCGTCGGTACGGGCGCAAACAGTTTTCGCGCGTGCCGACGAAGAAAACCCAATCGAGCCAGCGCGAACTGCTGGCCGCGTTTCAAGCGGGTGAGGCCCGGGCCCTGGCCCGGGCCATCTCGTGGGTGGAGAATGGCCGCCCCGGGTTCGAGGCGCTGCTCAGCGCGCTGCACGATCGAGTGGGGCGGGCGCAGCGCATCGGCATCACCGGGCCGCCGGGCGCCGGTAAATCGACGCTGATCCACGCGCTCGCCATGCACGTGCGAAAGCGCGGCGCGCGGGTGGGCGTCGTGGCGGTCGACCCGACATCGCCGTTCACCGGTGGCGCGTTGCTGGGCGACCGCATCCGCATGATCGGCTCCGCGGGCGACGACGGCGTCTTCATCCGTTCGATGGCCAGCCGCGGCTCGCTGGGCGGACTGGCGACCACCACCCGCGAGGTCGCCGACCTGATGGACGCCTTCGGCTTCGAGCTGGTGATCGTGGAGACGGTGGGCGTCGGCCAGTCGGAGTTGGAGATCGCCGAGGCGGCCGACACCACGGTCGTCGTGCTGACACCCGAGTCGGGCGACTCGGTTCAGGCGATGAAGGCCGGCTTGATGGAGATCGCCGACATCTTCGTGGTCAACAAGGCCGACCGCCCCGAGGCACGCCGCGCCGCCTCGGAGATCAAGACGATCCTCCGCATCCGCCAAGGCAAGGCGTTCGACCGCATCCCGGCCCACCACGGGGTGGACCTGTCGGAGCTGGCCCGGAAGCGGGCGGCGGAGCGCCAGGCCGGCGCGAAGCCGGGCGACGACCGTGGCGGCGCCGGGGCAGCGGAAGCGGGCGCCGAGGCGGCCGCGACGCCCGAGGCTTGGGAGATCCCCGTCCTGCTGACCACGGGTCAGGAGGGGAAAGGCGTGGCCGAGCTGCTGGCGGCGCTGGACGACCACTTCAGCTGGCTGCGCGACACCGGTCTGCTGGCGGAGCGGCGCCGGCGGCGGCTGCGGGAGCGTGTGCGGGCGGTGGTGGATCGACACCTGCGGGCGCGGGTATGGGACGAGGGCCGAGGCGAGTCGATCCTGGACGCGGCGGCGGCGGATCTGGAATCGGGCCGCCGGACACCTTACGATGTGGCGGGCGAGATCCTGCGCGCGATGGGCGCGGGCGACGACGAAGGATAGAGCGATATGGCGAAACGGAATCCCGTCTCGCGAGATCTGGCGGCCGAGGTTGAGCGATTGAAGCAAGAGAACGAGCGGCTGCGGCGCGAGCGGGCGGCGTGGCTGGGCAAGTACGAGGCGACATCCAAACGCGACGTCAGCTTCGATACGCTCTCTGACCGCGAGGTGGCGCCGCTCTACACGGCGCTGGACACCGGCACGTACGACGCCGGCTACTCGGACAAGCTCGGCTTCCCCGGCGAGTACCCGTTCACCCGCGGGCCGTACACGACGATGTACCGGACGCGACTCTGGACGATGCGGCAGTTCTCCGGGTTCGGCACGTCCGAGGAGACGAACGAGCGCTACAAGTACCTGCTCGAGCACGGCCAGACTGGTCTCTCCGTCGCTTTCGACTTCCCGACTCTGATGGGCTACGACTCCGACGACGCGCGCTCGGAGGGCGAGGTCGGGGTGTGCGGCGTGGCGATCTCCAGCCTCGCCGACATGGAGACGCTGTTCGACGGGATCCCGCTGGCCGATGTGTCGGTGTCAATGACGATCAACGGCCCCGCCATCATGCTCTACTGCTTTTTGCTGGCCACGGCGGAGAAGCAAGGCGTGGACCTGAAGGAACTGCGCGGGACGATCCAGAACGACATCTTGAAAGAGTTCATGGCGCAGCACGCCTGGATCTATCCGCCCGAGCCGGCGCTCAAGATCATCACCGACATCTTCGAGTGGTCGTCCGAGCACGCGCCCAAGTTCAACACGATCTCGATCAGCGGTTACCACATCCGCGAGGCCGGATCGACGGCGTTACAGGAGCTGGCCTACACGCTGAAGAACGGCTTCACCTACGTCGAGAAAGGGATCGAGCGCGGCCTGGACGTGGACGAGTTCGCGCCGCGGCTGTCGTTCTTCTGGGACGTGCACAACGACTTCTTCGAGGAGGTGGCCAAGTTCCGGGCGGCGCGCCGCATCTGGGCCCGCCACCTGAAAGAGATCTACGGGGCGAAGGACCCGGAGAGCTGGCGCCTGCGCACGCACGCGCAGACGGCGGGCGTCTCGCTGATGGCGCAGCAACCGGAGAACAACATCGCCCGGGGGGCCTACCAGGGGCTGGCGGCGGTGCTGGGCGGCACGCAGTCGCTGCACACCAACGCGCTCGATGAAACGCTGGCGCTGCCGACTGAGAAGGCGGTACGCATCGCGCTC
>CAYGCC010000002.1:0-2488 GCA_964348165.1 uncultured Gemmatimonadota bacterium | reverse complement strand
CGGCCCGCGAGGATCTCACCCCAGACGGCGGCGGGCGCGGCGATGACGTAAGGCGCGGTGGAGAGGTCGGCGTCCGAGGCCGCCCGCGCCTCGCGGCACTCACCGCGCCACAGGTCGAGGTAAACGCTGCGACGCCTGGCGCTTGATCCCGCTGGCTCCTCCAGAACGAAGACGATCGGCCACTCCCAGGCGCGCGCCGCTTCGCGGTAGGCAGCGCTGCGGTTCAGCTCCGCGGCCCAGGTCTCGGCCCAAGTCTCGGTGAAGATCTCGTTCGACATAACTCCGTTATCTAAAGGAGAGTCGACCGTCTGCCGGTGCTACTCGAACTCGTCGAGCGTGCGGCGAACTCCCTCCGCGTACGGCGTGAGCCGGAGGTCGCCCAGCAGCTCCCCGATCCGGCGCGGATCGAGGATCACGGGCCGATCGTAGAGGGGAAACACTCTCTTGAAGGCGCGGATCTCCCGGTTGAACAGCCCGGCCAGGACCAGCATCCAGCGCCGGCCGCGCCGCAACTTCAAGCCGACATCGCGCAAGCGCGCCGCCAGCGCCAGGATCGACCGGGGCGACTCGGCGCCCGAGCCCGGTACGTGCCACGGTCGCCCGTACGCCTCATTTCGCTCGGCCAGGTCGCAGAGCAACCGCCCGCAGTGCCGGTGGACCCCGTGGCGCCGAAGACGGCGGCACGCTCAAAGGCCAACTCTTCCATGGAAGCCAATTGACGGCCTCGGACCCGGCGAAGTCAATGACGTATCGACAACTGGAGCGAAACCGGCCGATGCTGCTTTCGGACTGCCCGGTAAGGAGCCACGGGCATACTGCGCTCCGTTGATCGACCGTTGACGGCAGGCCCCGAGCTTCCTTCCGACCGTTGCTCGCCGGGATGCGGCGAGCGTAGAATGGACCCGGGAAGAGGGGCGGGGCTGGCCGTTGATCATCGCGATCCCAGAAGCGCTGCGGGAAAAGCTGGGACCAGAGGGCACCCGGGCGCTGGCGGAGCTGCTGAACAAGGCAAGCGTGCAGACGCGAGGCGACGTGATCGAGATCGCCGCGAGTCGGTTCGAGCGCCGGCTGGCCGAGGAGCTGGGCGTGCTGCGGGCGGAGATGGGCTCGGAGATCGGCGCGCTCCGCGCTGAGATGGGCGCGTTCGAGGGCCGGATCACCCGCTGGATGTTCGTGTTCTGGATCGGCCAGATCGGCGCGCTGCTCGGGATACTGTTCGCTTTCTTCCGCCCCTGACGCCGGCTGCCACGCTCTACCCCGCTACATCTCGCCCCGGGTCGTCGGCACCCAGATCGCGTCAGCGTGGGCCTGAACCATCTCTATGCATAGCTGCCTCCTTCATGGTTCGCGGGCACACGGGTTTGGGCGAAAGGTAGACAGACGCCAAGCTGCGCCAGGCGGGCTGCGGTCGCAACTGGCCCACTCCTGCCATGCCCCATATCATGAGTTTATGAGCCCAGGAGCCCGAGCGTGCGCGCTCACCCTGCTGCTGGCGCTCGCCGCGTGCCAGGCGCAGCGCGAACCAGCGGCCGAGCAGGTCGGCGCCGTTCAAGCCACGCACCCGAGCTCGCCGGATACCGCCGTTCAGGCCACCGACTCCGGCCCGCCGGCCGCCGCTCGGCAAGACACCAGCTTCGCCGGCACCAGCGAGCCGATCCACCGCGCCGGCCACAGCGCCCCGCCCGTGGCGGTACTCCGAGCCGTGCGCACCGCCGCCCACTCTGGATTCGACCGCGTCGTCTTCGAGTTCGCGGTGGGACCGCTGCCCGGCTACGACGTGGCGTACGTCGACGGCGCCGTCTACGCCTGCGGGTCGGGTGACGCGGTGAGCGTGGCCGGGGCCACCCGGCTGAGCGTGCGGCTGCAACCGGCCCAGGCTCACGACGACAGTGGGAACGTGACGATCGCGGACCGCCGGCGGACGCTAGCCATGCCGGCGCTGAAGGAGCTGACGATCATCTGCGACTTCGAGGCGCAGGTCGAATGGGTCCTCGGTCTGACGGGCCGGACGCCCTACCGCGTTCTCGAGCTGGAGCAGCCGCCCCGTCTGGTCCTCGACGTCCGGCACCGCGAGTGAGCGCGCGAACGCCTCCAGACGGACGCCGCCGGTCGCGCTTCGCCGCGGCCGCGCTCCTCTCCCCGCTGCTTGCCGCTTGTGGCGAGGAGCCCGCCGGGCCGGACGTGACCTGCCCGGAATTCGCCGTGGTCCCGTTCTCCTCGGAGGTCGGCGCCCCGACTCCCCTCGACCTCACACCGTCACCGTTCGACGACGCGTTCGCCGCTGCCGCTGGCGAGTTCGACGTGCCGCCGCGCCTGCTCAAGGCCATCGGCTGGATCGAGACGCGCTGGCAGATGGTGGAGGGCGCCGAGGAGTTCCCGGGCCGGCCGGCGGCGTTCGGCGTGATGGCGCTGCGCGGGGAACGGCTGGAGCGCGGCGCGACGCTGGCCAGCGTCACCCGCGATGCCGCGCGCCACGACCCCCGCGCCA
>CAYGCC010000001.1:0-3371 GCA_964348165.1 uncultured Gemmatimonadota bacterium | reverse complement strand
GTTCCAGCTCCGTGCTGTCGAGGAGTCGCGCCGTGGAGGCATCGGAAAGTTGGACCGTCACACGCAAGCGGTTCTCGGACTCGGCGATGCTGGCCTCGACGGCGCTCCCCACATTGAAGGTGCGGGCGACGCTATCGAGCGTAACCTTGGAGTCGCGGAACTGCTTAATGCCATTGAACGAGATGACCTTTAGGGCTTCGACCTGGCTGAGTTCGTGAATCAGTTTCTTCGTGAAAGCGGCGCATAACGGGCCCAGCTGCTGCCCCTCACTGTGATCCTCAAAGTGCAGCACCGCGACGTGAGCCGGATTGAAGGCGGTAGCGAAAGTTGCTGGCGGTCCATCGCCGCGTCCGACAAGCACATCGAGCGCCTTCACCAGGAAGAGGGCGGCTGCGAGTGAAACGGTGACGGCAAGCCCGACGCCGATCTTTCGCCAGCGGCTGCGTGAGACCGAGCGACGTAACCCAAACCGTGGCTCGGAGTGAGTGGCGATCGCCGCGGAGAACGCTTGGGCGGTCGGATACCGATCTGCTGGGGTTTTGGC
The DNA here is from genome assembly GCA_964348165.1 of uncultured Gemmatimonadota bacterium. GTDB lineage: Bacteria > Gemmatimonadota > Gemmatimonadetes > Palauibacterales > KS3-K002 > CAYGAJ01. The sequence continues at coordinate 2,827 of CAYGCC010000001.1, read as the reverse complement.
CAGCGCGGTCTGAACGATTCGCTCGAGCCAGATTGGAACCTCGGGCCGTACCACTCGCATGGAGGATGGCTGTTCACGGAGATGGCGAGCGACGACGGCCGCCGCGGTGCGGCCCGTGAATGGTGGCTGACCGGCCAGCATCTCGTAAAGCACACAGGCGAGCGAGTAAATGTCGCTCCGGCCGTCCGGCTCAAACTCGCCGCTGGCTTGCTCTGGGCTCATGTAGACGGGCGTGCCAACCACGAAACCGCTCTGCGTCAGGCGTTCTCCCCCCGCCGCGCCGATGGCGCGGGCGATTCCAAAGTCCACCAGGACGGCGTGCCCGCCAGACAAGAGGATGTTCTCGGGCTTGATGTCCCTGTGGATGATTCCCTGGCTGTGCGCATAGTTCAGGGCGTCGGCGATCTCGCTGGTGATACGGAGAGCATCCTCCAGGGGAAGCAGCCCTTCGCGCTCCAGGCGGTCCCGAAGCGACTCTCCCTCCACGTATGGCATGACGCAGTAGAGAAACCCACCGGCCTCACCGGAATCGTGAAGGGGGAGTATGTTGACATGCTGCAAGCGCGCCTCGATCTGGATCTCGCGCAGGAAACGCTCGCTGCCCAACATCGTGGCGATCTCGGGTCGCATGATCTTGATGGCGACCTGGCGTCCATGCTTGAGGTCTTCGGCCAGGTAGACGGTCGCCATCCCGCCGCGACCGAGCTCTCTCTCGATGCGGTAGCGGTTCGAGAGTGCGGACTGTAGACGATCCTGCTCGTCCAAGCTGCTCACTCCAACTTGGCCGGGTTCGGCTCTTGCGCTCGATCCGGCCTGCTTGGCGAGTTGGCAACGTCCCCGACCGACGAGCGCCGTGGAGACTTGCGTGAAACTGGCTTTAGAAACTGGTCACACGAATCAGTGCAGATGAGCGCGACGCCCGCTGGGTGAGCGGCAGGGTGGGTATCCTGCATGGCCGGAAAGCTCCCGAGTCGCTGTGACTCCCTACGCGTCTCTACGCCACAACGCACGTTTACAATATAGGAGCCGTCAGAGGCAACGGCAAAGCAGGCGCGGCCTCCGGCGGCCCTGGCCTATGCGGTGCTCGCGGCCATCCTGGGGCCCCGCGGGTGGCCCAACATACTCGCGCTGATGCTCGCCGTCCTCTTGGTCGAGGTCCCGGTCAGCTGGGCGATCATCGGCCGGCAGGTGCGAAGAGAGACCGGTGGGCGATTCACGCTCGGCGATGCCTTCCCCTGGCGGGCGAAGATACCGCTCTGGCAATACCTCGTCATCGGTGTGCCGCTCGTGCTCTTCAGCGTTTCATGATCGGCGGGGTGGGGCCCTCGATCGACCGCGCCTTGCTGGCGGGACCCTTTGGCTGGGTGCCGGACTGGTTCGCGATGCGGCCCGACCCGGAGTTGTTCACGACCGCGCCACGTGGCCTGGTGCTGGGCATCTGGGGACTGATGTTCGTGAGCTTTGTGCTGCTGGGAGGCGCGACCCAGGAGCTTTACTTCCGCGGCTTCTTGCTGCCACGCATCGCGCGGCTAGGCGCGAGCGCCCCGGCGCTCAATGCCGCGCTCTTTGCCGTGTTCCACCTGGTCGCACCCTGGAGCTGGCCCACGTTCTTTCTGATGACCCTGCCGTGGGCCTATCTGGTGTGGTGGCGCCGCTCGGTCAAGATCGGGCTCTTCATCCACATCGGTATGCTGTTCCTGCAGTGGCTGATGGTGACGCTGCTCGTGTTCGGGGTCGTGACGATGCCGGCGGCTGCTTAGGTGATTGTCGGGCGCTACGCCTCACAGCGTAACGTTCTAGGTCGCAACAGCAGGGGGGGCCAGCTCAGTATCACCGAGCTGGCCCCCCTGGTGCGTCAAGCTGTTCGCAGCTTTTAGCTGCTGAGCTTGGTCACGTTCTCCGCCGCCGGGCCCTTCGCGCCCTGAACGACGTCGAATTCCACGCGCTCACCCTCGCTCAGGCTCTTGAAACCCTCGGCCTGGATTGAGGAATGGTGGACGAAACAGTCCTTCTGACCGTCCTCCGGCGTGATAAAGCCGAAGCCCTTGCTGTCGTTGAACCACTTGACGGTTCCGGTAGTACGCATTCTGCCGTGCTCCTTGTGTGTTGATTGGGTCGGAGTCCGGCAGGGCCGTACTTACCGACTCATCTGTTTGACGCGCGGACCTTTTTGCCCCCGCGCTGGGCTCACCGTTTGCGGCCGCCGGCACCTTGCCGAGGCGGCTTTCTCCAGCGCATACAAAAAAAGGACCGGCGTCTGAGCCAGGTCCCTGTGGTGTCGCTGGTATTCTCAACGGTAATGAAGCATAGCAGTAGGGCGGTTTCTGTCAATGGCCGGGGGTGCGGACGGCGCGCCGACTGGACAGGAGGCGCCCGTAACGTTAAGGTTCGGAGTCGCCAGAAACGGGGCAACGACTCTATCTTCGCTGCCCGCAACCACAAGAGATCACGGGAGTTTTGAAAATCAGGATCCCGTGTCTTTTTTTGCCTCTGTCAGTGGAGGGTGCATGGTCGAGGTGCGGTTGGAGGAAAACGACAACCTGGAGTGGGCGCTCAAGAAGTTCCGTCGCAAGATGATCCGCTCGGGTCTGTTCAGAGATATGAAGAAGGGGCGCTACTACGAGAAGCCCAGCGTGGCCAAGCGGCGGAAGTCGGCGGCCGCCAGGCGGAGGCGCGCTCGCGCCCGGCGGCGCGGTCGCTAGCTCACCGCCTTCCTAAGATCCGCGTCGTCGGTCAACAGCTCGTTGCCGCGCTCGATCCAGCGCGCGAGCGGAAGCCGGCCGGCGAGTGCCTCGTATTCGAAGCCAGCCAAATCGAACCACTGATG